>JBFHWK010000031.1:0-18795 GCA_041589075.1 Rhodothermales bacterium
GACGAGGCGTTCGTTGACAAGTTTTGCAAGTCAATTGGCGTGGAGGTTCTCATCCGGAGATTCGAGCCATCGGACAAAGAAACCGGCAGCTCGGTTCAGGAATGGGCACGTGACCTTCGCTACAATGAGATGTGCCGGATCGCGGAACGCCACAAAGCACCGTTCGTCGCGGTGGCTCATCACGAAGACGATCAGGCTGAGACCGTGCTTTCACACCTGTTCCGCGGCACGGGTCTGGCCGGGCTGGCCGGAATGCCGTTCGCGCGGCCGATCGTGGAAGGGTCCAACGTACAGTTGATACGGCCACTGCTGAAGACGACCCGACGCGACATTCTGGCCTACGCAGGTGAGCGTCTACTGGATTGGAGACAGGATTCGTCGAACCTTGATCCGAAGTATCGACGTACTGCGCTCCGTCACGAGATTCTTCCAGTCATTGTGAGTCACTTTGGCCGGGAGGTTACAAGCAGGATCGCCGCAACCGCGCGGATCGTGAGAGAGATGTCACGAGTGTCCTCTGGAGGCACGGCATGCCCTGTCGTTACCGTCGACGCATCGGGTCGGGTCACGGTTTCGGTGGAGGAACTGGCGTCCGTGTCTGAAGTCAAGCGGTCCCAGTTGATCCTCGATGTGCTTCGATCCCATTTCCCGCAGGCACGAAGGACACGAGAGAGCGCGCTGGAAATTCTTTCACTGGCACATGCTCAGGTCGGTCGTCGCTGGCAATCAGTCGGCATGTCGGTGACGCGGGAACGCGACGTGCTTTTGTTCAGTCGAGAGACAGATGACGATGAGGACGAGACGCTTCCACTGCTATTAACTGTCGGTGCGACGGCCATATCCGGCGCCACCGCCGTGCGAGCGGACCTGCTTTCTGACATTCCTCCGACCCTTGATCCCGGCACGAATAAAATTGCTTTTGTCGACGCAGACATGGCGGGCCCAAGACTCTTGTTAGACCGCTGGCGCGATGGAGACCGTATCAGTCTTTTGGGTGCGTCTGGATCCCAAAAGGTGAGTGACGTCCTGACCGCCAACAAAGTGCCTCATCACGTGAGGCAGCAAATTCGAGTCGTCAGATCCGATGATGGACGCGTCATATGGATCGCTGGTGTACGTGTATCAGGGGATTTCGCTGTCCGCACAGAGACAAAGCGCGTCCTGATGCTGACCTGCATCGGCGTAATTGAGAGCGACGCTTCCGATCTTGCGTCCCCGCCCGTAAGTTAAACTCCCGTTCGAAGAAGAAAAGCCGGCATGAACATCTCCAACGTCGCCCGCCCTACCGAAACTGTCGTCTGTAGGGGCGAAAACTTCAAGCTCTATCTGGACCGGGACACCATACAGGCGAGAGTTCGGGTGCTGGGCGAGCAAATCTCGAAAGACTATCAGCATAAAGTGCCGGTATTGATCGGTGTGCTCAACGGATCTTTCATGTTCCTTGCCGATCTGCTGCGATCGATCGACGTCGAGTGCGAAGTAGACTTCCTCAAGTTGTCAAGCTATGGCGCGAAGAAGATCTCAACGGGAGTTGTTCACGAGCTAAAGAAAATCGACGCCGACATTACGGGTCGTCATGTCCTTGTGGTCGAGGACATCGTGGACACGGGATTGTCAATGCAGTTCATTGTTGAGCGTATTGCGGATCACAAGCCTGCTTCCATCAAAACTGTCACGTTGCTTCATAAGCACGAGGCTACTACGGTCGAAACACCGCTTGATTACGTTGGCTTTCGCATCAAGAATCTTTTTGTGATCGGGTACGGGCTCGACTACGGACAGCTTGCACGCAACCTCGACCAGATCTACATCCTCGAGGACGAACGATCGGTATAGCAGCGCTGTGCGTGGAGAACAATGATGTCGGACAATCGGCCCCTCTACTACGCCGACTATCTTCATCTAGACCGACTCCTCGATTCTCAGCATCTCGAGAGTGCGCGGCGAGACGACACGGCTCACGATGAGATGTTGTTCATCATCGTGCATCAGGCGTACGAGCTCTGGTTCAAACTAATTCTCTGGGAGATTGACGCTCTGCTGGCATTGTTCGGAAAGGTCCCGGTGGAGGAGGAGGCCGTAGGTCGGGCCGTAGCGCACCTTAACCGGATCAGTCAGATTCAGCGCGTGCTTGTTCAGCAGATCGACATCGTGGAGACGATGACACCGCTCGATTTTCTCGACTTTCGGGACTATCTCATTCCGGCGTCGGGATTTCAGAGTGTTCAGTTTCGACTGATTGAGAACAAGCTCGGGCTTCGCGTTGATGATCGACTTCGATATGCGGGCGCCTCCTACTCGTCGCGCCTGTCTCGGCCGGACGAAGATCGCGTTGCGCGGTCCGAGCAAGACCCGTCGTTACACGACTTGATCGAGAAATGGTTGGAGCGAACACCGTTCGTGACGTTCGGTGACTACGACTTCTGGCGTGCCTATCGTAACTCTGTTGCAGCCATGCTTGACGACGATCACAATACGATCGCCACAAATCCAACGTTGACCGACGATGAGCGCGCTGTTCAGCAGAAGAACCTGAAGACAACGCGGGACCGGTTCGCTGCCCTTTTTGATCCTCAGGAATATGAGCGACTCCAGTCCGAAGGTCAGTTCAGAATGTCACATCGAGCCATCACGGCGGCACTTCTCATACATCTTTACCGGGACGAGCCGATACTGCAGCTTCCCTTCCGGCTGTTGACCCTCCTGGTCGACGTTGACGAGAATCTATCGTATTGGCGCTACCGGCACGCTCTTATGGCGCAAAGAATGATCGGCACCAAGATTGGCACGGGAGGATCATCGGGGCATCACTATTTGCTCGAGGTTGCGCTGAACGTGCGCATCTTCAGCGACCTCAACGCACTGTCAACTTTTTTTATCCCCCGATCCCGCCTCCCGGAGTTACCTCCCGAAGTAGAAGAGACGATGGGATTCACGTACCACGGGTAAGTTAGTGCCTTTTGGGAACGGTCTGATCGAGCAGATCCACGAAACGCCACACCTCCTCAAAGCTATTGTACATGGGTACGGGTGCGACGCGTATTACGTCGGGATTGCGCCAGTCACAGACAACTCCGGATTGACGGAGCGTGTCGTACACCTGTATTCCGCCATTACTTACAAGCAGTGAAAGCTGCGACCCTCGGGCTTCTCGATCTTCCGGAGTGAGTATGTCCACACGCCCGCCAAGACGTCGACGGATCAGAAATTCCAGGTACCCGGTGAGGTCACGCTGTTTCTTGAGCAGTCGGTCCATCCCTACCCGTTCGAAGATTTCGAGTGAAGATCGGATTACGGCCAGTGACATTACGTTGGGATTACTGATTTGCCAGCCACCGGCTCCATTCATCGGCACGAAACGACCCTGCATTTCGAACCGCTTGTCCACGTCCTCACCCCACCAGCCGGCGAGTCGCCGGATGTCTGCGCCTTGCCCATGACGCTCGTGGACGAAGCACCCGCCGAGCGCTCCGGGTCCACTGTTCAGATACTTATACATGCACCACACGGCAAAGTCGACATCCCAGTCGTGCAGCCGCAGCTCGATGTTGCCGGCGGCGTGTGCCAGGTCGAATCCTACCATGCATCCTACCTCACGAGCGGCCGCCGTAATGGCTCCTAGATCGAAGGCTTGTCCTGTGTAATAGTTGACTCCCCCCAGCATGACAAGCGCTATCTCATCGCTTCTCGAGCGAATGGTCTCGACAATGTCCTCAGTGCGGAGCGTTGGCTCTCCTTGACGCGCTTCGATCACGATGATTGCGTCAGTGGGTTCGTGGCCGTGCAGCCGAACCTGCGATTCTACAGCGTACCGGTCCGATGGAAACGCGTGGTCTTCCATGACCACCTTGTATCTGGAGGCAGACGGCCGATAAAACGAGATCATCATGAGATGCAGATTGACCGTCAATCCGTTCATCAGGATGATCTCGTGGGGGCGAGCGCCGACAACTCGGGCCATCGCGGGAGCGAGTATCTCGTGATAACGAGTCCAGGGGCGATGTCCGCGGAAATGCGCATCGACGCCTCGGGCTGCCCATGCGTCGAGCTCCTGGTGAACAGCAGCAGCCGCGGATTTGGGCTGAAGTCCCAGTGAATGGCCAACAAAATAGATGAGCTTGTTCCCGGTCTCGTCGCGCGGGATAAGAAACTCTGATCGTAAAGAACGAAGATCGTCATCGGCGTCCCGTTCTCGTGCGTAGGCGTCGGTTACGTCGTACTGCATGGGGCGCCGATCTGGATCGATGTTTATATACTGTCGATGCGGCCACCGTCAACGGGCAGGCTGACGCCCGTGATGTAGCTTGCGGCGGGTGAAGCGAGAAAAGCCACCGCAGCTGCAATCTCCGACGGCTCCGCAAACCGGCCCGCAGGAATCGGTGTGAGCCAGGTGCCCTTCTCTTCGTCAACGGATCTTCCCGTCCGCCGCGCTCTCTCCTGAATCAGGGAAAACAGTCTTTCGGTTTTGGTGGCTCCAGGAAGCACATTGTTGACGGTCACTCCGAACCGAGCCACTTCGCCGGCCAGGGTTTTTGCCCATGATGCGATTGCACCGCGAGTCGTGTTGGAAACTCCGAGACCGGGGATGGGCTGGCGAACCGACGTCGACACGATGTTGATAATGCGACCATATCCCTCGCGCTTCATCGCCGGTAGAAGGGCCTGAACCAGATAATGGGAGCATATGACGTGACTTTGGAAGGCACGTTCGAACTCGTCCCGCGATGCTCCGATGATCGGGCCGCCCAGAGGGCCGCCCGTATTGTTTACGAGTATATGCGCGAAGCCGCCCCCGGCTGTGAACTCAGTAACGACACTCTTCACCGACTCCGGATCGAAGAAATCGGCGACGCGAAAACTGTGCTTCTGTCCGTCGTCTGCCGATAGGCTTTGTGCTGTCGCCTCGAGGGCCTTCCGATCTCGTGCAAGGAGCGTTACTGACGCTCCCATCACGGCAAGTTCCTGTGCGCACGCTCGTCCGATGCCGCGCGTGCTTCCGCAAACAACAGCACGGCGACCGCTCAAACTCGTATTCATGATTAGTGAGATACTTTACGTCAGTCTTTCAGCCCCGCGCGTACGGATTGGAGGTTCAGACTGACCTCCTTCGGATAGCAAATGTATGGTTTGACTTCAAAACGCCGAAGTGCATCGACGGTGGCAGTGTCTGTGGTCTGTGAGAGCTCATGAAGACTTCCGTCCGGTTCAAGTACGACGATGGAATCATCGTGCACCTCGTAGGCTTCGTGTCGACTGTGGTTGATCTTGAAGTAATAGTCGACGATTTGGTCTCGGTTACTTTCGTTAGCAAGGCCTGCCGTCTGCAGGTGGACTGAAACCACTTCCCGCCATCTATTGACATCGATGGGGTCCGGCGTATCGGCAAGAAACAAGACGCGGAAGAAATCTCTATTGGTGAATCTACGAGCGAGGTCGCTAAGTGGTCGATCCACACATTTGCTCCATTGCTTAAGCGAGAAGAGAACATCGGAGTCGTCGAGGTTGGCGTAAGCATCGACAACGTCCGAGCGATGGAGATCAGCAGAAGAAATGTCGTTTTCGAGGAAGAACAGAAAGCTTGGTGCTGTGATGTCACGTAGCTCGGTCAACCCATTCTTGAGAAGCTCGCGCGCGCGCATCACAATGGACCGAAGCACTTCGTCACCAGCCACTACCGTCTTGTGTAGATATACTTGCCAGTACATAAGCCTCCTGGCTATCAGAAAACTCTCTACGGCATAAATACCCTTGGCATCAATTACCACCCGCGCGTCCGGGGCGTGTGCCGGATGAGCGCGCATTGTCTGAATAATGCGCTGGACCCCAATGGAACCTTCGACGACCCCAGTATAGAAGGAGTCTCTCCTCAGATAGTCCAGACGATCCATATCAAGTTGGCTGGAAACGAGTTGGTGAAAGAACGGCCTCTCGTACGAATCATCGAACATCTTGAGCGCCAGAGACAATGCGTCGCTCCCGATCCGCTCGGACATCCGGGCGATCAGTGCGCGGCTCATCTGCTCGTGGTGGAAATCGCGTATCAATTCGTGCTCGAGAGTGTGCGAAAACGGACCGTGTCCAACATCGTGAAGCAGCGCCGCGCATAAGGCAGCGGTCCGTTCTTCTTCCGAAACGTGTGTTCCCTTTTGCCGGATGGTCATGATTGCATCCTGCATCAGAGCCATCGCTCCCAGCGCGTGGCCGAAGCGCGTATGTTCAGCACCTGGGAAGACAAGATATCCGACGCCTAGCTGGCGGATCCGGCGAAGACGCTGCACCTCGGGCGTCTGAATGAGATCCAACACCGTATCCCGCGGAACGGTGATGAACCCGTGCACGGGGTCCGTGAAAATCTTGTACCTTGAATATGTGCCCGGATCTGGCAAGCTGGTTTGTTACATACGCTATAATGCACACGCGAGCTCCGAAGAATATAGGACCGGTGAGCGACGTTGGCGATTGCGCCAGCGACATCATGTTTCGTTACGCTTGAAGTCGGAATGATTTCTCGCTTGGTCTGCATCGACGTCCCCGATCGCTATCGATCGCTTGCATGCTGGGCTGTCCAATGCTTGCTCGAGCCACTCGGCGTCACGCCGAAATTCCACGGTGACCGAAGCGCGGCGTCGACGATCTACTATGGCCCGCAATCGGAAACCGCCAACGCGGACGTGACACTTGCATTCTCACCCACGGCCGCAAGGATGTTCGAAGACTGGGACAGCTACACTCTTCGCCAGGTGACGTGGAGAGAATGGGAAGGTGAGCGCTGGCCGGTGTTCTTTTCGGGAGAGGAGAGCTTACCCGACCTTGTCGCCAGCGCCGCTTTAATCCTGTCCGGATGGCAAGAAGTGACCACGCGTGCTAGAGACGAACATGGGCGGTTCAGGTTCGCCGATTCGTTACAGGATCAACTCGGTTTTGCGCAGCGGCCCGTTGTAGATGCCTACCGCGAGTGGCTGAACGAACAACTGGTCCGTTCGGGGCTTGAATCCAAACGACGCCGGTGGGGAAGATTTGAGTGGGCGACGTGCGTGACCATCGACATCGACTACGCACGCAAATGGCGGCCCGGCATGGTCTTTCGCGAGGTTGTCGAACACCTGCTCCTGAATGAACGACGCGTTAGGCCGGTGGAGAGGCTGAAACGGTTCAGGACGTTCGTATCCGATGTTGCACGGCGAGGTGACGTGTATCGCGAATCGCTTGACCACATACTGATGGCCATGTCGTCGCGGGGTGCGAATGCCACGCTCTTTGTCAAGGCGGGTGCTCACGGCCACAACGACGTCGCCTACTCGTTGGGGGACAAACAGTTGAGAGAGCGGCTGGAGCGTGCTGTCCGCAATGGAAACGAAATCGGCGTGCATCCGAGTTACTACGCCTCTGCGCACGCCGGTTACATGGCAGAAGAGCGTGATGCTGTTGGGGCATTCTTAAACACCTTACCCGATGTCGTACGACAGCATTATCTGCGGTACGAGTTCCCCGTCACGCTTCGACTTCACGAAGCTTTGGGATTTCGCATCGACTCATCGCTTGGTTTTGCGGAGCATGAGGGCTTTCGGCGTGGAACTTGTCTTCCGTTCAGAATCTTCGACCTACACGCCAATCGCACTACCGACACATGGGAGATGCCGCTACTAGTTATGGACGGTACGCTGTTCAATCGTCGTGGGTACTCGGTTGATGAAGCAATCGAGGCCACGCATTCGATCATGAACTTCTGCAAGCGTTTCGGAGGTTGCTGTGTGATGCTGTGGCACGAGGTCATTCGCGATCAGATGGACGCGCCGGGATGGGATCAGCATTTTGATGAGACGCTGGACTACGCCATTCGGCAAGAAGCGTTGGTCACAAGTCTTTCGGAAGCGCTTGACGCATGGTCAAGTTCCACGTGATCTCTTTCCACGAAAGGGCCGGTAAAATTCCTGGATGGTCTTCAGGTCTTGCTCGTAATCACCCGTAGGCTCAATCTGCGGCCCGATCGTGATTCGTCGAGTGGGATAGTCGAAAGAAATGCAAACAATTGGCAAGCCTGCACCGCGAGCGACGTGATAGAATCCGCTTTTCCATCGATCGACCGCGCCACGAGTGCCTTCGGGAGTGATTGCAAGAATAAACTGGTCGTGCCGGTTGATTTCAGTGATGACCTGGTCCACAAGCCCGACGGAGGTCTTCCGGTCAACGGGTATGCCGCCTAGCCATCGCATCAGACCTTCGAAAGGCCAGCGGAAGAGCGTGTGCTTTCCAATCCAATGTGCGTTGAGGTCCAACGCAAACGCTGCGACGACGCCAACAATGAAGTCCCAGTTGGATGTGTGTGGAGCAACGATGGCGACGAACCTCGGAAGATCCGGGAAGGTGCCCTCGATCCTCCAATTTATCATGCGTAACATGCGCCGGCCTACCCGCTGTAAGAACTGGGCATTGCGGCGCGGCACGTCGGATGGCAGGGTTAGAGACATCGGTTACTCACCGGGTTGAGGCTGCTCGCGCATTACATGTTGCGTTGTGCGAGCTCTCGGACGACGTCGAGATAGAAATCGTTCGAGGAGAACTTGCCGCCCGTGCCGAAGGAAAGTCCCACCTGCGCCGCGTGGTCGGCATCGATCGTGCCCACGAATTCTCCCCATTTGGCGCTGTATACACTTACGATGCCGTCGTTTGGGCCCTCGGCGGCAAAGAGAATGGCATTGCCGGCACGGAGGAAAGGATTGGTGGCGACCTCGGTACCTTTACCCGCGACCCCCGCATACGATTGGTACAGCACTTCCGGATGATCAGGCAAACGGGGGTTGAAGTAGTTGTTGAGGTGTTCGGGTGTTAGTTCAGCGACGGCTGTTCGGAAGTCGGCGTCTCCACCTTCGACAGTTCGTGTTCCTATCCAGTCGGCCAGGTCCGCCAGTATCTCGCGTACGCGTTCGGGGCGAGACAGAATGTACTCAGCGATCGACGTGCCGCGGTGTGGGGTTGCAACGGTCGTGAGCGACGCTATTCTATCGTGAAAGCCCTTCTCACTGATCAGATATCGGGCGTCGAGGCCGCCCATCGAGTGTGCGATGATGTTGATCTTCTCTGCACCGGTCTCTCCCAATACATGGGTTAGTCGGTCTTTCCACATTTCGGCGCGGAACGAGACGGTGTTGTAGGGAGCCACGTTTGGTGCGTAGGCCAACACGCCATTGAGCCGAAGGTGTGCCGCCGCACCGTACAGGTGGCCTCCACGTCGAACGCCCGCCAGCATGCCGAACCCATGCATAAGCACGACTGGGTGTCGCGTTCTTACGACCGCAGGAAGGGGAAAGGGGTCGAGACCCGCAATCAGTCGAAAGGCC
The DNA here is from genome assembly GCA_041589075.1 of Rhodothermales bacterium. Classification (GTDB taxonomy): domain Bacteria; phylum Bacteroidota; class Rhodothermia; order Rhodothermales; family JABDKH01; genus JBFHWK01. The sequence continues at coordinate 9,339 of JBFHWK010000031.1, forward strand.
GTTTCGGCGAACTTGGCCATACCTTTAAGATGCTGTGTGCCGGTAACTTATGTCTAACACATCCGGTAATCTATGAAGCCAGAATTAATCGGATAAGAGCGACAAGAGCCGCCATTGCGAGTGGCGAACGAAAGTTATCGTCGAACGGTCCCGGCACGGCCTCGGCAATTGCGCCAGCCACGGCCGCAACACCTACTTCCGGAAGCGACAAGCCCGGCAGCAGGCTGCCCGCGACAGCCGCAACGCCGACAAACGCTGCTGATCCCTCTAGGGTTCGATCGCCCCAGGGCCACGGGTGACGCCCAACCCGGGCCCCGATAAGACCGGCTGCCGCATCCCCCAGTACAAACATGGCGAAAACGGGTGCCACAAGCCTCAGATCGAACAACATCGTGAGCACCGACAGCGACAACAGAACCCATGTTGCACCGTTGATAACAACCCGCCCCGTCGCCCCCGATTCGGACGGACGCATCATGAAACCGAAAACCCGCTGTACACCCGACTCCAATCCAGCAAAACGGGTCCGGGCAACATCGGTGGCAACTGCCAGGACGGCAGAGGGTATCAGAATCGCCAGGGATGTTTCACGCCCGATCAGAATCATCGCGAACGGAAGGCAGGCAACCAGTACGTGAAGAGCCTTGCGCGGCAGTTCGGGATCTACCTTAGTTTGTGTTTCGGACGACACGCGCGCGGAGGAACGAAGGCAGGGAGCAGATGGGAGAGAAGGCCTGTAACAAGTTATTGGCGGTGCCTGACTTTTGCACCCTTATGACATGGAGATGGAAACGACTGACATGGTGAGAAGAGGAGTCAGAGCCGCGGTATGTCTGAGCCTTGTTCTCGGTCTGAGCACTACGGTCGAGGTGTGGGCTCAGGCTGTCGATCTATCAGATTTTGTCTTTGACGATACGACGGTACCGACCGTCCGTATCTGGATGAGTGATTCGGATCTTGACCTCTTATTCGAGCCCGGAAATCAGTATAGCGATGATGAACTGCCGGCTGTGTTCCAGTTCGAAAAGGACGGACAGATCTTTCGTGAAGACAGCGTTGGTTTTCGATTCCGCGGTAATACCTCTCGCGACTCACAGAAGAAGTCTTTCAAAGTGTCGTTCAACACCTTCAGGACCGGGAATGAGTTCTTTGATCTCGAGAAGCTCAACCTGAACGGCGAGCATAACGATCCTTCGCTTATGCGGGCAAAAATATCATGGGATCTATTCAATGAGGTAGGAATCCCGGCATCGCGTGCAAACCACGTAGAACTGTTTATTAATGACGCCTACTACGGCCTTTATCTCAACGTCGAGCACGTAGATGAGAAATTCCTGGCTCGCCACTTTGGCAACGCCGATGGAAACCTCTACAAGTGTCTTTGGCCCGCTGACCTTCAGTTCCTCGGCACGGATCCTGGCTCCTATCGTCCGACGGACGCATCTCGGCGACCCTACGATCTAAAACTGAAGGACGATGATCTTTCAGCTTACGACGATCTCGCCCGATTCATAGCAGTTCTCAACACGACTGACGATTCGCAGTTCGTTGACGAGATTGAGAAATTGTTCGAGGCGAGCGGGTTTGTCGAGGCGCTCGCATTGACCGTACTGCTTGGCAGCTGGGATTCCTACTGGTTCTTGAAGAACAACTATTACTTGTACTCGAATCCAAGCACAGGCAAGTTTCATTATATCCCCTTCGATTTCGACAATACGATGGGAATCTGGTGGGACGGAATCTATCCGGGACTCGACTGGATGACCCGTGACATTTATGAGTGGGGACATCCTCAAGAGCCTCGACCGCTTACCGATCGATTCCTAGCGACGAGAGTCTTCAGGGATCGGTACAGTTTCTACCTACGCCGCCTACTGGACCAAGTGTTTCAAAGCAATTCACTGACGCCGGCTATAATGGCACGGCGTGACCAGATCCAGACTGCCGCCCTTGCAGACACGTTTCGCACTAAGGACTATGGCTTTACGGAGCGGGACTTTTTTGACTCGTATACCGGCGGTTTGACAGATCACCCGCATGTAGTCGAAGGGATTGTGCCCTTTATCGGCACGAGGGCGCAAACGGCCGCGTCGCAGCTAGAAGTTGTCGACATTTCGCCGATCATATCACGTCTGGATGTGAGTCCGGACCGAGCCAGGGTCGGATCGGAGGTGCGATTCACGGTTAAGGTCGAAGACGAAACGCCGAATCCGACAGTCGAACTTCATTACTGGCCCAGCGAACCGACGGAGCACATATTGACTATGAGTCCGGCGCCGCAGTACGGGCGCCATATGTACGAGAGCATCGTCACGGTGAGTGAGGGAGTGCGGTTCATCGACTACCTCGTAACGGCGAGCGACCATGCAGGTCAGGTTTCGAGCACAAAACTTGAAACTCTCGGTGTTAGCGCGGCCGCACCGCTTTTCATCAACGAATTCATGGCCAGCAACCAGACGACCATTCGTGACCCCGCGAACGAGACCGACGACTGGATCGAGCTCTACAACGGTGGCACTTCGGATCTGGCGCTCGCTGGGTTCTTTCTGACCGACACCTTGGGCATTCCGCTCAAGTGGGCGCTACCTGACACGACTATTCCGCCGGGTGGCTTTGTGCTGGTCTGGGCGGACGAGGATGGGATGCAAGGACCGATGCATGCCAATTTCCGTTTGGCACGTGCCGGTGAGGTCGTGGCCATCTTCGATCAACGACTAGCCCTGATCGATTCTGTCTCATTTGGCGTACAGTTAGCCGACATATCGTACGGACGGCTTCCGGACGGCGGCCCGTCGTTCACGTCATTCACAAGTCCGACCCCGGGCACGTCGAACGGCACCGGTGTCGGTATCGATGCACCCGACATTGTACAGACGGAGTTTGAGATCAGCGCGTTTCCGAACCCGTCGCGTAGTGCGGTAGCATTGGCTTTGTCAAGGGCCTTGTCCGAGGTTGCCGTCGAAGTATTCGATGTGCTTGGAAGACGTGTTGCGGTGTTTTCTCACGCCGACCGTGGCACTGTCCACCTCGACTGGGACGGAAGGGCGGCAGACGGCGCGTCGTTGCCGGCGGGGGTCTACGTGGTTCGAGCCAGGGGTCTGACATCGAAGCACGAGGAGGTTAGCCGGTCGATTCCGATCGTGCGACTTCGATGATGTTACGCCGCTTGAGCATGCGTATCGACGCCTACTACGACCTTGTTCTTCGGATGCCCGGAGCCATAGAGGACTTCCCGTTTGGCGAGGACGTGGCCGTGTTCAAGGTAGGAGGTAAGATGTTCGCTACGTTAAACCTTGACGAGCCGCCATATCGGACAAACCTCAAATGTGACCCGGGGCGTGCTGTCGAGCTTCGGGAGCGGTATGTGAGCGTCACGCCAGGCTATCACATGAACAAAAAACACTGGAATACCGTTGAGCTCGATGGCGACGTGCCTGACGAGGTTCTCCGCGACCTCGTCAGGCATTCGCACGAACTGGTGCTTGAGTCTCTCCCACGTAGCCGCCGGCCCAAGATCGATTGAGCCTACCAGTGTGCGCCGGGGAGGAGGGCGGTGCGGCGACTTGCCAACCCCGAGCCGATCTCTCCTAAGACCGCTGCTACGTATAATCACATCGTGCGGTACGTCTCCGTAAAGAAGATGTTGGGCACGCCGACCACGCCCGCGTTTGCCATCGCTTGCTTAAGATCCTCAGACCCGACAAAAGCTCGTGCGGCGTCGAGGTCGCCTACCGCGAAGTTGAGGTATAGCATGTTCGGATTGTCGACGGACCGTGCAATGCCGCGGCTTGTGAGGCCTGCTGCATCTCGGGCGGGCTTGTGTTCGTCGTAGACCTCCTTCCACTTCGGCCAATCGGCAACTTCATGTGATACGAGCAGGTGATATTGAGATTGCGGCATTTGCTCCGGCCGGGTCTCTTCAACAAGTTTCATAATGCCAAGCGTAGGTTCACCCATCACGCCGGCATTATTCATGACGGTCCTCAGGTCTTCCATTCCCGCAAACTGACGAGCCTGCTCGACATCCGAGGCCGCAAACAGGATGTGTACCATACCGGCCTGGTCAAGATCTCGGTAGATCCAGATCTCCGAGAGTCCGTGATCAGTCCTGGCACCTGCGTGAGCCTCGTACGCAGCCAGCCATGGATCGAAGTCGGCCACAGGATGTCCGATGTAAAGAAACGTGGAGGGAAGGGCAGCGACCGATTCGGCTTCAGCCTCCGTCTCTTCCATTGGCTTCTGTGTTTCGCCGGCACAACCGGCCAGCACGAGCGTGGCGAACAGAAGCGCCACCCAGGAGTTGGGCTGCTTTACGATACGTGTCATAAGTTCTTTCTGCCAAAGATGTTAGGGTTGAGCATTTCGCGCGCTCTTGACGACAAGCGGAAACACGATGAGCCCAACGTTACTCATTTTGGTCTAAAAATGTGAGATACGCTCACAAACTCGTGTGTTGGTGATTCGTCGGCGATCGCGTGCCGGCGTACACGGCCGCAAGTCGGTGTCATGCTTCATGAGGACTGACACCCCAGTTGACCCATCCAACTTCGAATCGTATGTCCGAGCCTGACCCCGAGGTCATCTACTGTGACAACCACCTGCTTGTCGTGACTAAGCCGCCGGGGGTGCTTGCTCAGGCTGATCGGACGGGTGACCCCGATCTACTGTCCGTCTGTCGCCAGTATGTGGCGCGACGGTTCAATAAGCCCGGCAAGGCGTACCTCGGCCTGGTCCATAGGCTTGATCGGCCTGCGTCCGGTCTTATCGTGTTTGCACGCACCTCGAAGGCGGCTGCGCGACTCAGCACGCAGTTTCGGGAAAGAAGTGTGTCCAAGCGGTATCTGGTTCTTGTCGAAGGAGGCGTGACCGGCAGTGGAGAGCTGCGAGATTACCTGCGCAAGGAGGGTACAGGCGTTACGTCCACTTTTCCGGAACATCCGGAAGGTAAGTTCGCCGAGCTCGAGTGGAAGACCGTTCACGCTTACTCCGACCGCAGCTTGCTAGAGATCAACCTTGTTACGGGTCGCAAGCACCAGATTCGCTTTCAACTCTCTCATGCCGGTCATCCGGTGATCGGCGATACGCGCTATGGGTCGTCCGTGACGCTCGACGGTCGCAGCATCGCACTGCATTGCTACGAGCTCGGTCTGGATCACCCGACGCGAAAGGAGCGACATGTCTGGCATAGCTCACCACCGTCGGACGTCTGGGGTACGTTTGCGCAAGAGGCCGACAGATGGATCCGACGGCACGCACACTGACTGCTCAGGTGTCCGATGTCCGGTACGTTTCGACCCCGGCAAGAATATCTCGACCGCCGGGCAGCACACAGAACGAGTCGGACCGAAAGGGATCAACCACGATCGGCACATGATTGTACGTGTCGAAAACTCCTTTACCCCTTTGAAAGCGAATCGATATCTCCCGACAGAGAGCTTCGAAGGCGTCCGTACCAGCCACAATGAACCGAGCCTCGACACCGGCCTCGGCGTACTGCTTAACCTGCATATCGACAAGGTCGAGAGGGCTGCCGTCCGCAAGACGGAATTCAACAATAGTCATGTACGAGTCGGCTGGGAGTATTGGATTTTACCGCGAAATCCATCGAAAAACCACTGGTCCTGAACGCGGGGCCGGGCCGACTGATCGTATTGTCTCCCAAACGGCTGTGCAGGATTCCAGGTTCGGTGAGTGGGTTAAAAAACGGGGTTCATCACCCCGTGCCGCCACTGTTGATTGGACGAAGCCGGCCGATACGTGGTGTAGCAGCAGGATGCATCGGAAGAATGACCCCACGTCAATTCTCACGGCTATTTTCGCGCGATTCTCGGCTCGCCAGCGGCCGTTACTTTTCCTCCGGTCCAGTTCGGGTCAGTCGGGGGGACCGTGTCGGCGTGGTCCTGCTAAATCTGGGCGGTCCCCAGGGCAGGCGTGAGCTCGAGACATTCCTGTATCGGAGGTGGATGGACCCCGTCGTCGAAAAGACTAGACTCCGACCAGGGCGCCACTCCTTTGTACGAATAGCTGCGAAGCTCGGATCACGTTCGCTCTGGAGGGATTACGAACAGATCGGCGGTGAGTGCCCCATCAATCGGCGGTCGCGCGAGCAGGCCGCGGCTCTACAGGAGTGCCTCAATGGTGCGCTCGCTTCGCGCCTCGGCGTCACGTTCAAGACATATCTCGCCATGCGGTACGGGACGCCTTCGAGTGAGGACGCAATGCGCGCCCTCGTCCGCGACGGGGTGACGAAGACGATTCTTCTGCCGCTGTATCCGCAATACTCCATCGCGACGACGGGCAGCTCACTGGCCTACTGGTCGGTCATGTCCGAGGCGGAGAAACATTCCACTCTGGATACGACGGCGGTCCTTGAGTATGCGGCCCACCCCGACTATCTCCAGTCGCTGTCGGAGCGAATTGACGAGGCCTTGCAGCGGTTTCCGAAGCGTGTTCGGCCGGCAACCCATATTGTTTTCTGTGCGAAGAGTCACCCGGCCGGTGGGGCCCTTGACGCGGAGGAGTCGTTTTGCAGGCTGATGCATGAGTCGATAAGGCGTGTCGTTGATCTACGTGGAGCCGGACACCAGCATCACAGCACTTTTTTCGAAAGCCGCCAGTCCGATCTCGGATTCGGACACGAGGATACGCGGAACACAATAAGACGACTCGCAGACGATGGCGCGAAGTCGGTGCTCCTCGTGCCGATCGGCATTACGACTGACGAACTATGGACTTGCTACACGCTTGATATAGTGCTTCGAAAAGAATTTGAGGCGAGCTCCATGCGGTACTTTGAGGTTGCTTCGTCGTTGAACTGTCATCCACTGTTCATCGCCACACTCAGCCGCGTCGTTGCCCGGCACCTGACAGCAGTATCCGACCAGGATACCGGAGGGGACCGCGCTTCGGCACCAATCACATCTGCCGGCAGTTCGGAGTCGGCCGCTTTGCGAGCAGTTCGCGCCTGCGAGACGTGTCATGGGCCCATCTCGGCGAGACAATGGACTCCCTTACCGACGGAGTTCCGACCGGCTGCCGGTGCGTGACGTGAAGATCACCACGGTCGCGGAGGAGTACGTGCTGCGGGCCCTCGCCTCCGTGACACCCCAACCGATTGTGCTGTCGAAGCACACACCCCGTCGCATCGGCGAGGTGACCGGGCGACTTGGCTTCACCTGGTATTACGAAAAGGTGGCGGCAACATATGCTTCGGCCATCTGGGGTATTCTCTGCGAGCGAGAGCTAGCGTTCGAAGAAGTACTCGATCTCCTGCGCGGGCTGCGCCGACATATTGCCGAAGGAGGCTGGGTGATCGTTACCGTTGACGAGGCACATGACGTGGAACGGTGGTCCAGCGGTCTAGATCGGCGGCATCCCGATCTAGCGTCCTACGGCTTTGCTCTGGCAGCGGATGTCGAGGTCAAGTCTAACGTTCTGACAACGGTCGTCCGTAGCGTCCCGCCGGAGATGGACCCCCGGTAGCCTATCCTCACGATCGCGGATCCCTCACACTGCCTCGGCCGAAAAATAGCGCTGCAAGTCTATCAGCGTTCCCTCCGACGTGTTCATGTCACGCACGATAACTCCCTTCTCGAGAATCGCAATGCGTTTACATACGTCTGTCACATGTAACAAGTCGTGACTGGAGACGATCGTGGTTGTCCCCATGGTCTCGTTGAGAGTTCGCAGCAGCGACTTCAGGCGGATCTGCGACCGCGGATCAAGATTGGCAAAGGGTTCGTCGAGCACCAGGAGTTGTGGCGCGGTGAACATCGCTGCGATGAGCCCGACTTTCTTGGCGTTACCGACCGACATCTCCCTTATATAGAGTCGCGTCTCTCCGAATGTCTCATCGGGGTAGAACGCCTGATAAGGCTTGAGCGCTTCCAGCGTCTCACGACGTGAATAGCCGTAGGCGGCTCCAACGAACGTCAGGTACTCGTCGGCCGTCAAGAACTCAATGAGGAAGCTCTCGTCCAGATAAGAACTGGTCCGCGCTTTCCAGTCGATCGACTCGGCGACATTCCGCCCGTCGATCGATACACTGCCGGCCGTCGGTCGAAGAAGATCAAGTACCAGCCGTAGGAAGGTCGTTTTGCCCGCTCCGTTGCTTCCGACAAGTCCGAACGTCTGGCCTGAAGCAATCTCCAGCGCCTCCAAATGAAGCGCCACCTTGGAGCCGTAACGTTTATTGAGTGACAGTATGCTAACGTCCATATGCTCTGAAGCCCACGGCCATTTCGTAGCGGTCGCCCGCCAGACGATTTGCAAAGAACGATATCCAAAGGTTCATAGACAACAGGCTGACGAGGCCCACGAGACTGATGACGATCAGTGAAGTCGTTACATCGGCCTGGAGAATGTAAAGCAGGATTGTCGGGGGAACCGCCACCGGGAGCAGCCAGAACCAGTGGGCCGCCGAAAAGCCCTCGTAGTTAAAAAAGCTGCCTCCCTTTTGTATATCGACTCTTCGTCGGTTTCTGATAGCAAGAAGCATGATCAGCACACACGTTACCCCCATATTATAGAAGAGAAAGGCGACGTGTAGCGGCACGAGATTGGGCCGCAAGAGAACGAATATCGGCAGACTGAAGAGAAACAGCGCTGTGCAGGAAATATGGAGGAGCGCAAATTTGGCCTTGATCAAATCGGCCAGTTTGCAATTCCGTCCCAACAGGCCGTCGAAAAACGAACTCTCCCAGCCAAACATGAGCTGTCCGTAGTTCAGCGCGAAGCCTCCCGAGGCAAATAGGCCTATCACCGCGCCAAAGATCGCTCCGCTCGAGGTATTCTCGTCCATGAGGAGAAAGAGGAGATATGCGGTCGAGAATAAGACGGACATTATCAGGTAGTGACGCGGACGGCGATTTCGCCACATCATCTTCAATTCGAGGAGAACAAGGGACGAGACGGGACCGTGCGCAAGTAACCGGTCGAGATGCACCCACGGCCTGCGTGGCGGCACGGGTCGATATGTAGCTGCGACGAGGCTGTTGTACAGGCTGAAACTCGAAAGAACCAGAACGAACAGGGCCGTTGCGCCCACCAGCATCATCATCACCCCGTCTCCGTTGAGAAGAGCAGAGAACAGGAAGGTAGAAAAGTGATTGAGGGAGTTCGTCTCGAGCATGCTGTCCGCCGCCACTAGAAGCCAGACCAGGCAGGCCAGAAGTACAAAGAGCAGCTCGGAGTTGGTAAGGATCGAACGGACCCAGTTATTCAGGAATGTCGATATGACCAGACACAGAACGACTGCCAGCAGCCAGTACAGAGACGGCACGGGCCCGAAGTAGGGGAGGATAAACGAGATCCAAAACGGAACAAGGAAAAGCAGGGGATAGACGTTATGGATCGTGAACACCGACGTGGCCTGGAAGTAGGCCACGAGCTGCCAGCGCCGCAAGGGCAAGTGCAGATACGGCTGCAGCCTGAAGCGGGGACTACGTTGAAACAGGAA
>JBFHWK010000032.1:0-18440 GCA_041589075.1 Rhodothermales bacterium
ACCTCCGTCAGGGCGAATCGCGAACCGTACCTATGTGAGTACCGGCGAACGTCGAGAATTGACGTCGCTCACCCAGCACTCCGCACCGTGCACATCGGAGGACCAAGACGATGAAACTCAACGTGAAGGCCAGCGCCCTCGCCGGCGCCATTGTCCTCGGCGTCGGCCTATTTCTGCTCACTTGGTGGCTCATCTTTTTCGGTGACGCCCAGCAAGAGACGGGAGCATTGATCGGTCAGGTGTACATCGGTTACAGCGTGAGCGCCGCCGGCAGCCTGGTCGGTCTGTTCTGGGGCTGTGTCGACGGCCTATTCGGCGGCTTCTTCTTCGCGTTGCTGTACAATAAGATCTCCGAGCGCGTTCCGGATTCGGCCCCCGAGTGATCCCTGTGCAGCGCTGATTGCCGACTAAGAAACGCGTACCCTGCCATCTTCGTACGGCTGTGGAAGCGTCACTCGTTTCCCCGGTAGTCGCGACTCGCCTGGCGACTCGTGGTGTCCACAGCACTTGTTACCGTGTCTCCGGATCGTCGTAAACATCGCGGACCACATCCCGCCGACGGGCAGCTCTTTTCCGACGAGCAGGTGCCTACCCTGCGGACGGCCGTGGGTGAGTTGTCGTGGCTGCTCGGCCGTGGCTACGCCCCGGATTCGTCGCTCAAGCTAGTAGGCGACCGGTATCAACTGACTGCGAGACAGCGAACCGCTATCCGCCGAGCCGCCTGCTCGGATGAGGACTCGCGCGCGCGTAAGGAGCGCGTAGTTCCGCTGGCAGAATGCGGGCCGCGACTGGAGATCGACGGATTCAACGTCATCGTATCGGTCGAGGCGGCGATGTCCGGCGGCGTCCTGCTTCTTTGTCGAGACGGCGTGGTGCGAGACCTCGCCAGCATGCATGGCTCGTATCGAAAGGTGGAGGAGACGGTCAAGGCGATCAAGCTCATTGCCGACGTGCTCGATGACGAAGTACAAGACGTCGTCTGGCTCCTGGACCGGCCTGTTTCCAACGCGGGTCGCCTGGCCGCAACGTTGCGCAGCCACGGACAGACTGCAGGCAGGAGATGGGATGTCAAGCTTGTCGCCGACGTCGACAGGCAATTGACGCGTTCGGCACATCCGGTCGCGTCTTCGGATTCCCGCATACTCGATGGAGTGGATGCCTGGGTGAACCTGACCAGAACGATCATCGCAAGAATGCGGCCCCGGCCGTGGATCGTGGACCTGAGTAGTTGAAACCCTCGGTCAGTCTTCAGATGCGCCGCCGGCCGAGACGTGTGGAAAGAAGTTCCGCTGGGTACAACTTACGTCCGTCCGAAACGTCGTGATCCTGCCGTTTCGGCCCAATGCCGGCCCGACTCTGGTCTGGCACAGCTCTTGCCCTTAGATAGCACAGCGGCTACTGCCGTCATCTGTTGTTCCCACGGTCCACGGTGACTCGGATCGATGGACATGAAAAAAGTCACCCACTATAAGACGTTCGATCAGGACCGGTGGCGGGCCGTTCCGGTGCCACACCTGGTCAATCTCAGTCGCTTCCGCATCAGCGAAATCACCGGAAAGAAGTACGTTTTCATTGCCGGCGTGAGTGCCCGCTCTCTACGGTTCTCGGACGGCTCTGAATTCCACGCGGACGGCTTCTGGTCGTGAGAGAACAGGCCGAAGACGGAACGGCCTTCAGATGAAACACTCGAGCGCGCGCGGGACTGCCGAGTATTTGCGGCAGCCCGACCTGAAACTGTTCCGCGTCACCGTCCCTATCTCCTTGACGACACGATCGTAACAGATTCAAAGAACGATACGCATTGTTACACGATTCAGATCGTCCGATAGCCCGGCTTGTCCGGGCTTTTGTCGTTTAGAGTCGACGCCACGATTGACGGGTGTTGTCGGGATCGGCCTTTCTCCCAAATTCCGCATTCGCCCCCCGGGAAGCCGCCAGCCTCTGCCCAGTCGTCGGCGTGCAAACCGGCTGCCAAAACCGGAAAGCGTCAGCCCGAAAACATGATTTTTTGGGGCCGCACCCCGCTTGACAATCACACAGACCGTTGTTTCCTTTTGCGGATGCAACAATAGCGGGCAGCAGTTGCGCGTCCGTGTCGAGGGTGGCCCGCATCTCTAATAATTATGATGGAGGTTGACCCGTGAAACGTACAATCTGCTGCCTGGCGCTGTCGTTAATGATCGCCGGAACAGGCATGGCCCAGGACAAGGAGATGAAGGCTGCCAAATCCGAGATAACCGCGAAGGTCGACACGAAGAAGATGGTCAAGGAGGCCCTGAGCGCGGCTATTCCGTCGATCGCGGACGGAGCTGCAGTTATGGATTGGGAGAACAACGTGCTGCGCGAGGGTTCCAACGGCTGGACCTGCTTGCCGTCACCGCCCGGAGCGACGGGCGTCATGCCCATGTGCCTCGATGAGCAGTGGGTCGGCTGGGCACAGGCCTGGATGAACAAGACGCAGCCGAACATTACCGGGGTTGGCTTCGGATACATGCTGCAGGGTGATGCCGGTGGCAGCAACACGGATCCCTATGCCACCGAACCGACCCCAGATAACGACTGGATCGAGAAGGGAGGCCCGCACATTATGCTGCTGGTCCCCAACGCCTCCACGCTCGACAATCTGCCTACGGCCCACGATAACGGCGGACCGTGGGTCATGTGGAAGGGCACGCCGTACGTGCATGTGATGATCCCGACGCCGGGACATCATCATCAATGAGCACTCAAGGGCGGGCCGCGGCTACCCAGGCGCGCCCGTCCTTAATTGATCGCTACTGTAACGGTACGACCACACTCAGACCGACGACCACGTCGATGATTTCAGTTAAGTCGTCGTCGAGCGGGAGACGCACGTGTAGTCCCGGGATGACCGACGACAAGTCCGCCTGAAATGACGCCCCCAGCTGGTGCACCGTGCGCTCCGAGATGCTTCCCGGATCGGTGATGAGAAAGCGCCCGGAGAATCCGAGTCCGGCCTGTACGCGTGCGCTGATGTACCAGGTGAATAACGCGTAGTTCGCGTAGAGGTCGGCCTTCGCATCACCCTCAGGAGGGCTCGTGTTGTAGAGCACCGACGTGCCGAGTCTGGTCAGCAACACCCAGTCACCCGACCGGCTCGGGAAATACGACATGGTGCCTCGCATCGAGAATGTGTTCTCGGCGTACGCCTCGAACCGATCGAAGTCGGCAAACAACCCGGTGAACCCGCCCCCGTTTTCGGAGGCCACCGGAAGTCTTAGGCCGAGGTCGTAGACGATGGGTGCCTCGCGGGCAAAGTTCGTGATGCCGATGTACGGGTTACCGATAGCGGTATTGGATTCCGCATCTTCAACTCCAAAGTGAGCGACGGGGAGATCAATGGTTACATAAGTCCGTCGGGCCGCGTCCACCGCATACCGACCTTCGACCACCCAGGCAGATGAGGCGAATCGAACGTTTGTCATGTCGCCGCCGAACACCGGCTTGAGGACCTCGAGCGTAAGGGCGTTTAGGTTACGCGGGAGGAGCCACGTCGCTTGAGCACGGGCAGTCAAGTCGGGACCGGCCGTACAGATCACGGCCAATAGAGCCAAGAACCGCGCCAACCTCTTCATCCGGCGACCTGTCGTGTGTGTGCGGCCCACGCGAGCAAGATGTCCAAATGGCTACCGCGCATTGATAACGTCGAACAATCGCGACGCGCGTTCGAACGCGTCCGGGGGATTACTGCGGAAAAGCCAGTACTCTTCAATGTCACCGGAGTTTAACAACAGCTGCATCGTGCCCTGTGACTTGTGCTCGGCGATAAGCCAGTTGACCGGAATCTTGTAATTAAGCCGGTCGCTGCCTACGATTGCCTGCGTACGGTCAAATCGAAATAGGGACGAGTCGGAGGTTGTCTCGAAGACTGGATAACCATCGCGGCCGCTGAACGACAGCGGCTCCTCGGAGTCCTTTGACGAGATCCACGCGCCCAGGACGACGGGTCGCAGTTCCGGCTCCAGGGTTGCACCGGCGCGCAAGGCCAACAGGGCCGCGGCCGCGTGGTGACCGTGGCCCGACGTTAGAGGGATGAACACGAACACGAAATCGTATCGGTGCTCGCGGTAGATCGACGCTAGTTTCGCGACCACTGTTTCACTCGCCCATAGATTCTGCAACACACTGTCCGGATCTGGCGTTCTCCCGGTGTCCGGCTGGTCGAAGAAATGGTACCGTCGTATCCCGACGTGACGGCCGCCGGTCAAAAGTTCACGTTTGCGAATAGCAGGAAGGTAATTCGCGGCGACTTCCGGATCCGTGAGCTTGAGCCCATAGATCGACTCGGCGAGCGTCGAGTAGCGATACCCTCCGGCGCCGTCAGTTATCACGGCAAGATCGACAGGGATTCCAAGCTCGCGCGCAAGCCTGAAGACCGCGCCTCCAAACAGCGCCTCGTCGTCAGGGTGTGCGGTTACCAGGAGTACGTTCGGCGACTCGTTCGTGACCTGTGCCGTCACTCCGGTGATTCCAAGGAAGCACCAGATCGTGGCGACAATAAGAGACGCACGGGGAATTAAGATGTTGTTCATCCTGGTTCGCTGCAGATGAAACCGCTCGATTCTGCGTCAAAAGCGTGCTTCAGGTGGGTGCGCGCCAAAGATAGCTTTCGGCTGCCTTCTTCGCGAGGAAACTCACGTGTAAAACGCCGGGTATGTTAAGGTTGATCGACTCCGACGCATATTATGCATACACCCGATTCGAGTCCATCCACAGACGCCACTGCTGCGGCCGGTCAGTTCGGACGCGACATGGCTGCTCTGCGGCAGTCGCACGGCATCTCGCTGGAGGCGCTACACCGACAGACCCGCATATCTCTCGGGATCCTGGAAGAGTTCGAATCGAGTGGTCTCGCACACAACACGCTTTTCAACCGGGTCTATCTCCGGTCTTTCATTATCACCTACGCCCGGGTGGTGGGCATCGACGAAGGGCTTGCGCTCGAATCGCTTGAGCTTGCGCTGGCGGGGACATATGCAGGAGAGATGTCGGGCGAAAAGACCGAGGCCACCGGGGGTGAGACGGACCCGGACCAAGCTTCGGCGGATGATCAGCAAGACAGTCCTGAGCAAGGCGCTCGCCCGGTCACGCCAGTCGTAACGGAACAGGCCACGGCCTTGACGAGCCCGCAGAGACGCAAGCTGGATTTTCCGCGACGGTTTCAGTTTGAGCCGCTGGGCACCAAGACCCGGCTGCGAAAGGAGATCTCAACGGCCGTACATGATTTCCGCGAGCCGACGCAGCATAGGGGATTGATCTTACCACACGGGCGTGTGCGCGCTGCGCTGTTCATTGCGGCCATCGTGGTCATTAGTGTCTCCGCAGCGGTCCTGGCGTTCCGGCTAACGACGAGAGATACGACCCAGCCTGCAAACCAGGCCGCTTCGGGGGTTGTTCAAGATGAGCCAGTTCGGATGGAGCCGCGACCACCGGAAGCGGAGCCCGTTGCACTCCCACCGGTCTCCTTGGGCGATTCAATTGCCGTTACTGTGATTGCGGCGGACGGACCCCTCGATCCGATTCGCATCAGAGTCGACCGTGATTTGCGTCGCCCATTCTGGGTCGTCGAGGGCGACTCGATGACGTTCCACTTCCGCCAGCGCATGACGCTCGAAGAGTTGCTAGATCTTGCAGTCGTAAAGGTGGAAGGAACGACCTATCCGCGCCGTAACTATCGCGCCGACACACTGCTTGTCCTTGACCGTGACAAGGCGACGGCCATTGTTCAGGCCGGTCGCCGGCGGTAGATTGGATCGGCCGAAAAACCTCCGCCTCTCGTCGAGCACGAACAGATGAACCTCGTTGAGGCCACCCGCGCACTGCAACGCCGTGTTCGGGACACCGACGCTGATAACATCGATCGTCCCGGGGCCGTGGATCTTGCGCCGGCGCTTCGTGAGCTGCTGCAGATCCATGCGCATCGGTACTACGTCTTGGACGACCCGGTCGTTGCCGATGCCGAGTACGACAAGCTCCTCAACTATCTGGAGCGGATCGAGCAGCGCTTTCCGGACCTTCGCACGCCCGACTCACCTACGCAGCGCGTCGGCGGCCCGGCACTAGACCGATTCGAGAAGGTAACACACCCAGATCCGCTTCTTTCGCTAAGTAATGCGTTCGACGAAGCCGGCGTGCACACATGGTACGAGCGCTGCCGCAAAACCCTGGCCGGAAGTTTTGGAGATGTTGTTCCGACCCTGACGGTCGAGCCGAAGGTTGACGGGCTCGCCTTGGCCCTTACCTATGTCAACGGCCTGCTTGATGTAGGTGCCACACGCGGTGACGGCAGAGTGGGGGAGAACATCACAGCCAACGTGCGTACGATCGCGTCGGTGCCGCTCCGCATCCCTGTAAACCGCGACGAACTTGGCAAGGCTGACGTGCCGGGTGCGTTTGAGGTCAGGGGAGAGGCCTACATCAAGAAGAGCGACTTCAGGGCGCAAAACGAACGGCTGGCGGAACTGGGCCAAAAGGTTTTCGCGAATCCGCGCAACGCGGCGGCGGGAAGCCTACGACAACTCGATCCGAATGCCGTCGCCGAGCGACCGCTCAGTTTTATGGCGTACAGTATCGGGCCTGCTACCGGCGACCTTCCGGACTCACAGATACAGCGACTTCAATGGCTTAAGCAGGTTGGATTCCCGATCAGCGAACACGTGAAGATGTATGAAGGCGTCGAAGATGCCGTCGCGTACTGCAGACGGTGGACTGACGCGCGCGATGAGCTTGACTACGAGATTGACGGCGTGGTGCTCAAGATCGATAACATCGAATACCAAGATGCGTTGGGCGCAGTCTCGAATGCACCTCGCTGGGCCATCGCATACAAGTTTCCCGCGAGAGAGTCGACGACGACACTCGTGAACATCGTTGTCAACGTGGGCCGCACGGGGATGATAAAACCGGAGGCGGTGCTCGAGCCGGTCGAGATCGGTGGCGTCACCGTTTCTCAGGCGACGCTTCACAATGAGGACTATGTCGTTTCCCGTGATATTCGCATAGGCGACACGGTCGCAGTAAAGAGAGCGGGCGATGTCATACCGCAGGTCGTCAAACCGATCCTTGATGCCAGAACCGGGGACGAACTCGTCTGGCGAATGCCACAGTACTGCCCGGCCTGCCAGACGAAGCTCGTGCGTTTGCCTGACGAGGCGGACTACTACTGCATGTCGGCCGATTGCCCTGAACAGTTCATCCGGCTGCTCGAGCATTTCGCGGCCCGGGGGGCGATGGACATCGAGGGGCTCGGTTCGAAGCTGGCCGTGACGTTGGCCGAAGCCGGGCTCGTCCAACATCTTCCCGACATCTACCGACTCACCCGCGACGACCTCCTGCAGCTCGAAGGCTTTGCCGATAAGAAAGCCGACAAACTTCTTCAGGGGATCAGCGCGTCAAAGAAGCAGCCTCTTAGCCGCCTGCTGTTTGCGCTCGGCATTCGGCACGTGGGTAAGACGACCGCCGAGCTTCTGGTGACCCGCTTTCACACGATGCACGAACTAGCGTCCGCGTCCGTGGAAGACCTCACGGCCATCGACGGAATCGGCGTCGTCATCGCGGAGAGCATCGTCGATTGGTTCGCGATTGACAAGAACGTCGAGCTGATCCGCAACCTAGAGGAGCTTGGCGTCAATTTGGAGGAGCACCAGGCAACGGGGAACGGGCGGCTTGCCGGCCTGACGTTCGTGCTGACCGGATCACTCAGTTTGTTCACACGCGAGGAAGCGACATTGCGTTTGCAGGCCCTCGGCGCCCGGGTGACCTCTAGCGTAAGTAAGAAAACCGATTACGTTGTCGCCGGAGAAAACGCTGGTTCCAAAAAGGATAAGGCGGTTGAGTTAGGTGTAAAGATCCTGAACGAACAAAAACTCCTTGAAATACTGGACGCCTGAGCCGATTAAAGGGCGTGGATGGATCATCCGGCCCATTGGAGCATTCCGACCCCTTCTTTCGCTTCACAACGCTCTGTCGGTCACGGCGGCCAAGGCAGACTATCCACGATGAGTTTAAGCGACATTTTCCGTTTTGGCCGAAAACGCGTCCGGCCGGTCGGACAACAGCTTGAAAAGGGCCTCGATACGGAGCGAACCCGCCGGCGTAACCTCGCTCTGAAGATCGGGATCTTTGTAATCCTGGTTCTGCTGACGGTCGCTGCATTTCCACGCGAAGATGTTTTTGAGTATTCGGTAGACGTCGGCGACACCTGGTCGAAGGAAACACTCGTTGCCGATCTCGCCTTCTCCATACGAAAGGACAAGTCGACATACGAGCAGGAGTTGGAGACCGTTCGACGGGACACGCCGCCGTACTTCCGCACAGCAACGAACGCTCGTGCCGCGATGACGGCACACCGAGATACCGTAGCCAGTCAACTGTCGCGGATTTTCAAAGCATACGAAGCGTATCAGTTCAATCGTCTCCGGGGCAGAATGAGCGAGGCTCTGGATGATTCGACCCGGTACCACAACTTGCGCCGCAGCTCCCGTCTGAAACTGACTCCAGACCAGTGGCGCGTCCTTCTGAATTCATACGCGGAGACTGTTCCCGAACTGGGCGCATCCCGACGGCAAATGAGTTCCGCACGTCGTGTCGACGAGCTGGTCCTACAGTACGTGTGGGAGGTGGGGGCCCAGATGTTGGAACTGGGCGTGCTCGACGTACCTGTTGACAGTATCGATACCGATATCATCATCGTGCGTGACCGCCAGCTTGACAACGACACCGAAATCGATCTTCAAAATGTGTATGGGCTGAATGAAGCCCACGTTACGGCTCGTCAGCAGTTCATGCGGGATTATCGGGACAGCCCGCAGTTGGTGCCTCTTGCCGATGCCTTCTTCCGGGCAATATTCGAGCCGTCACTTCAACTCGATCGGGACGCCACACTTAAAGCTTGGTCCGATGCGCAGCGTCGCATCTCACCCACGGAAGGAGTTGTTGAGGCAGGCTCTGTCATTGTCCGAAAAGGCGACGTCGTTACTGCGGAGACGAAAAGAATACTCACTTCGTTCGAACAGGCTCGCAAACTCCGGTCGGGAGAGCAGATCCTCTGGCGTCAGCTTGCCGGGCAGTTCCTCGTCATCTTTGGCGCCTACCTCTTCTTCTTCCTCTATCTATACCTGCTGCGCCGACCGCTCTTCGACAACAATGCAATGGTCCTGCTGATGGCGTTGTTGTTCGCGGTCTTTGTAGGCTTGTTCGCTTTCGCAGTCAGGGCGCCCTTTGTGGGGATGTACGCTGTGCCCGTCGCCATCATGTCGGTCCTGTTGACGGTCATGTTCGACTCGCGCGTCGGCCTGTTCGCTACCTTCACCCTGGCGCTTATCGGGGCGCTGCTGGCGCAGTACAATTTCGAGTTCTTCTACGCGACACTTTTTGCAGGATCGCTGGCCGTTCACAGCGTGCGCGACATTAAGAACCGTGCTCAGTTTTTTGTCAGCGCCGGAATTGTGTTCGCCGGCTATGCCTTCATCTTGTTTGGTACATTCTTGCTGCAGGGAATCACAACCACCCGACTTCTGGACGACCTGCTTGATGTGGCACTGAACTCATTCTTCATCGTGATGGCATACCCGCTGCTGTGGGTTTTTGAGCGGGCGTTTGACCTATCGACGGACCTCACCTTCCTGGAGCTTTCCGACACCAACCGGCCGCTTCTGAAGGAGCTCAGCCTTAAGGCTCCCGGTACGTTCAACCATTCACTGCAAGTCGCCAATCTGGCCGAGGCGGCAGCAGACACGATCGGCGCAAATGCATTGATGACTCGGGTTGGCGCACTCTACCACGACGTCGGCAAGATGCAGAAGCCGGAGTACTTTGTTGAGAATCAGCGACCCGGCGAAAACCCGCACGACCAGCTCAAACCGCGAATGAGTGCCCTGATAATAGCCAGCCATGTAAAGGAGGGTATCGAAATCGCTCGTGAATACAACCTGCCGCAGGCGGTCGTCGATTTCATCCCGATGCATCACGGCACGTCGCTGATCGAGTTTTTCTATCGTCGTGCTATCGAGCAGACCGGTGGCGAGGAGAACGATATTCAGCAGTCCGAGTTTCGATACCCGGGTCCCAAGCCCACCAGCAAGGAAACCGGAATTCTGATGCTTGCTGATTCAGTGGAAGCTGCCAGTAGAGCCCTTGCGAACCCGACACACAAGAGACTCGAGACCCTGATCGACAGTCTTATCAAGTCTCGCATCGAAGATGGACAACTCGAGCACACCGACCTGACGTTCACCGAGCTCAACGTCATCAAGGATACGTTTCTCTCGATGCTCCTGGGGATGTATCACGTGCGTGTCAAGTACCCCGACCAGGAGAAACTTGAGGAGGAGGCGGATCAGGAGGAAGCAGCGGACGCGAGCCCTGATGAGGTCGCTCCGGCCGAGGATCTTTTTGGTGCAGAGTCCGTGCGGAGGACGGTCGGGGCCCCGAGGACAAACGGCGGACCTTCAGAGAGCTGACCTCTGGTTGCACGCGGTATCCTGGTCCGCTAGTCCGTCGGGAGAAGATCGATGATGTGAGCCCGGGAACTCGCATCGACCTCAATCGAAATCTCCACCGACGGAACCTTCACCAGTCGACGCACCTTCCGCGCGACAGATGGCGTATATAGGAGCAGGTCAACGGAATCGGCAAACCCTGGCAGATCGGCTCCGGAGTCGGTTGTGGTGGTGGCCAGAATCTGACCCGCAAATCGAGTCTCGAACTTGAGGCGCTCCATCAGATAGCGCACGCACTCCGGGGTCTGTGTGACCAGTCCCACGGCTTCCGATGCAAGGAGTCGAGATACACGATCGAGTGCCTCGGCCGTAAGATGTGTTCCAACTCCTACGGAGTCACACCGGGGGAACGCATCGCGAACCGCCGCCAGATCACGAAACTCCGCGATCACGTAATCCGCATCGCGGTGACGCCGGACGTCTTCCAACGATCCAGCGTCTACCGGTCGCTGCAAGAACCGTGCGCACGCAACAGCGGCGAAGGTCGAAATCTCTACGGAAGGGGAGAGATACACAACCTTGACGTGTTCGCCACCGCCCGCCAGCCTGTTTATCTGCTCGTCGAAAAGGTATCCGATGTCCGACTCATCCAGACCAAGGCCGACAAGCCGAGTGATCGCTTCTTCGATGATTGTTGCGCCTCGTTCAATCCGCTCCGACGTACCTAGAGGCGACACGTTCGCAATCTCATAGCCGCTTCCGGGGCGAGCCCGAACTACACCGTCTCGTTGAAGCGCTTGATATGCCTTCCGTACCGTGTGAAACGAGATGTCAAGTGCATCCGCAAGGGCCCTCGTCGATGGAAGCCCGGTGCTCGCATCGTAGTGCCCGGTGACTATGAGGTACCGTAGTTGCTTGACAAGCTGCTCGTAGATCGGAGTGGTACTATTGCGCTCGATAGTGATCATGCAACGAACGAGTACAGTAAACTTCTGTGCTGGTCACAAATAGAACTGCCGAGCGGCTTCGAGCGATTCCAGAAGTTCGGTAAGCTCGCTCCAGTCTGCCCAATGAAGGCGTACCAAGCTCAATCCTATTGTAACCTCAACGAATGCATCTGCCCGGCGGATATCGAAGACACGCTGCATCCCCAGATCTTTGCGACGCTTCAGAACCTCGTACGCCGTCAGGGCACGAGCGCCTCTCGGCGATACAACGATCTCCACCGTCACCGTCCGCAGTCGATACGAGGTCCAAACAGCCGCCACGAGCATGGCAATCGGGAAAGACCATCGAATAAACTGCAAAACGTCTCCCGCCTGCAGCACTACGACCAATGCCACAATCATCGCCGGAATCATCGCTGCCGCGAGCGGTCGGACATAACGAATGCCGAAAATCGTTGCCAACGTATGACCTTCGGGATGCGACCGGCTGCGGAACGAACGCAGCTCGGTCTTGCTACCGACTGCGCGTTCTCCGCTCATGCGCGCGCCACTGCAAGGGGAAACGCGGCAAAAGCCCGGCCGACCGGCAAATCAATAACCCGAGCAAGTCCCGGAGCCGCGGCCAGGACAACCGGCACGCTGTTGACGAGTGTACCTACGGTTGCTGTGTCGCCAAAGATGCCGCCATCAGCCATCAGCTCGATGGGCGGGTCGCCGGAAATGCGGACGCGGTCGAAAGACATCTCGATACCGACAGCCATCGTGAGATCCAGACGCACCATCTCACGTGCTTCCGACACGGCCGTCGCGACTTGGTGGATGCCGGCCACACTGCCCGGTTGAACATCAACCACATCCGTCACAATCCGGCGCTGCGCGGTCACCGGCTCCAGTGTGTTCGTGATCGTGGCCCCATTGAGACCGAGTGCCTCAGTCACAAGTCGAACCGACTGCACGAGACCGATGTGCCCAAACCGACCAGTTGCCTTTCGGACTTCGAACTCGGCAGGTGAAATACCGGCACCGATCTTTCGTTGCAGAGGGCCGCGACGGAGTCCGGCATTTACGACTCGCTCGACATCGACGTGGTCGACGCGAACACACGGGGCCGTAGCCATCACAACCAACGCGTCCATGGCGTAACCCGGGTTGACACCGGTACCGAGCACGGTGACACCATACTCCAGACACGCCCCGTGGATACGGTCTGTCAGATCAGCCTGCTCAGGGTCGGGAAAAGAAAGTTCTTCCGTCGACGATACCACGTTTGCACCCAGACGAGCACACATCACGAGTTGGTCAACCACATCAGCGAGGAACGAAGACGTCGAGTGAATTACGACGGCCGGTTTCTCGGTCCTCAATAGAGCTTCGGCGTCGTCTGAAACAAGCAGACCCGTACGACCCTGACCTACGAGAACGCCGATGTCCTGACCCGCCTTCGCGGGGTCTACGTCGACAACTCCCACCAGTTCAACTAGACCAGTTGCTTGCTTGTCCAATATTGTGCGCGCGCATGCCAGACCGATCGGACCTACGCCAAACTGAACAACACGAATCGCTCTAGACATTCTAACTACAATCGATTCTGACGCTGCGGTTCAAGGAGCGTCGTGAAACGGATAAGCAAAGTGATTGGGCGGATTCAAATTCTCTTTGATGGACCGCGCCGACACCCAGCGTATCAAGTTCAAGTATGAACCCGCCTTGTCATTGGTACCTGAGGCGCGGGCTCCTCCAAACGGCTGCTGGCCTACGACAGCACCGGTTGGCTTATCATTGATGTAGAAGTTACCGGCCGAGTCCACAAGTGATTCCGTTGCTCTCCTTACGATTGCCCGATCATTTGAAAAGATCGCACCGGTCAACGCGTATGGTGACGTTTCGTTGACAAGGTTGAGGGTCTCCTCAAAGCGATTGTCGTCATACACGAACACGGTCACTACGGGACCGAAAATCTCCTCACACATGGTCCGATAGTGGGGATCCGTCGTCAGCAGCACTGTCGGCTCGATAAAGAACCCCTTCTCATCGGAAAACGACCCGCCGTAGAACACCTCCACGGCCTCCGCGCTCTTAGCGTGTTTGATATACTCGGTGATGCTCTCGTACGCGGGCCGATCGATAACCGCATTCATGAAGTTCGAGAAGTCCTCCACGTCTCCCATCTTGACGTCGTCAAGCTGTGACTCCATCTCTTTCCGTATCGCCGGCCACTGTGATTTCGGGAGATACACGCGCGAGGCCGCCGAACACTTCTGACCCTGATACTCGAACGCACCACGGACGATGGCCGTTGCGACTTGCCGGGGTTCCGCTGATGCATGCGCGACGATGAAATCCTTCCCACCGGTTTCTCCAACAATGCGCGGATACGTGCGGTAGTCAGCAATGTTCTCGCCGATGGTCTTCCACATGTACTGAAAGGTCGATGTTGATCCGGTAAAGTGCAGCCCTGAAAAATGCGGTGACGCAAACACCGGGTCACCGACGGCGGCACCACGACCCGGAACCATGTTTATCACGCCGGGCGGAAGACCCGCCGCCTCAAGAAGCTTGTACGTGAAGTACGCGGAATAAAGTGAGCTTGACGCAGGCTTCCATATGACGACATTGCCCATCAGCGCCGGCGCTGTAGGGAGGTTACCTTGAATCGAAGAGAAATTGAAGGGCGTCACGGCAAAAACAAAACCCTCAAGCGCACGATACTCCAGCCGGTTCCACACGCCTTTCGATGAGATCGGCTGATCGTCGTAGATCTGCTGCATGTACATCGCATTGAATCTGAAGAAGTCGATCAGCTCGCAGGCTGCATCGATCTCCGCTTGATAAGCGTTCTTGCTCTGCCCAAGCATCGTCGTAGCGTTTGCCGTGTCGCGCCATGGACCGGACAGAAGTTCGGCGGCTCGAAGAAAAATGGCCGCACGGTCTGTCCAATGCATGCGCGACCAGTCGTTGCGCGCCTCGAGCGCAACGCCGATGGCCCGCTCGACCTCCGGCGATCCACACATGTGAGCACGACCGAGCAGCAGATCGTGGTTGTGCGGCGTCCGAACGTCTTTGATGTCGCTCGAGAAGATCTCTTCGCCACCGATAATGGCGGGAATCTCGACCGAATCGTTCTTGATCTCGGAGAGGCGCGCCTTCAGTGATGCGCGCTCTGGTGAGCCGGGAGCGTACTGGAACACCGGTTCGTTGACCGGTTCGGGAATGTGGGGAATGCCGTTATTCATGATCGCTTTATAATCGACGTCGCGGCCCCTTGCGGCGGGGCTTCGGCGTTTGTTCGAGATCATCATCGTGCCTGTCGGGGGCTCCATAGGCGGCACGCTGACGGCCTGAACTTAGTCTTTGGCTCTGTACCGGAAAACCGGAGCGGGTGAAGGATCTCACAATTCGCGCATCCACGCCACTTTTTGAACGGGTTGGACCCGTTAGAATCACGGCGCAAATATCCGGCTCCGGGCTTATCGCCGGACATTTGTAGCCGATAGAGACGATGTGCAGAGCTGGTCTCACGGCGCTCCCAGCGCCGCAGGCCGTCGTTGTTTTGCCCTTTTCACCAGGAAAAGCCGATAAAGAGCCAGAACAGCAAGTTTTTAACCGCTATGAGTCACGAGAATCAGGATCAGCAGGACGTCCGCACGAATATTCCCGAGGGCGTTAAGGACCGGAGCAGTGAGAAGCTCGTCGGTGCGAAAGAGGCCCTTAAGCAGAAGCTGATGCGCGCCGTGATGAAGCAGGCGATGGACGAAATCGGCAGCGCCGATGCCATCGCCGGCCGGGTCATGAGTGCGGTCGCTTCGAACACGACCACCGTGCCCGATGCTGCGGCACGATTGCGCGAGCTGCTGCTCGCCGAGGTTGGCCGGATAACCATCGAGTCGATGGCCGATGCGGACGCCACCGCCCGCCAAGTGGCCGAAGGAATCCCCATCGACCGTCAGGAGATCCAGATGGTCATTGATGCCCTGCGTTCTCGTGTGATGGGTTCAATCGAAGAGGCTGCCATCAACTCAATCGCTGATCCAGCGCGCACAGCAGACGAAATCCACGCGGACATCCCTTTGAGCCGCGAAGAAGTGCAAGCGGTGATCAAAGCGCTGCGAGATCAGCTCACGTCGACGGTTCGAGCCGCCGTACTGCGTGACTTCGAGGACACGGACCGCGTCGCCACAGAAGTTCATGGTACGATCGGCGAGAATGAACAAGGTGTTGCTTCGGTACGCGAGACCGTATACAAAATGCTGGTGGAACAGATCGGTCGGCAGACCCTCGACCGCGTAGCTGACACCGAAGCCATTGCGCACGAGGTACGCAGCAAAATCGAAGACGTACCGGCTCCCGTGTCGGAAGCTGCTGAGCGTGTGCGTGTTCAGCTTACCGACGAGGCGCGCGGGCGCGCGTTGGAGAGCATGCAGCACATCGACAACGTCGTCGAGGAAGTGTTGACTGCAATCGGATCTGATCTTCAAGCAATGACGGACGCCGTAGACCGGGTGCGAAACGACCTCATCGATGAGGTCACCCGACGTGCGCGAGAGTCCGTTTCGGACACCGCCGCATCGGCTGAAGCAGCACACCTGCGCATCGGGTCAAATCCCGAAGAAGTCATGCAGGCTAGTGAGGCTCTTAAAGATATGCTCATTCAGGATATCTCGCGGCGCTCCACGACAAGCATCGGTGACGACCCTGACATCGTGACAAAGGCGCTATCATACGTCGATCCGAATGGACCGTCTATTCGCAAAGTTCGCGAAGCTGTCAAGGCTCGTCTCCTCAGCGACATGCTGTCGACCGCCATCGCTGAAATCCACGGCGAGGTGGGGACAGCCGCTCGTGAATTAAGTGCAGGGCTCGGCCCGATCCCTCGCGTCACCGTCGACGAGGACGAAGGCGAAGAAGAAGGAGACATTCCTATCTCGTTCGATTACGACGTTGCGAACGCGGACGAACTCGAGGGGGAAATCGATGCGATGCTTCAGGTCATTGATGCCGACGCGGCCGACACTGAAGGGGATACCGGTGACTGGCAGCCGCTCGGATCGTTTGAGAACCACACGGATGCAGATCAGCCGGTCGATGTCGCCGGCGATGACTATCCGGAGCTCACTGGAGACGACGCCGTCGACGATTATCCGGAAATCGAGGCATCCGGACCCGCCGAACCGGAGTCCGAGTGGGCGCCGCAGCCCGTCGGCCCGCCCGACAGTGTCGTGTATGTCTACGGCATCGGCGCGGCAGAGGGCGTCGCAAGAAACCAGCTGCCCGCGGGCATCACCGAGGACGGCATCGAAACTGTGAGCTACGACGGATTGTCGGCATTGGTGAGCAAAGTCCCGACCGCAGCGTTCGCGGGAGAGGCGCTCAAGCAGAACTTGAAGGACGCCGCGTGGATGCAGGAGAACGTGCGCAAGCACGCTTCGATAATTGAGGAGCTTCGCTCACGCCAGACAATCCTGCCGATGCCATTCTGCACGGTGTCACCGAATCGCGAGGCTGTCCAGGAGTCGCTCTCGACACAATACGAGGCGCATTTCGATGCCCTTAGCCGCGTCGAGGGCAGGCAGGAGTGGGGGCTTCGTGTTTACCGCAATCTACAGGCCCTTGAATCGCGTGTCAGCGAGAGCGACCGCCGCCTCGAAGGTGCGTTCGGAAGCATCGCAAAGGGTGTCGTGGGTTACCTTCGTGACGAGATGAAGCGTGTCGATCGCGACGACGAGCAGGATCCGATTAAGCTCATGACCGAGCACTGCACACAACGCAGCCATGAGTCGTTGCTGTCGCTCTCGGTCGAGGGCAAGCTGAACCCCGATCGCGGCGGCCAGGCAGGTCCGGATGAGGACATCGTTCTCAACACAACGTACCTGGTAGACGACGGTCAGGAGGAAGAGGTACGGGCCGAGGTACAGCGCCTTCAGGCCGAATACGCGGACATGGGATTCCGGTTTGAAATAACCGGTCCATGGCCCCCGTACCACTTCGTGTCTTCGGACAAAGCAAGAGACGCCGTACGATCGCAGCAGTAGTATCGCCGCGATCACGAGGTCTCCAACGGGCAGCCGGTTATCCGGGTGCCCGTTTTGCTATTCAGGCGTTTCGGATTGTCGACCGGCCGTCACCAGACTGAACAGTTTCTGTGGCTCTGTGTCTGCATCTACAACCATAAAATCTCTGTAGCGTTTGAACCATGTGATCTGCCGCTTTGCGTAGCGTCGCGTGTTTCGTTTTATCAAACGTAGCATCTCGTCCTGATCGATCTCCCCGGACAGGTGAGCGACAACCTCCGAATAGCCGATCGTCTGCAGCGCATTTCCTCTTGGGTCGAGACCACTATCCAACAGGTCTCGCACCTCGCGCACAAGTCCGGCAGCCATCATCGCATCGACGCGGCGGTTGATGCGATTGTACAGATCGGCACGGTTCCGTTTGAGAAGGACTCCGCGATAACTAAAGGAGGGGGTAACGCGTGATGCGTGGTAGCGCGATAGGGGAGTTCCGGTTCCGTGAAAGACTTCGAGTGCACGCACGATACGCTGTGACTTCGTCGGGTCCATAGTAGCGGCGGACTTCGGATCGACTTCTGAAAGCTCGCGGAACAGGGCTTCGGAGCCCTCGACGTGCAGTCTCTGCTTAAGCAGCTCTCTAACCTCTGGTTCTACGTGCGGGATATCGGCAATGCCGTTCAAAAGGGCGTCGACATAGAGCGTCGAGCCACCAACGACGAGCGGTACACGGCCGCGACCACGAATAAGACGAATGCGTGCTTCGGCCTCACGAAAAAAGTCGCCGGCCGAGATTGGTTGACCGGGGTCGAGCTCATCGACAAAATGATGTCTGATCGCCGCGCGCTCCTCAAGCGTGGGCTTGGCTGTCCCGATGTCAAGACCACGGTAAATTTGTCGCGAATCAGCCGAGACAATCTCTCCCTCCTTTTCGCGAGCAAGCGCGATGCTCAATGCCGTCTTTCCCGAAGCTGTGGGGCCTACAATTAGAACGATGTCCAACGCTGCCGAAGGTGTGAGAGTAAAGG
>JBFHWK010000033.1:0-18271 GCA_041589075.1 Rhodothermales bacterium
AGGTCCCGGCCGGCTCCTAAGCTCAATGTCGCCGCTCGAAACGGCGGTCACCGACAGTCCAAGTGCCGAACGCGACCCGGAACGAAATCGCGCCGCGAGCGCGTACGTGCGAACATCTCCGATCCAGATGTGGTGGGAGATGCCCACCGAGTTGGTGTTTCCACGCGAGAGCCCCGCCGGGTTCCAGAAGGTGGAGAACGCGCCGTCGGCGGCCGCCACCTGAGCATCCCCCATCGCCACGGCGGCGCCGTCCACACCCAGACGCAAGAACGCCAGCCCGCTGTCCTGCGCTCGTACCGGCGCAGCGGACATTACGCATGCCACTATCAATACGTGTCCGAGACTCGGAATGGACCCTCTGCAAAATCGAAGACGAGAAAGCATCCCTCTAGAGGTACAATCGAAGCGAGAGAACGTGAAGCGTTCCGACGGCGAAGGGCTCCAGCAAGAAGCCGTATTCGACGTGTATGGTCAAACCACCAACGGGTTGCACGAGCGTGAAACCGGTGCTGGGCCGCGACTCACCGAAGCCCTCCGACCCAAATTGATCCACACCGCCGCGCAGTTTGAATCGATCGACCAGCTCGTATTCCGCTCCGAACCTTAGATAGCTCGACTGCACACTCAGCTCTTCCGAAACAAACGTCTCGATCGGTACCCCGCCGACCAACTCGATGCGCCGTCTCCGAGATTCGAGCCGTTCGACTCTCGATTCATACTCGGCAAACACGCGCGCCCTGTCGCCGAGCAGTGTGTACGCCGCGCCGAGTCGGACTCGTGCCGGGAAGTCATCCGTCGTAGAGCCGCCGTCACCTCCAAAAAGGCCGGACGTATCGTATTCAAACCGCGCCAGAAGGTCATCGACGACGAGCCCAACCGAGAGTGCGTCTGTCACTTCGGCGGACACGCCTACGTCCAGTCCAACCGTATTCTCAGCTCTGAGCCCATCGAACAGATCCGATCGGAAGAGCTGCAAGCTGAGACCGCCACTGACCCGGTCGGTCACTTTCAGCCCAAAGGCGAGGAAGAAGGCGAACTGATCTGTCGACAGGCTCTCGGTATGAAAGCCGTTGTTGTCGCGACCGTCGATGTTGCCGACTCCCGCGTGCAGGAGCCCGGCTGCGACACCGGCACGGGGCCGTAACGGCGCGGCGAAATGGAGTGCCTGAAGTTGCCGGTCGAACCGCATGATCGCCGCCGACAACTCGAGCTGTTGACCACTTAAGTGCGGCGCCAGCGCAGGATTGTAAAAGGGACTCGTGTCCCCATGCCGGTCGGCAACCAGCGCATTGCCCAGACCCATCCCGCGCGCTCCAAAACCCATGCGCGTGAACGCACCCGCCGACTGCGCGCTGACGTCGGCCGCGAACGCAAGGCACAGCAGGACAGCGACGAGACCGGTGGTTCGCACTCCACCAAAAGATATGTGGAATCTCATGCCAGTCACTCGATCAACAGGATCTTACCCGAGGCAGACCGGCCGCCGGTCTCAACCGTGTAGAAATAGACACCGTTTGGGACTCTCAAGCCGTCGTTGGACGTGCCGCCCCACCGCACTTCCGTCAGACCCGCCGGCTTTGAACCAGGCGAGATCTCGTCGATCAGGTTCATTCCGAAATCGAACACCCGCAAGCGCGTGTCACCGGCACCTGCATCCTCGTAACGAATCCGTACGAACAGATCCGCAGCCGGAGAAAACGGATTTGGATACGCGTACGAATCGACACGGGGAACGCTCGCCGACGGCTCATCCGGATTAAGCGGCACATTGATTCGGAAGACGCGCCAGGTTGCACCGTGGTCCGTACTCTTGACAAGGCCGTCCGAGGTCCCAACCCACACTGCGTCTCTCGTCGTTGCGACGGAGAAAACCCGTAGGTCCGCGCGCAGCGAAAGCTCCGGATCTTGCGCATCGACGAAGTATCGAACGGCGGTCCACGTAGCTCCGTCATCACTCGAGATAAACACGCCATTGTCCGCCGCGGCGTACACGTAGCCGTCTTCAAAGGCAAAGTCGAAAACGCGTTCGCCGATCAGCATTTGCTCGAATGTTTCGCCGCCGTCGCGGGTCACGGTCACGCCGAATCGCCCGTTCTCACCAGCCTCACCGGCGTTCCAGGTGGCCATCCAGATTGCATTTCGACCCGGCAGTTGCTGCTCTTCGATGGAGATGACCCAGCTTCCGGTCAGTCTATCCGGGCTTCCGTCCGCGCTGAAGCGGCGCCATGAGAGGCCGCCGTCCAGCGATCT
Organism: Rhodothermales bacterium; assembly: GCA_041589075.1. GTDB lineage: Bacteria > Bacteroidota > Rhodothermia > Rhodothermales > JABDKH01 > JBFHWK01. The sequence goes on from JBFHWK010000033.1 coordinate 2,251, forward strand.
GTTGACACCCGCAGGCGTGCCGGCCCACACGGTGCCCGCTTCGTCGATCAGAACGCTAAAGCCCATGTGGTTGAGCCAGCCGGTCGTCCCCCGGCGCGGTTCGATACGAAACGTGTAGGCCGTGTCGGGGTGTATCGCGTCCAGTGTGTCCGGCGGCAGGACGACGCGTCGCCATGTGGCGCCGCCGTCCGAAGATCTACGTACGCCGCTCGCCCACCCGGCAACCCAGAGATCACCCGCCGGGTCAAAGTCGATATCAAACGGCGGACTCTGCTGTGGCACGATGATGTCCAGCGCCTCCAGCGTCGACACGCCATATTGCACCGTCGTCTCACCAGGCCGGTCGAGCTGCGTCGACCGATAGCTCCACGTATTGCCTCCGTCCGTACTGAACACGAACCCGCCGGCACTCTGCACACCATCGCCGGACGCGTTGTCGACAAAGCCCAGGCCGACCCAGATCGTCGACGCCTCGATGTCTATTGAGAAGACGCGGTTCGCGGTGCCGATAAGAGAGTCCGCATCGGCCACCTTCCACGTTTGTCCGCCGTCGGTTGTAAGGTTCAGAAAAGGCCCAACCCAGAGTGAGTCGCCGTGTGCGTGCAGATTGGTGACGCTGTTGGACAGAATGCCGAACCGCGACTCCTCGAGGTCACGCAGTTGCTTGGCAAACGCGTCGGGGAGGTCTTGCGCCGATGCGGACACGACCGTCGCGACTCCGAAGACTGTCGCCATGACAACGATTAGGGAAGCGCGGATCAGCGTCACTCGATCGTTACCTCCTTCTCGAAGACATCGCTCGTGAGACCGCTTCGATCGACGGCCTGGATTCTAAAGACCTGCGTCCCGGGGTTCGCGGCCGGCACGTCGAACTGGGCGGTGAAGCGTCCGTCATCGGCAACGTCATCCCCAAACGAAACGCCGTCATCAAACATCTGAAACTCCGACCCGTTTGGCGCGGTGCCGCTGACCTTCAGTATGTTCTCCAGACCGTCGGGGTCACTCACCGTTGCGATCAAGCGAAATGTGGTCGGCGGCCGCACGATTTCCGGATCGGCCTCGACATCTTCGATCACCGGCGGTCCACCGATCGGCACCGAAGAATTAAACTTGAGGACGCCACGTGCACGGTTGCTCATCTGCGCATCGGTGTCGACGGCGAACACGAGGAGCGGGTAGTTGCCGATGGCACCGAACGAAAGCACGAGTGTTGTATCGAGCGTGAACTCGCCTCCGCTCTGACGAAGCAGCCCCTCCAACACCGGCGGATCTTCGGCCGACAACCCGTCGAGTACGTAGACGACGGCGCCCACCGTGCCGTCCGGGTCGCTCGCGGTCACTCGTATCGAGAGCGGAATCAGGGCCGTCGAGTCCGTGCGTTGTTCGGGCGGCAGCGCACTTATGTCGACATTGTTCGGTGCGAACGTGAACGAGTTGATTTGCGGCGGGACACCGTCGAACGGGCCCGCGTCGGGCACCGAGTCGCAGCCGGCACATACGACGGCGACGGCGGCCGCAGCCGCTAAAGATCGAATCCAACCCGATTGAGACACGCTGATAGTCCTTCGCGCTCGCAGTTCAAGAAAGTGATTAGCGGTATCGGTGGGTCATTCAGCGCGATTCAGGACAAGGATCCATCCGCAAACTACGCATCGCCATGCTGCCATCACAACGGCACTTTTGAGCCTAGAGAACGGTGAATGGTCTAACGCTAAAACAGAGGACAAAAATGATCATTGCGGCGATGCCGAGTAGTCGCCGCACCGGGCTGAGCGGTGCGGTGTGCAGTACCGGCGGATGATCCACCTTGATCAGGAACACAATCAGGAGACACCAGATTAGCCAGCCGCTATGCCCGATGGGAGCGCCCACCGACGGCACAAGGACCAGGGCGAGGGTTGCGGCCACGACGCCGAGGAGTGATGGCGCAATCAGGGCGTGGTTTCCTCCGAACACCTTGCGAAGATATAGATAGTAGACCGCGGTCAGCGCCAGCCAGTTGTACGGCCCTAGCCATTCCCGCATTTCGGTCACGCCGGGACCCGGTTCCAACTGCAGACCCACACCACCTGATATCAGCAGCAGGAGTACGAAGCCCCGGGCCAGCAAGCGGTGCCAGCGCGGCCCAACGAGCGAATACAGCACGTGCCCGCCGTCGAGCTGCCCTACCGGCAACAGGTTCAGTGCGGTAAAGAAGAGGGCTAGCCACGCTGCAAAGAGCACCGGATAGTGGTACATCTCGTACATCGGGGGCACATCGTCGAAGAAGGACGTGACGGCGCGATACAAAAGGGTCTGGCCGACCACGATGACGACGGTGCTCTCATCGACCTCGGACACGGGCATCTCGTCTGGAAACGAACCCGACTCGATGATGATGGCCTTCAGTTCGCGGTGGCCGTCAACATCGAGCAGATACTCCGGCGGCGGCAAATACACTAACGAGCCCACGAGCAGCGCGAGCGCAATCACAAACCCGGCTACCGGACCTGCCACGCCGATATCGAACAGCGAGCGCAGGTCCGGAACGTGCTGACGTATCCGGATCACAGCGCCGAGCGTCCCGATCCCGATGAAGGGAAGGGGAATGAAGAAGGGCAATGTCACGTCCACGTGATGCCGCTTTGCCGCGAAGTAATGACCGAACTCGTGCACGGTGAGGAACAGCAGCAAACTGACACCGAACAGCAAGCCGTCATTGATGAACGCACCGGCGCCCTCGAGCGCATAGACGAGTGTCCTGTTCGCCCACTGTCCTCCGGCGACGACCGTCGATGCGAGTGTCGCTACAAAAAGGAAGAGGTGCAGCCAGTACCTGTCGCGTTTCGAAATCTGGGTCAGCGGGGGTTCGTGACCGACATCAGCGACTTGTTCGATGTTGCGAAGTTCAGAGATGTGCTTCGGGAAGATGAATCCTAAGGCGGGCGAACATGATTCTGCCGCTCTCGGTACGCGGACTTTCAGAAGAAGTTCGTCCCGAGTCTCCCGTCCTCAGACGATGCGTCGAAGCCCTTCAGCAAGCTGCGCGGCGGCCTGCCGGATGTCGTCCAAAGACGCTGCGTACGAAATCCTCAAACCGCTCGGCGCACCGAACGCGTCACCGGCCACCAGCGCGACGTTGTGCTCCTCCAGGATGTACATGCACAGGTCTGTGCTTGTGCGGATCAGCCGATCACCAGCGGTTCGTTCGAGATAAGCGCCAACATCGGGAAACGCGTAGAACGCGCCGTCGGGTAGCGGACACTGCAGTCCGGGGATGGCGGCGAGGGATTCCAGGAGCGCGTCTCGGCGACGCCGGAATTCGGCCACCATCTCGCGTATCGGCTTATCGTCCATTCGCAGCGCCGCTAGCCCTGCCTTCTGCGAGATGCTCGAGGGTGCCGACGAAAACTGCGACTGGACTTTCGCGGCCACCTTTGTAATGTCCGGCCTTGCCGCGAGGTATCCGAGGCGCCATCCAGTCATTGCGTAGCACTTCGAAAAACCGTTCACAGTGATTGTGCGCTCCTTCATGCCGTCCAGCGACGCAAAGGATGCGAACGGCACGTCGTAGACAATCCGCTCGTAGATCTCGTCCGACAACACAAAGATGTCCGGGTGTGCTCGCAGTACCCGGGCGAGAAGTTCGAGGTGCTGCTGTGAATACACAGCGCCGGTTGGATTCGAAGGAGAGCACAGAATGAGCAGCCGGGTCCGCGGGGTGATTGCTGCCTGAAGCCTTTCCGGGTCCACCAGGTAGCCGTCCTGCGCCGTCGTTTCGATGGCGATCGGAGTCGCGCCGGTGAGACGCACCATCTCAGGGTAGCTCACCCAGTAGGGTGCCGGAATGAGTACCTCATCGCCGGGTGCGCACAAGGCGAGGACGGTCTGCGCAACCGACTGCTTGGCGCCGTTCGAACAGAGGACGCTCTCCGGCCCGTAGGCCAGCCCGTTGTCCCGTTCGAGTTTCCTGCAGATCTCCTCCCGCAACTCGAGCATCCCCGAGTTCTCCGTGTAGTGGGTGAACCCGTCGTCAATTGCTTTCTTGGCGGCAGCAGCGATGGGTTCAGGCGTTCCAAAGTCAGGTTCACCGGCACTCAGACTGATGACGGGCCGACCCTCACGCCGCAACTGCTTTGCACGCGCGCTCATCGCCAGCGTGGCCGACGGCCGCATCGAGTCGACGAACGGGTTGAATCGCAATGTCTCTATCTGCACTGAAATCGGTCTCCTTTTATGTTCAACCGGAGTGTGCACGCAAGGCCCGGGCTACGGGCTCCGGTACAAACGACGTGACGTCACCGCCCCAGCGATAGACATCCCGAACGATCGTCGAGCTGAGATACATGTGCTCCGCCGAAGCGGACAGGTAAATCGTTTCGAGGCCGCCGCCGATCTCCTTATTCGCGTGCGCCATCCGGGCTTCGTACGCGAAGTCCTCGGCCTGTCGAAGTCCTCGCAAGAGCGCAAACGCACCCCGCGAGCGAGCATACGCGGCCACAAGGCCCTCGAACGTTGTGACCCCCACGTTTCCCAAATGTGCGACGACCTCTTCGATCGCTCGCCGCCTTTCTTCTGCGCTCAACAGGCTTTGCTTGCCCGCATGAACACCCACGGCAACTTCAACTCGCTCGAACATCTTTGATGCCCGCTCAACGATATCTTCGTGTCCCAGTGTAAAGGGATCGAAAGATCCAGGGTAGAGAACCAGACCGTTTTGGCCCGACATGCTCCCGCCTCAGTCGGTGGCTCGTGTGAAGAATGTTACCGTCGTGCCGCCGTACTCGCGACTGACCGTAAAGGCGGCGTGATCGGCGAAGTCGTGACGTTGGTCGTGTTCCAAGATAAGCAATCCGCCGGGCGCTGTTGCCCGCAGTGCTGCATCCACCAAGTCATGAGTCCCGGACCAGTCGTACGGTGGGTCGGCAAACACGACATCGAAGGGGTGTCCAGCGTATCGCCGCAGAAATCTCATCGCGTCATCAATGACAAAGTCGCACTGATGGGAGACGCCTAGCGTGGCGGCGTTATCTCTCACGAAGCGCATCGAGGCGGCGGACTTCTCGACGAACACGGCGCGCGCGGCCCCTCGACTGATGGCTTCGAGCCCAAGTGCTCCGCTCCCGGCAAAAAGATCAAGCACGCCGGCGGTTGAGAGGTCCGTTCGACTCACGAGGATGTTGAAGAGTCCTTCCCGTGTTCGATCTGTGCTTGGGCGCACCCGGCGTCCCGCCGGCGCCTTCAGGATGCGATTACGGTGCACACCGGAGATAATGCGCATCGGCCAGCGGGCGAGGGATCAGACCGCGCCGCCTATGCACAAGACATAGCGGGTCGCATCGAAGCTAGCCTTTACGCTCGCTGGGTCGTTTATGACAACCTCGAGCGGATTGAGCCGCCCGGCGCGGGCGCAAATGCGCGAACGCACCATTTGCAGCAGCTCGTCGTCTGCGGCTGTTCCGTACAAAAGAACGGTGTCGAGCTGGTCCGACTCGAGCCCTTCGTCGACGAGCATCGCCGCGAGATAGTAGCAGGTATCGCTTGCCGCTTCGGTAATCACGGTCTTGCCGGTCACCAGTTTTTCCGGGTCGGTCAGGGCGATGTCCGCGTGACCGGCGTGGCAGCCCACTAGGACCCGGGGGCGGGGGGACGCCGGTGGCTTCGACAACGCGATCCGCACGGCCGCCTGACTTGCCGTCAGATAGTGTTGCCGCACGGCAGGGAAGACCTCAAGCAGTCCTGCGAGACAGTCCTTGAGCACCTGCGGTATGGCCGCCACGAAGTGCCACTGGTCTGCTGCGCCGTCACCACCGTCGCGCGCTGTGCGCTCTGCACTGACCAGTTGGTAGGTGTCGGACCCGGCAACGATGGCAGCCTCCTGCGCGAGGAGCCGCGAACGTGCCTCAACGTCCATCTCTGCAGGAACCGGCGCGAAGAAAGCGACGCCCGCCGATGACGGCAGCACTACGCAAAAATCCTCGGAATCCGTGCCCGAGTACACGTCCACCAGTGCATCCCGAATTGTGTCGAGACGGTCCTGCTCACCTCTGAGAATTGCCGCCTCGGCATCAAAGTCGAAGTCGCAGCTGCCAAGACGCAGCAGTCGTGGTCCCTGAGCCGCTCGCTCGACCTCAGCGTAACGCATCTGGGACTGTTCGAAGAAGACGCCGGCTCGTACGCTCTTACGCATGTACTCGACCGCCTCGGGTCAACGGTCCTCTGGGAGGATCACAAAGATTAACGGTGCGCTGCGTTGCACGACGCACTACTCCCACGACGCAGCGTTCAGCCGGGTGATGTCCGCTTCCAACGTACCGATGCGGTCGTCTGAATCGGGATCCTTTAGAAGGTATGTCTTGACGCGCGACGTGTCGTTCACGCTGAGCTCAAACCTCTTACCGGTACGCGGCGAAAAACCAAGCGAGTCCGCAATGAACTCTTCCCCAAAGATGCTGTCTGCCGCGACGCGGTACAGAGAATCCGCCCTGACGAACTCCGTCAGAGAGTCCAGCGTGGTTACATAACGACCATTGAGATCCTTGTAGCGGATCATCGCGGAGCGCACGTTGTCCATCCTCATCCTTGTCCGCTGCGTCATCTCCTTCTGCCGCTCGACCTCCTCGTACGGCTCGGTGATCGACACGTAGAGCCAGTAGACAAGCCCAACGATGACGATTCCAAGAACGACCTGAATAGCGACCTGTACGCCGTGGCTGCCTGAAGCCATCTCCGTCTTCTCCGTCTTCTCCCGAAACCTGTAGAATGTAAATCGCCCGGCCCTGATCCCATCCCTCGAGGCCGAGAAAAGCACCTGGAACTGCAGCAACCGGGCGTCGAAAATACAAGGCTACCCCCCGAAAAGCAACCAACGACGAGGCCGGTGGAGGCGCGAGAATCGTCGGGCCCGAAGGCCCTTGATCACAACGAAAAGACCGAATTCATTACATTGCGGCGCGCATCGGAAAGCCCACAATGACGAGCTACTACAGGCCGCTGTGACGAGTCTTCTCGTAAATATCGATCACGTCGCGACGCTGCGAAACGCGCGGCGCGAACAGTTTCCGGATCCGGTGCACGCGGCGGCCATCTGCGAGATGGCGGGCGCCGACGGAATTGTCTTCCATCTGCGCGAAGACAGACGCCACGTCACAGAACGCGACGTTCGTCTGCTCAAGGAAACGGTGAAGGGCCGTCTCGATTTCGAACTCTCGACGGCCGATGAAGTGATCGCGATTTGCTGCGAGATCATGCCGGACGTCGCAACACTCGTCCCGGAACGACGCGACGAAATCACGACCGAAGGCGGCCTCGACGTCGCTGCCGCCGACTCAAGACTCCGCCAGGTGATTCCGCACCTCTTTGATGCGGGGATCGCCGAGGTGTCACTGTTCATCGACCCGGATCCGCAGCAAATAGAGGCGGCGCTGAGCGTCGGAGCAAACTGTGTGGAACTGCACACCGGAGACTTCGCCAACGCCCCGACCCTTGACGAACGGGTTGCCGAGGCCGAACGCCTCGCCGAGGGCGCGCGAGCTGCACACGAACTCGGCCTCAGAGTGCATGCGGGTCACGGTCTCGACTATAGCAACTATCCCGTCTTTGCAGCGACCGTCCCGTACGTGGAGGAAGTATCCATCGGCTTCTCGATCATGGCGCGCGGTCTTCTGTCCGGACTCGAAAGAGCCGTTGAACAAATGTGCGCACTCGTCAAGGGGACGTCCGGGGCGGATCAATGGTAGCCGGACTGCCCGAAGATCCCGTTGATGCCTAACGATCTCGCTCAAGACCAACCGGGCCACCGCAGCGGCTATGTCGCGCTCGCGGGAAAGCCCAACGTGGGCAAGAGTACGCTGATGAACGCTCTCGTGGGACAGAAGCTTTCGATCGTCACGGCAAAGCCCCAAACGACGCGTCACCGCGTCCTCGGGATCGCCACCACAGACGCGTACCAGATGGTCTTTCTCGACACGCCCGGCATCATCGATCCGAGATACGGATTGCAGCAGTCTATGATGAAGACCGTCCGACACGCGGTCGCCGACGCCGACATCGTTCTATTCATGGCGGACGCGACATTGGACACGCCCGACACGCTCGGGCTGGAAACGGTCGGCAACCGCGCGGCCATTCTGGTGCTGAATAAAATGGACCTCGTCGAGAAGAAACAGGCGCTGCCGTTAGTGCAGGCTTACACGAGCCTGCGGACCTTCGACGAGGTGGTCCCCATCTCGGCCCTGAAAAGGTGGAATCTGGACACGCTGCTCGCAGTCGTCATCGGGTTCCTGCCGGAGGGCCCCCCGCTCTACCCTCCGGACATGGTCAGCGAGCATCCGGAGCGTTTCTTCGTGGCGGAGATCGTTCGCGAGAAGATCTTTGAGCGATACGAAAAGGAGATTCCGTATTCGACGCAGGTAAACATCGTGGCGTACGAGGAAAAACACGGTGATGAGAAGGACATCATAGAGGCGGAAATCGTAGTCGAGCGTGAATCGCAGAAACCGATACTAATCGGAAAGGGAGGGAAAGCGATCAAGGCACTCGGCATTGCGGCGCGTCGCGATGTCGAGAAGTTTCTCGGCCGGCCCGTATACCTTCGCCTGTTCGTGAAGGTGCGCAAAGGATGGAGAGACAGCGAGACGCACTTGCGGTCCTTCGGATATGAGTAGAGCTAGTCGAGCTCGACAAGCAGACTGCGATCGATATGACGGCAGGATTCCGGGATGCGGTCACGCTTCAGACTGTGTTTCGAGAAGAGCCTGCGCGGCGGGTAGTTGCGCCGCAGCCCGGCGAACGCGGAGGCCAGGTCCTCGTTGTTCCGCACTGCGCCTTTCAACGCGGTGCTGTCGGCGTCGACATCGTACATCTGCGTGATCAGTGCGTCGATCCAGACAACCTCGTCGAGCGAGCCTGGCGGCGGATTGAGTTGACCGGCACGTTCGGTGCCCGCCACAACCGCGGCTTCCGCCCTACCGGCGACACCCAGGTGCTCAAGAACCGCGTCCGCGATGCTGTGAGCACCCGCAAGTTTCGAATCGAGTGCATACCCGGCGATGTGCGGCGTGGCGATTCTGGCCGCTTGAACAAGGCGGTGATCCACCGCAGGCTCGGACTCGTACACGTCGAGAACCGCCGCATCGATATGACCCTCGACGACGCCCCTGAGGAGCGCCTCGGAGTGAACGACCTCGCCCCGCGCCGTGTTGACCAGCCAGGCGCCATTCTTCAAGCCGCGAATCTCCTTCGGTCCGATGAAGGTGCGGGTCGGGTAGGGATCGGTGTCGGTGAGCGGCACGTGCAGCGTGATCACGTCGCAGTCTGCGATGACCTCGTCGAGGGACGCTATCATGAATCCCTTCGCGAAATCCCGATCGACCTCCTCCAACGGCGGATCATTCACGACCACCGCCATGCCGGCGGCCGCAAGTCGCCCCGCGACGCGACGGCCCACATTCCCGAAGCCGACGACGCCGCAGGTTCGCTCGCGCAGCGTAGTCCCCCTCTCGGCCGCCAGTCGGTAAAGTGCCGCCAGGATGTAGTCTGCTACGGATTCGGCATTTGACCCCGGAGCGTGACGGAACACGATTCCCCGTCTACGCAGGTAATCGGCATCGATATGGTCGATTCCGGCGGTCGCACTGCCCACGAATGACACCCGGGACCGGCTCAGGAGGGCCTCGTCGACCCTGGTCACGCTGCGGACAAGCAGAATATCCGCATCTTCAAGATGGGCCGGGGAAATGTCCCTGGCGTCCAAATAGCGCACTTTTCCCGCGTTCGCAAGGAATTCGCGCAGAAATGGGATATCGCGGTCCGCAACGATTGTTTTCACGATCCGTATCTTTCCAAAACCCGCCAGAAACCACGAATTTTCCCGTTTTGACGTCGTTGACCCACGGCGCGCCACCCCGTCCCACCGGGACCGCGTCCTTCCCGCCCGGCCGGATCTTCACTCCCGGCCAAGTTAATCGCGCCCGCCCATCCGTCCATAGATGGCAGACGTTCCCACAGCGGTGCAGTGAACGCGCCGTGAACCCGCAGTGAACGGGTCGTCAACGCCCAACGAACGGGGCATGAAGAAAAGCGCTTACAATTAGTAAGCATAATAATAACAAATAGTTAGACATACTCTCAAAATGAGAAACCTTGCCGCCGCCGAGAGGTTGGGCGGCGTCGATCGGGTGCAAGCCCGGTCACTAAGATTGAACAAACAGAGTCGTTTTTCATGATACATGCTGCCATCAGCCAACTCTCAGCGGCTAACGTCCTGGCCCGCATCCCACTGATGCTGTTCCTATTTGTTACGGGAACCGCAGGCAACGTGGGCGGGCTATCGACGGTCGTTGACTGGGTAAAGCATAACAACCGAATGAGGGTGGTGGATCGAGTGGTTGCGACCCACGTTCTCAATTCCCGTACGGTATACGCCAGCCCCGCCGACTGGCAGGGACTGCCCGGCGTCATGCCGACCTCGATCGACGAGGAGACACTCTGGCTCGCCCGCTGCATCTTCTCCGAAACGAAAGACCCCACGGAGATGGAGCTCGTGGCCTGGGTTGTCCGCAACCGGGTGGAAACCGGTTATCGCGGTCGTACGACCTACAGGAGTGTCGTCCTAGACCCTCTGCAGTTCAGTGCTTTCAACCCATCGAGCTCGGCTCGGTACTTCTACTCCAACCTGAAGCCGTCGTCACCGGTGGCCGGTTGGAAAACCGCCCTGCGAATCGCCTACAGCGTGCGTACGGCGAAGCATACGATGCGTCCGTTTTCGGTCGAGACCCGACACTTCTTCAGTCGGCGCTCGATGGTCGGGTATCGCTTCCCGACGTGGGCGGGTGGACAGACACCGGTCGTGTTGAACGAATTCGAGATCGATGCAGATCGATTCCGCTTCTACGAGGGTGTGTCGTAGGACCGGTTACGCCAAAATCAAAATGCAAAAGGGCTGCCCCGCAAGGGTCAGCCCTTTTTCTTTCGGCAAGCGCCGAGACAACTACAAGCCGACACCCAGCCGCAGCATGACGGCGTTTAGCCGCACCGTATTCTCCGCGGCAAAGGTCACACCGCCAACCTCGAAGGAGTCCTTCAGGAATCCTGACAACCCGAACGCATAGCGAAGCTCGGGATAGAGGCGCAGCCCTGCACCCGGCACAGTGACCTTTACGCCGGCACCCACCGATCCGGAGATCGCAAGGTCCTCGAGCGAATCGTCGAACTCGTCGTTGCCGCTTCGCGGAAAACTGAGCACCGGACCCGCGAGCACATACGGGCTGACAAGTGGGGCATGCAGCAGCGGCACACGGATGTCGATGGGCACCTCGATAAAGCTCAGGCTGAACTTCTGGTCCGTCTCCTGAAGCCTGAAGGCTACCTCACCGGCGTCCCGTATGAAGACGCCCGGGCGTACAGCGATGGGGGCCGCACTCAGGTCGAAGAACACACCGAAATGGTAACCGGTTGCGTTGTCAAATGTACCCCTGGCCGACGTCGTTTCGATATCGCCGAAGCTGTCGAAGTTCAGTCCGCCCGCAACGCCGAGCTGTGCATGCGCGAGTCCGCCCCACATGGTTGCCAGTAGCAGCGCGAGGGTGGACGTAAGGATCTTGAGCGTTTTCAATGCAAATCGTGGTCTGGTGGAGGGTTACGACGCAACGGGTGAGCTCAGGCCGGCCTGCAACTTTCGGCATGCCAACCTCGTTTGCGGTCAAGCATTGCCGGACAAACGGCATGAGCACGTCAGCGGTTTCAACTTTTTGACGATCTGAGCAAAGGTTCATGCGAATCGGTATCACCTGCTATCCCGTCTACGGCGGAAGCGGCGTCGTGGCGACGGAACTCGGCAAGGCCCTCGCCGCGCGCGGACACAACATCCATTTCATTGCCTACTCGGCCCCTTTTCGGCTCGCGCACGTGGCCGAGAACATCTTCTTTCACGAGGTCAACGTAAATACGTATCCGCTTTTCGAGTACCCGAACTACTCGCTGAATCTGACCAGCAAAATGGTCGACGTCGTGAAGTACGAGCAGCTGGATCTCCTTCACGTACACTATGCCATCCCGCATGCTACCAGTGCCGTGCTCGCTCGCCAGATACTGGAAGCGGAAGGGTTTCGCATTCCGATCGTGACGACGCTGCACGGCACGGACATCACAATCGTCGGTCGTGATCCGTCGTACCAGCCCGTTGTCAACTACTCGATAAACCAGTCTGACGGCGTGACGGCCGTGTCGGACTACTTGCGACGCGAGACGTACGACCGGTTCGATATCCGGTCCGAAATCGAGGTCATACCCAACTTCGTCGACACGAACCGCTTTCGCCGCCTTGACAAGGAGCACTTCAAGAGGGCGCTTTGCCCCAACGGCGAGAAGCTGCTGATCCACGTTTCAAACTTCCGTCCGGTCAAGAACGCCGCTCAGGTCGTCAAGGTGTTTCACAACCTTCGATCAGAGAAGAAGGAGGTGAAGCTCCTCTTAGTCGGTGACGGACCGGACAGGTCGACCGCCGAGAAACTCGCTCGCGAACTGGAGGTCTTCGACGACGTCCGTTTCCTCGGCAAGCAGGAGCCGATAGAGGAAATCCTCTCGATTGCGGACATCTTTCTCATGCCCAGCGGCTCCGAGACGTTCGGGCTGGCGGCGCTTGAGGCCATGTCCTGCAGCGTGCCGGTCGTGGCGAGCGATATCGGCGGTCTGCCCGAATTGATCGACGACGGCGAGTCCGGTTTTCTCTGCCCGCTCGACGACATCGACTGTTTCACCGACCGCGTCCGTCTGATACTCGATGACGAGGCTCTCCACGCGAAGTTGATGGCCGGGGCGCGGCGCACGGCGGTGGAAAAGTTCGACCTGGACCACATCGTTCCCCGCTACGAAGCCTACTACGAACGGGTGGCGGCCCACGAGCCCCTTCAAATACAGTAGGCTGGACCGATACGTGGATACGAGTCCCTCCGTCGAAGGGCGAAACCTCGCGCCCAAGCAGCATCCAATGGCTGTCGACAACCTAATCAGCCGCAAGAAGGCAACGTTCGCGATCTCGGATTTCTTCGCGTCGTATCTGCGCCGATACGGACGGATCGTCGAGGCCGGTATTCACTACGAAGACCTGCTGCGGTACGCGAACTCGATTCCCATGTACGACGAGCGCGGTGAGGACACGCTCTGGTCAACCGTCTTTTATTCCAACACCGAGCACGCCGAGATACACGAGCAACTCAAGCAATCGTACGCGATCCTAAAGGCGGACGGCGACATGTCGATCACCCGGCACCTTTACATCGATCGCGTCGATCTGTGCCTGTACGGAAACACGCTGCCTTTTCGGGTCCGGATCGTCAACCACCTCAACGACAACCATGACTACTTCTACGTCAAACGGGTGGACGCTAATCGGAGCTACGGACTCGAACTCGAGCACATCCTCTCACCAAATCGCATCAACTATTTTATCTCTGGAGAAACGCTCGTCGAGGAGCACATAATCGGTATCCCGGCGGACGCCTTCATGCGTGAAAATCGTCCATCGAGTAGATTTGACGAGGTGCGGCTTGCGAAGGAGTTTGTCAAGTTCAACGAGCGCGTGTTTGTGCGACTGCTGGGCGACATGCACTCCGGTAACTTCGTCGTCGACATTACGCGTGATTTCGAGAAGTGGCACTATCGCATGCGACCCATCGACTTTGATCAGCAGAGCCACCACCACCGTAAGGAAGTCTATCTACCGCACTTCTTTCATCAGAACGGCCCACTCATTGAAATCGGACGAAAGACGCTCGCACCCGATAACGTGCTTCAGTACCAGATAGAAGAGCGGGCGCTGATCGCCAACCGCGTTCGCGTCTCGCACGGCCGGTTTCGAAACCTGATGTCCGTCATGTCCGAGGACATCATCTCCTCGGAAGAAAACGTGGACCGCCTGCGCACGTCGCTCGCCATACACTACGAGTACGACGACTTTCATTTCTGCCTTACGATGGGTGAACTCGTGCAGACCTCGATCAATCTGGTTCTTGAGGGCTCGAAGCCGGCCACCATCCCATTCAAGGTCGTGACCTCCGCACAGGAAGTAAAAGACGGGGCAATCTGACGTTGCGCTAGCTGACGGCGTACGTGCCCGTGAGGAACGGATTCGTTTTTCGCTCCACGCCGATGGTCGTTGCAGGGCCGTGCCCTGGGAACACGCGTACCTCGTCACCCAGCGGTATCAGCTTCCCGTAGATCGACTGCATGAGTATCGGAAGCGACCCCTGCCACAGATCCGTCCGGCCGATCGACCCCTGGAAAAGGACATCTCCTGCAAGTGCGACGCTGTCGGAGCGCTCGATCAATGAAATAGAACCCGGCGAATGTCCCGGAGTGTGCAAGACTTCGAGACGGGCCGTACCGAACTCGACTACATCACCTTCGCGGAGGTACTGCTCCGAATCGGACGGTGTCTTGAATTCGATCGCGAACATCTGAGCCTGCACGTGTGCGTTGTGCACCAGGGGCAGGTCGGACCGATGCATCATGTAGGACATGTTCCGCTCTTTGCAGATGCGATCCAGGCCGAGAATATGGTCGATATGAGCGTGCGTGAGTACTACGTGCCTTAACTGCAGACCTTCTTCGTCGATGTAGTCACGGAGAATCTCGTGCTCCCACTCCGCCCCGGCTGCCGGATCGATTACGATGGCGTCTTTGCCGCTAGAACAGACGTAGCAGTTCGTTTGAAACGGATTGAACGTGAAGCACTCGATGTGCATGAGGAACAAGCCCTGAGGGTGGTGGCGCGCAGTGAAACGTACGCCTGGGCGAGACGAATGCTCCTGCACGAGCGGAGAACTACTGTGACACCGCCCACGTTGTAGCGGTACGCAATCGGATACCCGGTCCCACACGCCGAGATGACACGAATCCACCGCATGGTCCTGAGGATGTTTCCAGGCCCGTTTATCGGGTGGCTGGCCGCGCTGATGTTCCTGCTGATCATGCAGTTTCTCATTCGGTACCTGCATCTTCTGGTGGGCCGCGGCCTTCCCGTTCAGGCTGTCATCGAACTGGTCATGTACAGCCTGGCCTACATGCTTGTGCTGGCCGTCCCCATGTCGGTGCTCATCGCTACTCTCATGACCTACGGCCGACTTGCGGAATCGGGCGCCTATGCGGTCATCAAGACGGCCGGCGTGTCGCTGACTCAGTTAGTCTGGCCTTCTCTCGCGGTTGGGCTCCTCATCACGGCGGCAATGTGGCACTTTAACAGCGTGATTCTCCCTGAAGCCAACTACCGAGCCAAAGCTCTGTGGACCGACATCCGCGACAAGAAGCCGGGCTTCGATCTCGAGCCGGGCGTTTTTTACGAGGGCATCGAAGATTACAGCATCCTAGTCAAAGACATCGATCGAGAAACGAACGAGCTCGCCGACATCACGATCTTCGACTACTCCCAGGGGGCAAGAAAACGTGCCGAGATAAAGGCGCGCACCGGGCGTCTGACGACCTCCGACGGTGGGGATGAGCTGCAACTTTTTCTCGAGGACGGCGAGCTTCACCGCTTGACGGAACACCGAGCCAACAATCAGCGCACGGAACGGTACGAGCGGCTGCGCTTCGAGAAGTATATGTTCCGGCTCGACCTTTCCCATCTCGCATTCAGACGGAGCGACCCGGACGACGAGAGGCGCTCTGACCGCACGATGCGTTCCAGTGAGATGCAGCAGATCGTGGATTCGCTTCGCGCCACTACGCGACGTACACGCAATGAGCTCGTTGCCAGGTCACTGTATCTCGGCAGCACGGACTCCCTGAGGGCCGAGAGGCGCACGACGGAGGGCACAAGTCCCCACTTATTTCCCGGGGTGGCCACCGACAACCCGCCGTTTCGAAACGCCGGCCTCGTACTCGCGGCTCGTGAAGGAAAGTTGCGCGACTTCTCGCAGCTCAGCGACGATCGCGTGCGGGCACTCTACAACCGCGCGACGCAGTCAGCGCGTCTCGTCCGCAGCCACATCGATAACAGCAAGCGAACGCTGCACTGGCAGTCGCAGCGCGCGGACCGTTTTGC
>JBFHWK010000034.1:0-18115 GCA_041589075.1 Rhodothermales bacterium
CCACAGAAAAGTGACACAGGGCCAGCGGGAGATTTTCGGGTTGAACCTTTTCCGTGTCGCGCTTGCCGACGTCCCCGATCAGCCCGTTGACAGCACGGTAACCATCCGCTATCGGGTGCGAGAGGCAAAGGCGAGGTTTTTGACGGGCCAGACCGGCTACTCGCGTGACGACGGCGTGGCGCTCCAGGCCGAGTGGAGACACCGCAACTTCTTCGGAAGCGCCCGCAACTTCTCGGTGAGCGCAACGGCTGCTACGGGCTTTCTGGCGTCAAACACAGAACAGAATCTTGCAAAACGTCGATTCGGAACCGCACTAAGCATCAGCCAGCCATACTTGTTCTCGCGTTGGGTCTCCGGAAGCCTGTCGCCGTTTCTCCAGTTTGAGCGCGACCAGAATCTCCGTGAGAGTAACGAGCCACTCGGCATCAACCGCCGGGACTTCGGCCTCAACACGACAATCGTCTACCAGCCCCTCCCCTTCCGACCGTATACAGTCAGCTACACATTCATTCGATCACTTCAGTTCACGACGGCGCGTGAGTCTGTCGACATGGAGGAGCGCGACATTTTCAGCAAATCCGTGCTATCGATTTCCGGTTCGATCGGTCGCCTAAACGATTACTTGAATCCGCGGCGCGGCTACCTGATACAGCCGTACGTGGAAAGCGCCGGCAGCGTGCTGGGCTCAGGCGTTGAGTACGTCAAGCTCGGCACGGAGGCCAGGTTGTTTCTTCCGATCACGCGTCGCATATCGATTGGTTCACGTGTACAGGTTGGAAGGCTCTGGCCACTCGGCAAGAGCAGGGAGCTGCTCGATGCGGACGATCCGATATTCGAGGACCGCTTCGATCCGATTCTCTTTTATGCAGGCGGTGCGACCGATGTGCGTGGCTGGGATACCGGACTGCTCGGTGCGAAAGTCGCACGACCTGCCAGTGTCGGGAGCGAGACCATCGTCTATGAGGCCGTGGGTGGGCGCGCCAAGCTTGCCTTCAACATAGAGGTTAGATACCCATTCCCGGGCTTGAGCAGCAACTGGCGACTGGCGACGTTCATCGACGGCGGCCAGGTGTCCGGCCGCGAGCGGATGCTGCCCGACGGTGGTACACAGATCACGGACAACGGCAATCTCTCACTGAGCAGCTTTCGCTATGCCGTCGGTTCCGGAATTCGATACCGCACGCCGGTAGGGTTTCTTCGTTTCGACCTCGCCTTCAAGCTGAGCCCCTCGGCACGTGACCTGCTCTCCCCGAAAGACGCGTTCGAGGGTAACCTCGACAATGAAAAGTTTGGGAGGCGATTCAACATTCATCTGAGCATCGGCCAGACGTTCTGAGACACCTGTGGCGCATACCAGAACGGACATACTGAAAAAACCCGCAAGGAAGCGACGATCATTGCTGTCGCGGCTCGGGCTCGCATTGGCCGCCGTGCCTTCAGCAATCGTGTTCGCCCTGGTCTGCGCATTGATGCTGCTCGAGGTTGACCCCATCCTGGACATGACGGCGAAGTGGTCGCTCAAACGATTCAATCCGCTTGTCGGGGCCAGCATGCAAGTGGACCGCGTATCCGGCGGGCTCCTTTCGGGTATTGTCGCGACCCGTTTTGAAATCACGACTGACGATGGCAAACGCATGGTCACGGCCGACGGCGTTGCGGGCAAGATCCGGCTGCCTTCGCTTCTGTCACGACACATCGCACTGCGCGATGTCCGGATCAACCGGCCGAACGTGAACATGACGCAGCGTCCGGACAGCAGCTGGGATCTCATCAGCGCCTTCCCGACGGACACTGCCTCGACCACCACGACATACGTGACGATTCGTGACTTGCGGCTGACGCGCGGCATGGCAACCGTTCGCTTCTTATCCCAGTCCGGCGATTCCGTGCTCGCGGCTCACGAAGTGAGGGCAGGGCTACGCCTCTTCACTAACCGGCATCCGACGACACTCGATCTCGACTCGCTCGTTGCCGCTTTCACGCCACCAGGAGTCAAGGATACCGTACATGTGCGCGGCGGCGTGACGCTGGCCGATAGAGAACTTGACCTCCGAAACCTGACCCTCAAGTCGTCGCGAAGTGACGTTGTCGGTCACGGCACCGCGAGGCTATCGAATAAAGACCTGCGCTTCGAAACGCTGGATCTGAACGTCACGGCGGAACCGCTTGCCTTCGCGGACATCGTCGCCTTCGTCCCGCAGCTCAACCCGTTAGCCGTCGTGAGATTATCACTGCGTGCGAGCGGTACAGACTCGTTAATCGAGTCGCGGCTCAACGTAGCCTTAGGTGACGGCAGCAGCGTCGACATTTCGGCAAGCGGAACGCCGCGGACAAAATCGGAAGTTTCCTACGCGGCGAACGCCATCATCAAGAACGTCGACCCACGTTATTTGCTCGGCGCCTACTCCGAGGCTGCTGCAAAGCTCACCGGCAGCGTTGCCGTGGACGTCAGTGGCCCGGCCATCGATAGTCTGTCCGGAACCGCCACCGTCGAGGTAGAGTCGTTCACCTACAGCCGCTACGTTGTCGGCGCGACAAAGCTCGCGGCGCGTGTCTCACAGGGAAACATGTCTCTGGATGGAGCCACGGTCATAAACAACGCGCGAGCCAACATCTCAGCGACCGGAAGATTCCTAGATGAAGTACCGACGTACGATGCACAAGTCCGACTCACCGCGGTAGACCTCGCACAGTTTGCGTCGTCGTCAAGAACGACCAACCTGAACGGAACGCTTGCGATTAACGGTGCGGGTCTGCCCCGTCAGGCCTCGGGAATGGCCGCACTGACGCTGAGCCGGTCTCGATGGGGCGACGTACCCATTAGCGACGCGCGTCTGGTCACCGACTTCAAGAATCGGGTTGTCGGTTTTGACGCAGCCGGCGGTGTCGCAGCGGGTCGAGTCACGGCGGCCGGCACCGTTCATCTCGACGGTACGGACGTGTTCGTAATTCGACGGGCGGCGGCTGAACAGCTCGACGTCGCAGCTTTGAGTGGAGACACCCTCACTTCACGAATCAGTATGCAGATCTCGGGCCGAGGCCGCGGCTTTGACCCCGAAAAGATGACGCTCAGGCTGACGGCCACCGCCGACAAGTCGGTTTACGGCCCTTACGAACTGGGCACGGGTACGGCTCAGTTCAATCTGTCGAACGGACTCCTGCAATTCGATGCAGACGTAGACCTCCGAGGCGGGCGCATTCGTGCCCAAGGCATGACAAGACCCTTCACGGAACACACGTCACTGGCGATCAAGACGGCGGACTTTAGCGATGTCAACCTCGCCGACCTCGGCGGAAGTGAGGACTGGGTCACGAGCCTCAACGGCAGGCTGTCCGGCAACCTGCTATTAGCCGACGGCGCAACATCGGGCTCGGTCGTTGCTCACCTGGACACGTCCAGGGTGAACAATCAATCGATCACCCACGCCGAGGTCAGGAGCAAACTCAGCAGAGGTGACTTGGAACTTTCGTTCAACGCATCGACACCGCTTGGCCGCGTCGCGGCCGATGCGACGGGCCGACCGTTCGACGAGCGGCCGCGGTACGAGTTCTTGAACGGTGTGTTCGAGAACCTCAACCTCGGCGCCATCCTCGATCGCGACAATCTTGTGACCCGTCTGAACGGCAGCTTCGGTGGAAGCGTCGATGGCACGGAGATCTCCTCGCTCCGCGCCGATGCACTTATATCTCTCCAACCTTCTAGCCTTAACGGCCAGGAGATCCGCGACGGAAATATCTCCCTGCGCGCCGACTCCGGTCATTACATCTTTTCAACCGACGTCCAGTTTGCCGACGGATCTCTCAATCTGGAAGGCGACGCACATCTCGGACGCAACGAAGATTTCTCGGTGCGCGGCGCGTTCGTAAATGTCAATCTGGCTGATCTTGCGGGCGCGGACAGTCTGACTTCAAGGTTCAGCGCCGACTTCGAGGCGGTAGGATCCGGTCTTAAGGAAGTACCGACAACGGGCCGCGTGCGCATCACGGGTCGAAACTCCCATCTCGAAGACATTCGCGTCAACTCGCTGGCCGCGATGATTTCCATCGACGGAAGGCTCCTGACCGTCGATTCGCTCTTCGTAGCTTCCAACGTGGCCGACATTGACGGGCGGGGCCTTGTGGCGCTCACAGACGAAGCGGACGCCCCCTCATCCGACCTGACAATCCGTGCGTCGCTCAAGGATCTGCGCCCGACACACCGCTTCCTGCCTCCCGGCACGCGCCCTCTGGCTGACGGCTCGATAACCCTCGTCGTGTCCGGCGACCCGAAGGACGTGAGATTCCGATCCGACGCCAAACTGTCGCGCATCGTCCACAATGATATGCGAATAGGCGAGATCAACGTGCGCGTCGTCGGTGCTCTCGACGAAAAACGACACGTGGCAAGCGCCGAAGGGCGCGTGGAAGTCATACAGGCCTCGCTCCCCACAATGACCGCACGAGAGATCCGACTGGAGGCTGCGTATCGCGACCGAAGCGTCGCCTATGACGGACGAGCAACGCTGGATGACATGCGAGACTTGAGACTGACCGGCAGCGTGAGCTTCAAAGAGGAAACTCCCGTCTTGACGATGAGCACGCTGCACGTGAGACTCGACCGTGAGCGGTGGCAGCTTCTTCAGCCAAGTACGATTTCCTTCGGCGACGAATATCGGATCCAGAATTTCTCCCTGTTCTCGGAGACGCAGCAGATAGCCGTTGACGGGTACATAGACCTCGACGGAAGCCAGAGTCTAATCATGACCATAGAAGAGTTTCGAATTGGCTCCGTGGCCGACCTGTTCGATTACAAAGGTCTTGACGGGCGGCTCAATGGATACATAGATCTTTCCGGCCCCGCCTCGGCTCCAATTATTGCGGGCTCACTCGATGCCAGCTTACGATATCGAGCCCGTCCCATTGGTGACATGTCACTGAACCTTGATTACACGGAGCTGCGGCTCAACCTGGCGGGCCGTATCAGAAATGAAGACGGCAGTGAGCTCACGCTCAACGGGTATCTGCCGATCGACCTGCGGCTTGCCTCCGCAGCGTCCGACTCGACCGTGCAGCGCGGAGGGCTGCAAACGGCAACGGCGGAAGGCGAGTCATCGTTGCAGCTTCGCACGGAAGGATTCGCTATAGACTGGATCCTGCCGTTCCTGGACCGCTCGCTGTTCAGCCATATCGGCGGCAAACTTACCGGCCAGGTGGATGTCCGTGGCACGTTCGCCGAACCAGATCTGCAGGGTAGCGCCGTCCTGACAAACGGCTCGCTCGGTACCACCAAATTCAAAGTTGTGTACCGAGACATCACCGCGAGCTTCCGCTTCAGCGGCAATACTATCTTTGTAGACCAGTTCACTGCGAAGTCCGGTCGCGGTACGGCAACTGCGCAAGGGACCGTCAATCTCAATGAGCTGACGCTCGGTGACTTCGACCTCGACATCGGGTCCGTTGATTTCCTGGCCGTAGATAACCGCGAGTACCGAGCGTCCGCCGATTCACAGCTGAAGATGACCGGTACGACACGGCGCCCTCTGATCACAGGTTCGGTACAGGTGACGGCCGCCGACGTCTTTCTCACGGAAGAGATCGCGGACTTTGAACCCGTACAGCTGTCGCTCGAAGATCTTCAAACGGTAGAGCAGCGCTTCGGCATTCGCATCACCGAGAGCGACACTACGACGTTCGACTTTTACAACGCGCTCTCCATGACACTGAAGGTTCAGCTTAGTCGCAATACGTGGCTGCGCTCCAAAAAGAATCCGACGATGGACATCCAGTTTACGGGAGATCTGGACGTCCAGAAGAATCGCCGAGAGAACGCGCAGGTCTTCGGTACGATCGCCGTGATTCCGGACCGCAGCCGCATCGTACAATTCGGCCGCACGTTCCAGATCACGCGTGGCACACTGACGTACAACGGTCCCATCGAAGAGCCTATCCTCGACATCGAAGCCGAGTACGCGATACGCGCCTGGCGAAATCCTGACAACGAGGTTACGATCACATTGACGACGTCCGGCAGACCGGACAACCTGGACGTCAAGCTAAGCTCCGATCCCACAATGGAGTTAACCGACATCCTTTCCTATATCGCGTTCGGGCGACCGGCCGCGGAGTCACTCCATCTGGGCGGTACGGGAACGGGCGGCTCACTTGCCACGGACATCGCGATCGGCCAGGTTGCCGGACTTATTGAGAGCATCGCGGGAACGGGTCTCGGCCTGGATGTTATCGAGATCGAACAGCAAGGTCTGGACGCGCGCCTGACGGCCGGGAAGTATGTCCACCGGCGTGTCTACGTGTCCATCAGCCAGCCGCTGAACCTGGGCAGTTCCAACGCGACCTCCTCAACCGTTCAGGACCCGCGCGAGATCACTGCGGAGTTCGAACTACTGCAGAGCTTGCTGCTGCGTCTGCTCACCCGGCGCGGCTCTATAAGTGTAAACCTGCTGTGGCAGTACGCTTATTGATCGGAACGTGGCGAGCCGCTCTAGACATCCGCCTCCCATTTTTGGATCTTATAGCTTCTTCCCGCACCAAGTCCCTCCTTCGTGGCCAACTCCACCGCCTCCTCCGGACTGGAGAGAACCAGCGTCGCCCTCGCTTTCGCATCCCGGGCCGGTGAACTCGCCCTTTTTGCGGCCGAGTTCTTCAAACGATTCTGGCGCCGGCCCTTCGAGGGCCGGGAGCTGATGCACCAGATGGATGAAGTGGGCACACGCAGCTTCATCCTCACGTCCGTTACCGGCTTCTCGATCGGCGTGGTCCTGGCGATGCAGAGCCGCGGAACACTGATTCGGTTTGGTGCCGAGGCTGTTCTGCCCAACATGCTGGCGTTGTCCGTCATCAAAGAGATCGGCCCGGTGCTCACGTCGATCGTGTTGGCCGGACGACTCGGCGCCGGCATTGGCGCCGAAATCGGATCGATGCGCGTTACCGAACAGATCGACGCGCTCGAGGTCGCCGCGCTCAAACCGTTCCACTATCTCGTGATCACACGCGTGCTCGCCTGCATCATCGTATTTCCGATCCTGACAATGTGGACCGATACGCTGGCTCTCGTCGGCGGTTATCTGGAGTCGGTTCTGTCCGAAGGAATGGACTATCGGATATTCTTCAACACGGCGTTTGAGACCATCCGGATTTCGGACCTCGTCGTCGACACCATGAAGACATCCATATTCGGTTTCATTGTTGCGATCGTAAGCTGTTACATGGGCTACACGGTCCGCGGGGGTACCCGCGAGGTCGGGCAGGCAGCGATGCATGCCGTTGTCCTCTCCGCGCTCCTGATCTTTGTTGCCGACGTGGTCGTCGTTCGACTTTCGCTGTTCATCTTTGGTGACATATCCGGATAGCAAACGTGGGTGAGCGTGACCGACACACCGTTTCGAATGGCGCGCCGCCACAGGAGGTGATCGTCGATATTCGCGGACTCGTCAAGGGGTTCGGTGCAAAGGAGGTACTGAAGGGCATCGACTTGCGGGTCAGCGAGGGCGAGTCCGCCGTCGTCATGGGCGGATCGGGCACCGGCAAGAGCGTGTTGGTGAAGCACGCTGTCGGGCTGCTGTATCCTGATGCCGGTGAGGTCTGGGCACTGGGCCAGCGTGTCGATAAACTCGACGACGACGCACTCGACCGCCTGCGTCTGTCAACGGGTTACGTGTTCCAGGGTGGCGCCTTGTTCGACTCGATGACGGTCTTCGAGAACATCGGGTTCATACTTGAGCGGCACACCGAGCTCTCACGCGCCGAGCGCAAGGACCGCATTCATGAAGCGCTAGACTGGGTAAACCTGCCGGACAAGGGCCCTCAGTACCCTGCCGAACTGTCCGGCGGCCAGAAGAAACGCGTAGGGCTCGCCCGTGCCATCATACTTAAGCCCGACCTCATGTTCTACGACGAACCCACGACCGGCCTCGACCCGATATCCGTTCGAACCGTGTCCGAACTGATCCTGCGACTGCGCGACGAGCGTGGCATATCGTCGATAACCATCACACACGATCTGCTTTGCGCGGAGATAATCGCCGATTCCGTGCACTTCCTGCACGAAGGGCACTTTGTCGCGAGCGGGTCACTCGATGAAGTGAGCACTACACCACACCCAGAAATCCGCAACTTCTTCGGAACGTAGATGTTCTACCAACACCGTCCTAGAGGTTGCTTCCCACTGCCATGACACGTCAAACCCGGACCGGTATACTCGTGCTCGCCGGGATCATCTTGTTCCTGGCCGCGCTTTTTGCCATCGCCAATCGCTCCTTTCTATTCAAGGAGACTTTCTTGATTCAGTCACGGTACACATCCGTGGCCGGACTATCGGCGGGTGCGGCGGTGCAGTATCAGGGAGTCAATATCGGCCGGGTCGACGCCGTCCGATTGCCCGACCGCCCCGGCGGCAAGATCGAGGTCACGTTGGCTATCGGTGTGTCCGCACGACACGTCATTACGAAGAACACGCAAGCCCAGATCAAGAGCGACGGTATTGTCGGCAATCAAATCGTAGTGCTCGTTACACCGGCCGACGACATGGGTGAACTCATTGAGGACGGGGACATCATACCGGGTGTGGATCCCTTTGACCTCTTCGAGATCACCGACCGCGCGCTGGAGTCAGTACAGAACTTTGAGAAAGCCGCGACGACGTTTGACGAAATCATGCAGGACGTCCGCAGAGGGCAGGGTACGCTGGGCAAGATCGTCACGGACACCACGCTCTATCACAATTTTGTAAGAACGGCCACCGAAACACAAAACCTCATGGCGTCGATGGCCGACAACGCCACGAGTCTGGTAGCACTCGCGGACGAAGCGACGCAGGGCGTCAAGACGCTGCTTGACAAACTGGAACATGGCGAGGGAACGGTAGCTCGTCTTGTCAACGATCCTGCGCTATACGAAGAGTTCCTGGCGTCCGCGGACACGATGCACGCGATCATGAGCGAGGTTCGGGTCGTGCTTGGTCATCTGGAAGAAACGTCCAACTGGGGAGCGCTCGGAGCGTATCGTTTCGCCGAACTTATGGAGGCGGCCAAACACAACTGGCTCTTCAAACGCTATTTCGAGGAGCGTGGCCACATGGAGCTCGCACCGTTCGAGGTCAGAGAGAAGGCGATCGAGGAAAGTTATCGGAAGCTGATCCAGCGTGAGCGAGAGCTGCTCGAATGGGAGGAGCGGCTGCGGCAGGAGGAAGAGCAACTCAATCGACGCGCTGCCGTCGACACCCCACCGTTCGAGGGCGCCCCGGTCCGTACGAACACGGTCGACGACATCTCGGCCTCTTCGGACGACCGCTAACTCATGATAGAAGACGGCGGTACAAACCCGACGGGCCATCTACCCCGCCGCGCACGGCCGCTGGATGGCGTGCTCATCGCCGGCGGCGTCATCCTATTCCTCGTGCTGCTCTACACGATGCGCGGACTACTCAACCCGCTGCTCGTTGGCGCAGCCGCTTTGATCATGCTCTGGCCCGTTCGGACGCACGGGGGCGTGCGCGCGATCATGCTGTCCGGGCTCTTCCTTCTGGTCATCTGGTTCTTCGACCGCATCAGCACCATTCTGCTTCCGTTCGGCTTCGCCTATCTGCTTGCGTTCCTCTTCAATCCGGCCGTAAAGCTGGTCCACGAGCGTTTCAAGGTGCCCCGATGGGCGTCCTCTCTACTTGCGACGAGTCTGATCATAGGAGCGATCGCAGGCGTGTTTCTAATACTCGTACCCAGCCTCGCGGGACAGCTCGAAGTGCTTGGCGGACGGATTCTAGGAGGTATGAGTGGCTTGCGAGGGTGGCTGTCGGGGCTCACGCTGCTGGACTCGCTAGAGAACGCCGGCCTGATTCAAAAGAACGAGTTCGTGACCGAAGTCGTCGCGTCGGTGCAAGAGCAGGCGACGATGCTTGCACGAGGAATACCGGAAACTGCACAGCAGGTCGTCAAATCGCTCGGCTCTCTCCTCGGTCTCCTAACGGTGCTCGCCATTCTGCCCGTCCTGGTGTTCTACAACGTCAAGGACTTCGACGTGATCACCGAGCGGGTGAGCGAGCTCTTCCCCACCTTCGGCGGGCGAAGGGAATACCTGCTGAAAGCGGGCAGCGTGGTAGGACGGTACCTTCGCGGGCAGTTGACGATCAGCGCCATCGCAGCGTTCAACGTTTCCGTCGCGTTACTCATCTTTGATGTGCCTTTTGCACTGCTGATCGGACTTCTCGGCGGACTGCTGAACATGATCCCGAACGTCGGAGCGATCGTAACGAACGTCATCGGCGTTACCATCGCGATCGTGTTCGGCGACCCCTGGTTTGCCAAAGCGACTATCGTGTTCCTGGTCCTCCTGGGAGAAGCACTGCTCGAGTCGAGCGTGCTGACACCCCACATTCTCGGACACCAGGTCGGATTACATCCAGTGCTGATTCTCCTGGCGCTCTTCGTGTTCGGATCGTTTATGGGCCTGATCGGTTTGTTCATTGCGGTGCCCGTGACCGCCCTTATCGTGGCCACCTACACCGCCTGGAAGGAACAGATCAACCTCGAAATCACCTCATTTGTAGCGCCCGTTTACGAAAGCGATTGACAGAGCGGGCCCTTTGCGGCGCCGGTAACGGTGCGGCATCTTATGCGACGAAGATAGGCCGCCGTTTTCACGGTACGACAACAGACTCACCGATTATCGGCCGTAGGTTTGAGATACGGCCCGAAACCGACCCTGCGACACCCTCAGTGACTAGCCTGGAAATCACAA
Source organism: Rhodothermales bacterium (assembly GCA_041589075.1). Classification (GTDB taxonomy): domain Bacteria; phylum Bacteroidota; class Rhodothermia; order Rhodothermales; family JABDKH01; genus JBFHWK01. The sequence goes on from JBFHWK010000034.1 coordinate 10,729, forward strand.
TTCCCCGTTCCTACGACCCGTCGTGGTCGAGGCTCGGCCGCTATTTGAGAGGTCGCGACGATCCGCGGATCACCGTGGCGCGCTATTACTTCTGGGCCGTCGTCATTCTCGTGCTGATGGTCCTGACCGGTATCCTCGCCTGGGCGATACTGCACGAGGACATCGTTTCAGATCCGCAGGGTCCGCTTGCGGCCGGTTTCTGGTTCGCTCAACTTGTTGGAGCAACCGCGTATGCTGTTGTCTGCGGAATCGGGTTCCGACCCGCGATCCACATTGACCTGAAAGACGGGGTCCTGCGGATCCGGCACGGGGACCGGCAGCTTACGCTGGGCGCGGAAGACGTTTCCCGGGCCGAGCCAGTCACGGCTGTGGACGTTCACCGCCACTATGCAAGGTATCGCAATGCGCAGATATTCATCGGTCCGTCACTGGATGACTACCTGCTACTGCGTACCGGCGACGCCGTTGTTGTTCTGGGCGTGGACGGTCGGTCACGAGACGAGCTCGTTGAGCGACTCAGTCAGCGTGAGGAGTATCAGCAGGAGCCGATCATCAGCGTTGCACTCTGATCCGCGACCATTCTCGGACGCGACACGCGCGCACTTGTAATGCACTTCGAGCTCCAGGCAATCGACCGAGGAACATCGGCGCGCGCCGGCCGCATGGCGCTGCCGCACGGGGGTGTCGAGACCCCCGTATTCATGCCTGTCGGAACGAACGGTACTGTGAAGGGCGTCTTGCCGCGCGCACTCACCATGGACATCGACGCGCCCATCATTCTCGCGAACACCTATCACCTCTATCTTCGGCCCGGAACCGACCTCGTGCAACATGCCGGCGGCCTGCACACATTCATGAGCTGGGACCGACCCATGCTCACCGACTCCGGCGGATATCAGGTGTTTTCGCTCGCGAACATGCGTACACTGGCCGAGGACGGCGTTCGATTCCGCAGCCACCTCGACGGGTCAGAGCACCTGTTTACACCGGAACGTGTCATCGATATACAGCGGCAGATCGGCGCCGACATCATGATGGTCCTGGACGAGTGTCCACCCGGTGATGCCGATCAGTCGTATGCCGCCACCTCCAACGACCTCACACTGCGGTGGGCCAAACGCTGCAAAGATCGATTCGAGAGCACGAACGCGCTGTACGGCTATGAGCAGGCTCTCTTCGCAATTGTCCAGGGCGTCGTCTACGCCGACGTGCGCAGGGACTCGGCGCAGCGACTCGTCGACATGGACTTTCCCGGTTATGCAATAGGCGGCCTGTCTGTCGGGGAGCCTGCCGAACAGATGTATGCCATGGTCGAAGTCGTAGAGCCGTTCCTACCCGCTGAGAAACCGCGGTACCTAATGGGCGTCGGCACACCCGCAAATCTTCTTGAAAGCATCGCCAGAGGCATGGACATGTTCGATTGCGTCATGCCGACCCGTAATGCGCGCAACGGGATGATCTTCACGACCGAAGGCATCCTGAACATCCGCAATGAGAAGTGGCGTGAGGATTTCGAGCCTATCGACGCCGGATTAAAGGCTTACGCGTCTACGGAATTCTCAAGAGCGTATCTGCGGCACCTATTCCTGGCAAAGGAGATGCTGGGAGCGCAGATTGCGACACTCCAGAACCTGGCGCTCTACGGGTGGCTGATGCGGGAAGCGCGCGCCGCGATTCTCGAAGGCCGTTATGCAGACTGGTATCCGCCTGTGGCGGATCGCCTCGACAGGCGCCTGTAGGTCGAACCCCGGCATCGCTGTCGCGTTCATTGCATTCGTCGAAGATATCCAGTTTCAGGTCCAGATGGCACGCGAGTTCAACGTCCCGGTATTCTATCGCAGCCCGATCATCTCGACGGTGAAAGAAGCGCGCCGTGTCGCGGATCCGCGTAAGAAAGACCTGTCTCCGTCTCTCATAGACTTCGGACCTATCCGCTTCAAGATCGCCCGGCATTTCGGGTTCTGCTACGGAGTCGAGAACGCGGTGGAAATCGCTTATCGAGCCATCGAAGAAAACCCGGGCAAGCGAATCTTCCTGCTCTCGGAGATGATCCACAATCCGCGTGTGAATCAGGACCTGCAGTCTCGCGGGATTCGCTTCCTGCGCACTACCGAGGGAGAACAGCTTATCCCATTCGACGTGCTCACACCGGACGACGTGGTGATTGTCCCAGCCTTTGGATCAACCATTGAAATTACGGACGAACTCAAACGACGCGGCGTCGATACGTATCGATACAATACGACCTGTCCGTTTGTCGAAAAGGTGTGGAAGCGCAGCAGCCAGATCGGCGAGCGCGAATACACCGTCGTAATACACGGCAAGCGTTACCACGAGGAAACGAGGGCCACGTTTTCCCACGCGCAAAAGGCCGCTCCCGTCGTTGTCGTTCGGGACCTCTTCGAGGCCGAGCAGCTTGCCAACATTATTTCGGGAGTCGAAGATCGGACATTCTTCTTCGAGGCATTCAAAGACAGACATTCTCCCGCATTTGACCCGGATCGTGACTTGCGGCGCGTCGGTGTCGTAAATCAGACGACCATGCTCGCAACCGAAACGCAGGCAATTGCCGATTTGTTGAAACGAACGATGGTGGACAAGTACGGAAAGGATAACATCGACGAGCATTTTGCCGACACCAGCGACACGCTGTGTTATGCGACGAACGAGAATCAAAATGCGACGCACGCGCTGATTCGTGAGAAGGCCGACCTCGCGATTGTCGTCGGTGGCTACAACTCCTCGAACACAAGCCACCTCGTAGAGTTGTGCAGCCAGGTAATGCCCACATATTTCATCCAAGACGCCGGTGAAATCGAGAGCCCAAATCTCGTTCGACACTTCGATCTAGAGGAACGTGCCGTCATCGAGACGCGTGATTGGTTGCCGAGCCGCACTTCTGTAACGGTCATCCTGACGGCCGGCGCTTCGTGTCCCGACGCACTGCTCGAAGAGGTTATCGACAAGCTCGTGTCGTGGTATCCGGATACGTGCACACAAGAGGAGGCCTTGAGGCCCTTTGCCGAGATCGCAGCCTGACGCAACTCTCATGAACACGCGTGACGAGAAGTGGTACGAGGCGTGGTTTGACCGCGACGAGTACGAGCTCGTGTACCGCCATCGCGACGACGATGACGCCCACAAGGTCATCGCGTTGATAGAGAAGGCGATCGCACCGCCGCCCGGCAGCACGATTCTCGATGTCGGATGTGGAAGAGGACGCCACGCGATCGGACTCGCCGAGAACGGTTACAAGGTGACCGGCCTTGATCTGAGTCCGCGTTCGATCGCGGCCGCGAGGCGACGTGCCGAGGAGGCCGCCATGGCGGTGGAATTCATCGAGGGCGACATGCGAGATCGCGTTTGTGACGCGTGTTTTGACGGCGCGGTCAACCTGTTTACGGCGTTCGGCTACTTTGAGAACGAGGAAGATCACAGTCGCGCTATCGCTGCCATTGCCGCTTCCATCAAGCCTCGCGGCTGGTTCTTTCAGGACTTCCTGAATCCGTCATTCGTACGCAAGAGAATCGTCACGGAAGATCGACGAGTCGAAGGCAATGTGGAGATTGTACAGCGCCGTTTACTGGACGAGGGTAGAATCCGCAAGGACATTTTGCTTCGCCGGGACGGGGACACGTTCGAGTTTCACGAATCGGTGCGGCTACTGGAGCATGAGGACTTCGAGCATATGTACGAGGCGTCAGGATTGTCGATGATCACGACATTCGGCGATTACGATGGACACGCGTTTACCGAGGATTCACCGCGGATGATCATGCTGTCACGAAAGACGGTGGAGACCTGACGCGATGCGGTCGTGGGTACCGTTCATAGCATGTGCAGGTGTGACGCTTCTCATCGTGGGGTGCGGTCTGTTTGAGACGCGTGACGCGGAGCCCCCTCTCACTGGGGCCGGTACCTATCTGCAACCCGACACGCCCGAGCAGGTTGTCGCAAACATCCGGTCGGCAATAGAAGAACTGAACACACTCAACTACAGACGGTCGTTTGCCGACGAATTCGCGTTTCAGCCGACGTCGACGGCTGAAGCCAACAAGCCGATCTGGAGCGGTTGGGGGGTGACGAATGAAGAGCAGTATTTCAGTGCGGTGGCGTCCGCGGCACAATTCAGCACCGGCAACACCTTGGACCTCGACGACGCGTCAGCGACACCCGTCTCGGAGACCATGAGCGTGGTCGACTCCGGTTATCGGCTCACCGTAAATCACAATCGCCCCGGTATTCCGACGGTGTTCGAGGGGCAGTTGCGTTGGGAAATCGAGCAAGGTGTTGACGGACTATGGCGCCTTGCGGCGTGGACGGACCGTGAGGTGGGTTCGAGTGCGACGTGGAGCGATCTCAAGGCGGAGTTTGTAGACTAGACCGCGTTAGCGGTCCTTGCGATGTTTCGCGGCCGTACATGCTGAGCATCTTTCGAAATGACATCGCCCCGCACATATACGGCTCCCATCCTTGCAGTGACGATGATTTGCGCGATCGCTGCGTGCAACCCGTTCGCACCCGCTCTGGAAGAGGGCGATCCATTTGGAGACCTGCTCGGCGATCCGACAACCATTGAGGGTTTTTTCACCAACTTCCGTAACGCGTACGAGCTTCGCGACATTGCCCTTTACGAGCCGCTCCTCGACTCCGCGTTCGTTTTCATCTACTACGACTTCGATGCTCAGGTGGAGCGGGAATGGGGGTTTGCGCAGGACCTCGAGAGCACGCGGCGGCTCTTCGCAAACTCCAGCGTAATCAGGCTTCAGTGGAACCAGATCATCTCGCGTGACGCATTTGTGCGAAACCTGAACGAGCGAGTCGTTCGGTCATTCGATCTGACCATCTCACTCGAGTCCGGCGAGGTCTTTCGGGGGGACGGCAACGTAAACTTCCTACTGATCCGTCCGGACACGACTGCGTCGTGGCGGCTGGTCAGGTGGCGTGACGAGAGTGAATTCTGATGCCGGGCCCTCCCGCGCCCCGGCGAGAATCGCATCGAATTCGAAGCAAATGGGAAGACTGAACCGCGCCTCGATTATCATCGCGGGTGGCGATACCTTCCGATTACGCAATTCAGATAACATTTATTCGTGTATGGAAAAGGCTCTCAAATACGCTCGCGAACACCACGACGACTTTGTAGCGGGTCTGGAAGACTTCCTGCGTATCCCATCGGTCAGCACAGACGCGAAGTATGCGCATGACGTGCAGCGTGCAGCCGAGTGGCTCGCGTCTGAGTTGACGAGGATCGGAGTTGCACGTGTCGAGATCTGCCCAACCGACGGCCACCCGATCGTCTACGCGGAGCACATAATTGAGCCGAGTGCGCCGACGATTCTGATCTACGGCCACTACGATGTTCAGCCGCCGGATCCTCTGGATCTCTGGGAGACGCCCCCGTTCGAACCGACGCGCAAGAATGAGACGCTGTACGCGCGCGGCTCGTGCGACGACAAGGGCCAGCTCTTCATGCACGTAAAGTCTATCGAGTCGTATCTGCAGTCCGGCGACAGTCTTCCGCTGAACCTGAAGATGCTGTTCGAGGGCGAGGAGGAGACGGGTTCGAAACACCTGTCGCCGTTCGTGAAGGAGAACCGATCAAAGCTCGCGGCGGATGTCGTCGTCATTTCCGATACGGCGATGTTCGACAAAGGTGTGCCGTCCATCACCTACGGACTTCGCGGGCTTTCGTATGTCGAGGTCAGCCTGATCGGTCCCGCGCGCGACCTGCACTCTGGCGTGTATGGTGGCGCAGTGGAGAATCCCATCAACGCACTGGCGCGCCTGATCGCGGGATTGCACGATGAGAACCATCGCGTGACGGTGCCCGGTTTCTATGACGATGCGCGGCCGCTGAGCGCGGAAGAGCGGCAGACGTACGCGGCCCTGCCATTCGACGAGAAGAGGTGGCTTAAGGACGTGGGTCTTGCCGTACCGAAAACCGAGGAAGGCTACTCCATTCTGGAGGCCGTAACAGGACGCCCGACGCTGGACTGCAACGGCATCTGGGGCGGATACCAGGGACCGGGTGCGAAGACCGTGCTGCCTTCAAAGGCGACGGCGAAGATCTCGATGCGGCTCGTGCCAGACCAGAATTCGCTGGACGTCGCCGAGAAACTTCGCAAGTACTTTGAGGCGGCGGTGCCGCCCACGATGAAGCTGGAGTTTCGAAATCTGCATGGCGGCAAGCCCGTCGTGGTGGACACGAAGATCCCCGCGATGCAGGCGGCTGCGAACGCGATGGAGGCTGTTTACGGTACGAAGCCGTACTTCACGCGCGAGGGCGGGTCGATTCCGATCGTGGCGGAGTTCAAGGAGACGCTCGGCATCGACACGGTGTTGATGGGCTTCGGACTCAACTCGGACGCGATTCACTCTCCGAACGAGCACTTCGGCCTCGACCGTTTCAGAGAGGGCATCGAAACGTCGATCCGTTTCATGAAGCTCTACGCCGACGGGCAGTAGGCTCTGGTTGGCAGGCTCGATCTGGACACGAGCCGCAAGGGACGACTACGCGCGAAGGCGGGTAGTCCATGTACGGCCAACAAACCGTCATCCCGGACCCCCGCTTCCGCAGGGGCAGGCTTGCTGCGGACACGAGTCCCAAAGGGGCGATTGACGCGCGAACGCGAGTCGTACATGTGCGGCCATCAACCGTCATCCCGCACTCGATGCGGGCATGACGATCCCAGGCACAACGTCATCCCCGACTCCGATCGGGGATCCATCCGAAGTCCGAGCCAACCTCACACCTCCCAGGCCACTGGATCACGGCTCAAAGCCGGGATGACAAGAACTAACGGATCGCCACATACACACAAGAGGTCCCAAAACTTTCGTAACCTTGTTACGTTACGACACACCCGGCCCGGGTGGCGGAACTGGTAGACGCATGCGACTCAAAATCGTATGTCCTTTGGACGTGTGGGTTCGAGTCCCACCCCGGGTACTTACTTGGCCGACAACAAGGTATATCGCGATCGGCCGCGGCTACTCTAGCGAAACGCCACTCTTCGTGGTTCACCGCCCACCATCACCCATCCGGCTGACCCACCTCTTCCTCACTCCATAACTCTTTCTTTGTCGGCACAAGCAGCCATGTCGAGCTGGTGACGGAAAGTCGGTCACGGCCGAATTGATCGATCGCGATCACTGAGCGGGTAGAGTCTTTTCCCGTCATGGATTGGAGCCTGTAAATCGTCAGGTGATCGGTTTCGTTTGGGACCGGCCCACCGTTCTTCGAAGAGGGATTGCAAAAGTACTCGGGACCGCGCGCCATGTAGTCAGCCCCAAAAAACTGATCCCGCAGGTTGACGTTCGCGGAGTCGGGCTCCGCCTCGACCACGTTGTAGCACTTTAGATGCGATACGGTTTTTGATTCAAA
>JBFHWK010000035.1:0-18101 GCA_041589075.1 Rhodothermales bacterium
CGGAACAAGGAAAAGCAGGGGATAGACGTTATGGATCGTGAACACCGACGTGGCCTGGAAGTAGGCCACGAGCTGCCAGCGCCGCAAGGGCAAGTGCAGATACGGCTGCAGCCTGAAGCGGGGACTACGTTGAAACAGGAAGCGGATGCCGAACAGCGACACGAGGACTCCGATTAGATGATCGTCGAAGACGGCTACCGGTACATAGAAGCCGAGTAGAATCGTGATGCGATTGAATTTGAGTCCTGCCGTCACCAGAGAGAATGCGGCAGCGAGGGCGAAGATACCAACGAGCATCCAGGCCAATGGGTTTGGCTGGTGCCGAAAGTAGCGGATGGTCTCCCGCAGCTGGTTTCGCGCGATCAGTGGGAGCGTTTTTACGAACGGAACCGGGACCCGCGGTCTTTTATGGGAATCCGTGGTGAAGAGAAGCCGCATGAAGGGTCCTGAAGATGTTCACTACTCTGGCCCGTGGGACCGACGATCGAAACGTACCAAATAGCGGTCCAATATTGAAGTTACGGCGCGAACCGCCTCACCGAGGGGCAGGGTTCCAATTTTGGGGATGAATAGGCCGCTAAGAGGTCTTCCAAACGAGTCCCGACCGGAGACTGAAGGTCTATTCTTCGGCAAAGAAGAGATCTATTTCGCGGCTCTCGAGGTTCGCGGCCACAATCGTAACGCGCGCGACCCGGCCGGGCTGGTAGCGCCGACCCGTCTCAACGCCGATGAGGCTGAAAGTCGCCTCATCGTACTCGTAATAGTCATCGTCCATGTCGCGGACGTGAACCATTCCTTCGACGAGGAGAGAGGTAATCTCCACGAAGACGCCGAAGCGCGTGACTCCTGTTACGACGCCGTCGAAACTGTCACCGAGATGATCGCGAGCATACTCGACCTGCTTGAGTTTGATGGACTCTCGCTCCGCCACCTCTGCGCTGCGCTCTTTCTCGGAACAGTGGCGACACGTCGCTTCTAGCTGCTCCGGATCGGGCGGCACCTCGCCTGCTTCGTATGCTTTAAGCAGGCGGTGAACCATGAGGTCGGGATAACGACGAATGGGACTCGTGAAGTGCGTGTAGAAGTCGAACCCAAGACCGTAGTGACCGATGTTCTCCACACTGTAGGCAGCCTTCGCCATTGCCCTGAGGGCCGCCTGCTCGATGACGGGCGCTTCCGGCCGACCTTCAGCGCCCCTGAGCAGCTTGTTGAGTTCTCGCGAGTCGACCGTGCCGTTCTTTATTTCGAGCCGATGACCAAAAGCCCGTACGTAATGTGCCAGGTTGCGAATTCGCTCGAAGTCCGGCGAATCGTGAATGCGGAACACAAAGGGCGACTGATCGAATGCACTCGCTGCGTGCTCGGCGACCGTTCTGTTGGCCAGCAACATAAACTCCTCAATTAGGCGGTTTGATTGAGATCGTTCCTTGACGAACATCTCGGTCGGTGTACCGTCGGGATCGAGTCGGACTTTGACCTCGGGTACGTCGAAGTCGATCGAGCCCCGGGTCATTCGCTCCTCGGTAAGGCGGATGGCGAGCTCGTTCGCGGTTCTCACGTCCGTGGCGAGCGGGTGATCATCGCCATCAATAATTGCCTGCGCCTCCTCGTACGTCAGCCGAGCCTTCGACCGTATGATGCTGGGGGTTATGGTATAGTCATGAACGTTGCCGGCGCGATCGATGGTCATCAGACACGAGAAGGTGAGCCGGTCGACATCCGGGCGGAGAGAGCACAGGTCGTTTGAGAGAGACTCAGGCAGCATCGGTATTACGCGGTCCACAAGGTAAACGCTCGTGGCGCGCTCACGCGCCTCGCCGTCGATGGCAGAATCGGGGTGAACGAAGAAGGAGACGTCTGCAATGTGGACCCCGATCTTGAGCATCCCGCTACCAAGCGACTCGACGTGTATGGCGTCGTCGAAGTCCTTCGCGTCGTCGGGGTCGATAGTGAATGTTCTCTTGTCTCTAAGGTCGAGCCTCCGGTCGGACGGGTCGGGGAGCGTTTGCGAGATGTTTTGCGCCTCGTCCTCGACCTCGTCAGGGAAGTCCCCGGAAACACCGAGGCTCATGGCTAATGCGAGCACCTGAACGCGTGCGTCATCGGCTGGGCCTATGATCTGCAACACACGGCCCTCGGGTGCTGCGTGTGGACTGTCGAACCGGTCTATCGAAACGACAACCTTTTGTCCGTCGCGTGCACCGTTGATATGGTCCCCGTCCACGTAAATGTCGTGGGTAATCCGCAGGTCGTCCGGGGAGACTACTCCGAATTTTCCGTGTCTTTTGAACGTACCGACGGTCTGTTTGCGTGACCGATCGATCACCTCTAGGACGACGGCTTCGCGACGGCGCCCATCTCTGGATCGTGCCGCCGTTGAGATCTTTACCTTGTCGCCGTCGAGCGCGGTGCCGAGGTTGGCGGGGCTGACGAAATAGTCTTGCGTGGTACCCTCAACCTCGACAAAACCAAAGCCCTTCGGGTTAACCGATAGCAACCCGACTGCCGTTCCCGACGGCCGGCGGTAAGAGAAACGATTGCCCTTCTGACGTGCGACCAGTGCCTCGTCGTCGAGGCCCTCCATGACTTCGAGGAATCGACGATAGTCGCGATTGTCCGCGTATCCCAGTTTCCGAGCGATCTCCTTTATGCGAAACGACTGCTTGCCGTGATTCTTGAGGAAAGACAAGACCTCACGGCGTATGGTCTCGGTGTTCTTCGATTTGTTCACGGCACTTCCGACCTCACAATGAATCGCATTCCAAAGCACATGCGGCTATCAATCCTCGGCGGCTACGACCGGCGGGGTGGGCGTTGGTGGGGTCCGTTTGTCCGGGATCAACCAGCCGAACAGACGCATGAGAAAACGCCGCCAGGTGGGAAACTCTGTTTTATAGGACACGCCAGCACCCGTCGTGCTCGTAAGCACCTGCTCACTGGCCAATACATCGCCTTCACGCCGGTAGAAGACCTCTACAGAGACGTTTTCACTGAGCCGAATCTCTACCACAAACTCGCCTTGAATCGCTTGATTCTCCGCTGTCTCAGTGCCCTGGTACACTCCCTCGCCCCGAATTACCAGCCGTTCGTCCATCAAGCGCAACGCCACGCCATAGGTGAAATCCAGTTCCTGCGCGGTTTGTCCCTGTACGCCGAAACTGAAGTCCACGTTAGGCAAGGCCGAACTCAAATACCGATTGAGTTGCGTGGAGACGAGCTGAGAGAGGCTGTTGAACGCACCGCTACCCAGAGCTTCACTGCTGGCAGACGTCGTCGTCAAAGCGAAAGAGTTTGTGAGGAGCACGCTTGTAGCGTATTCCGTGGATTGCCGGGGATTGTTCAAAACCGTTTCCAGGAACTCTTCGTCGGAACTGCTGCCGATGTTCTGATTGCTCCGATCCAAAGCCAGCGCCAGATCGACCTCGGGCGCCGCAACCCTGCCCGTAATGTGAAGATTTACTACTACGGGAATGAGTGCTTGGGAGCCGACTGTCGACGCCGTCAAGCCTACCCTCGACGCACGCGTTCGGTACGCCGCGGGTATGTCGAGCACGGCGTTCTTGGGATCACCGTCCCACGTTATAAGCCCTCCCTCCTCGATGATGAAACGTCTTACGAAAACCTCACCGGCCGTGAAAAGGTAGTCACCCGAATTGACCTGAAAGGACCCGAAAGTGGTAAACACGCCTTCGGAGCGCAGTATCTGAACTCGTCCGGCTCCGACGCCATTGATGACATCCCCGACCAACGGGTCTATAACGAGGTGCACCGTCGAGCCCGGCGGAGCGTCGACGTTAATCTCCAGGTTCATACCGTCGGTAAAACCGCGTTCCCCCTTTGGTCGGCTGGCAAGCAGGTTGCGGCGCCGCGTGAGCTCGGCAAGATCCGGTATTTGTCCCGTTGAATCGGCGAAAATGATGAAACCCTCGTCGTAACCCTCCTCTGATTCGATCAAGGGGATGTAAAGCTTCGATCGCGGATTGGCGACCGCGTTCGTCGCTCTCAGACTCGTCTCACTGAGTGGTCCTGTAAGCGTGGCCGTGCCCGACGCCCATATGTGACCGTAGAACGGAAGGTCCCGCGAGTTCGCTACGTCCATAATCTGAAAGTCCGTGAGGCGTCCCGTCAGGTTAAACGAGAAATAGTCGTAGTCGTTGAACAGCACGTCGCCGGCAAGAATTGTTTCGCCCCCCGTCTTGTCACGGACCTGGGCGCGCCGGATGTGAATGCCATGCCGGTCGACGAAGACGTCACCCTCAAGATTCATTTCCAGATTGAAGCGGGGGACATGAAACAGTCCTTCGGCAATTCTTAGTTCCGCATCGAAGATGGGCCGGTACATAGTTCCGCCGATGTGCACGTCACCGGTCGCAAGGCCTGTTACGTTTGTTACGGTCCCCGGGAAGATGTACTCGAAGAAAAACAGATCGGCCCTACGTATTGAGGCATTTAAATCGAAGACGCCATCGTCGATACGGTTGCCAGCGGGATCGGATGTGGGTAGGCGAAATGTGCCCGTGATATGAGCCTCGTTCTCGAGCAGCATAGGATCGGTGACGTCCCGACCGGCAGGTTGCAGGCGCAAGTCAAGCATGCCCTCCGACGAACCGGCTTGAAGCTCGCTGCTCACCAACAGGTGGCCGAGAATACGCTGGTCCAGAGAAAGACCGACCACAGAGAAGCGCGAGTCGACTACAGGCGTCTCGTTCTGCCGCGAAAGCTCAAACTCACCGTCTAGAAGACCGCCAATATTGGTGTTGAGCGACAACAGGTTCGATATTTGCGCAAGATCGACATGCGAGGTTCGGGCATACAAACGGACATCCTCATCGCGCGCGATACCGCCACGAATCTCGACCGATTGAACCGCAGCTGCTAGAGTCCTATCGCTCCGGGTGGCGCTCTGCATCACGATTCTGGAGGTTGTCACCGAGCCGGGGGTCAGGGTGATCGGGCTCGATTCTGCAAGGGCCCAGTCGTATCCACGAGCTCTCACATCGAAGGTTTTCGGTGTAATCAGCACCTCACCAGACTTCAACACCACCTCCGCATCGAGAGTGAAAGGCCCGAGCCGCGCACCCTCCTGGCCTTTGGCCGTCAGCGTGCCCTCCCCGTCGGAATACCTCAGGTTGACGCCCGCCTCGGGTATGCCACTGCCTCCCAGAGAAAAGCGGTCCGTGACGTACTCGAAGTCGATCTCCAGGCTGCCGATGATGTCACGACGAATTGCCGAGACCGCGGCAGCTGTGGCATACCGGTCCGTTACAACGGCGTCGGTCTGTAGTGAGTCGCCCGACGCGCCGATCTGGAGCTTGAAATCGTCGGGACCTGCAGAAAGGCTAGCCTTGCCCCTCAAATCAATGTGTGTAGGAGAGCGGTTGGGAAAAAACGAGTTCAGAATGTCAGCATTTAACGAGTCGAGACGCGCTGTAAGTGTGATCGTGTCGGTCCCGGTAGTCGCTGCGTCTTCGAAGAACTCGCCTCCAATAGCATCTCGGTCGTCCGGAACGAAACTGGCGGAAAGATCCCTCAGCCACTCACCGACCACACGGATTGTACGCGACGGGGGCGCGTTTCCGACGACCTGTCCCGTAAGCAAGTCGCCCGAGGCTGACAGGTCGAACTCGTGCGGCGTGGGCCGATGCAGGCGAAGCCCTGTCCGATGAGGTGGAATGCGCTGGCGCCTGTTCTGTGTAGCAACGTATGAGCTATCGAACGTGAGATCGAGCTGTCCTTGCACATCATCTATGGTTGTGCCCGACAAGCTGGCGGCGACTCTAGTCGTCAGAGAAGTGGACAGCTCGTCGTTCAATAGGAGCGGACCCAGATCGAGCGCAGTTGTGTGGCCCTCAATGGTGTAGCGAATCGGAACTGATTCTCGGTCGGCGTCAATCTTCACCTCTGCGCGACCGTCGCCTTGTCGCGTCAGCAGTTCAGCCTCGATCAGCGAAGGCGTGACGGTAGCAATGCCCTGCAACGAGTCTAGAGACCGCCCTTGCAGTCGAGAACGAATGAGATCGAAGTCGACAGTGGCGACGAGATCGTCCCCCGTGTGCCCGCCAGCATCAAGGCTTATGTCGCCGTTGAGTTCTGTCGTGAAGCCAAGAGAAGGAACGGCCTTTTCGAGTCGAAAACGGTCGGCTACGAGATCGGCAGAAAGCGTGTTGAGGCCCTCTCGATCTCGACCCATTGAGACGCGGCCGGAAAGTATCCCCGCGTCTCCGCCCATGTCGACAAAGAAGTCCGCTTGTCCGGATCGATCCGGTTCAAACGGCCGCTGTAAGGTACCGCGGCCCAGAAACGAAACTACGAGCGTGTCAATGTCTGTCAATGATGTCAGCCGCGCAGAGGGTAGTAAGGCCCGAAACGACGGGCGAGTGATGCGTGCGCCAGAGGCAGACACCTCGAAATCAAGTGCGTGTGGAAGCCCGATAAGGGTTCCTGACACGGTAGCCGCCGTCGATCCACGTCGCAACGAGACTTCCTCGACAACCAATCTGGAAAATGGTCCGCTGGCCCGCACGACTACGTCGCTCGTGCTCCGAAGCGGGTACCGTGGGATGACGCGCGCGAGCTCATCGTTGTCAAGCGGTGATGCAAGCACTGCGACGTCAAGACGTGACCCAGGACCCGTGATAGGACCACCGAGTCCGACCGCGCCAGATGATCGCAGTGAAGTCGACGTCGTTTCCAAAGCCAGTTCATTCCAGTACAAGACGGAATCTTCGATTACAAGCTGTGCTTGAAGATGTGACAACTCGAACTCTTCCGTCTCGATTCTGCCGGACAGACTAACAATGTCGAACTGAGCTGCATCCTCTGCCCAATCGACTGTAATCGTTGCCTTGTCAAGTACGTATGCGCTGTTGGCGTAGTCGAAGACGAAGCCGTCGGCCACGAACTTGGGCGGTCCGGCCACGTCTTGTGTAAGGACTTCACCGGAGATCAGCCGGAGGTCACCGATCGCGACGGTCTTCAAGGTCGAGCGCGACGCGGAGTCCGGTTGTATTCGAGGAGAGAGCGCGCGCCCAAGGTTCCATGTATTGGACGTATCTCGCCTCAGGAAAACTTCGAAGTCGTGGACGTGCAGGCGGCTGAACTCGATATTTCCACCTGCAATGCGCCGCCACCGCGGACGGGCCACAATAGAGTCAATCCGAACAACGTGCTCTCCGACATCATCACGCAACTCGACGTCGGACGCCACCAGACGATAGAACACATTCCCCGTCAGATTGCCGATCTGGAGGCTACCATGGAAACGTTCAGAAAAAGCCCTTTCGACCTGGTCTTTGACGATGTCTCGGCCCACCTGCGTTCTGGACACCGCGATGATCGCTAATATCAGGACCAGGACGACGCCGGCGGCAAGTCGGATCAACCAGCGTGGGATATGAATCAGGTAGCGATACGGCAACCCTGGACGTTGTGGTTGAGGAGGAATCGGCGATTGGGATACCTCTATAACGAGGTACCGTCTCAATAGTGCCGATTCGCTTCTCTCAAGACATCAGCATCCAATTCCAAGCGCTCTCGATCTCGTCGGTCGTGACGTCCGAAACCACCTCAGGACGGCCAATGTCGCGGAGCAGCACAAATCTGCGTTGTCCTGCCACGTTTTTCTTGTCACGCCCCATGGCAGTACGAATTAGGTCAAAGGTCACATCCGCTGGACGCTCGAACTCGAGTTCACGTACCAGGGCCCAGGCCTCGCTCCAGTCGACATCGGGTTGGCGTTCCTGGGACACACGAAGGGCGACCACCAGACCGGCGGCCACCGCTTCACCATGCAGGTAGCGCTGAAAGCAGGTTGCCTGTTCCAAAGCGTGGCCCACCGTGTGACCAAGGTTCAGGTAGGAGCGCGGTCCTTTCTCGAGAAGATCGCTAGCGACAATACGCGCCTTGACGGACGCGATGCTATGCAGTAGTCCAGGCAGTATCACTTCCTCTCGGGCGCGAAGGGAGGACCATGATTGGTGAAGCTCCCGAACAAGTGACCGGTCGCGGATCAGCGCGTGCTTAACCACTTCGGCCAGTCCAGCGTTCCACTCTCGTTCGGGCAGTGTCGTCAGAAGTCCCGTGTCAGCTAACACCAGGCACGGCTGATAGAACGCACCAATGAGGTTCTTGCCACTGGGGTGATTTATGGCCGTCTTACCTCCGATCGAGCTGTCCACCTGGCCGACAAGCGTTGTCGGAACGTGAACCAGTGGAATTCCCCGCATGACGGTAGCGGCGCAAAAACCGGCCAGGTCACCAACGACACCACCGCCAAACGCAACAAGAGGTGTGGACCGATCGACTCCGGAATCAAGTACGAAGTCCTGTAAACGAAGCAATTGGGTGAACGACTTCGAGGCCTCCCCGGGTGGTATCTCTGCTACGGTGGGCGTCCAGTTGGCGTGACCTAGAACTCTGTTGAGTGTGCTGAGGTGGAGGTGCGCAACCGTTTTGTCGGTGACTACGACGCAGTTTCCAGGTGAAAGACCGCAGGACTTCATGCGCTCAGGTAGATGTTGCAGCGGCTCGAAACGTACCTCGTACGACTGACTCCCGAGGTCGATCTGAATCGGGCGAAGGCTCTTCACTGTATCTGTATCTCCTTGCACGAGAACGGATCGCGGACAAAAGACGACCTCGGAATATATTGCAGAATTGTGTTGTTAATCATGTCCGCGTCAGGTATGCAGTTGCCAACCCTTCTAAGCATGGCGCAGAAGATCGTAGGCGGCGCAGTTGTGGCCGGCAGCACCGTTGTTGATTGCACCGTCGGCAACGGTAAGGACACACTCTTTCTTGCGCGACTTGTAGGGCCGAAAGGTACAGTTTTCGGATTTGACGTACAGAAGGTTGCGCTCGAGCGCACACGCGCCCGATTGGTCGAGGTGGGTCTCGCGGAACGAGTACGCCTCACGCTGGCCGGTCATGAGGAATTGGAAGTACATATTCCTGACGGCCTCGTCGGACGGATTTCGGCATGTATGTTCAACCTCGGCTACCTTCCCGGAGCCAAACGCAGGGTTACGACGCATGCCCAAAGTACCGTTCGTGCTCTCAGCTCTTGCGTCAACCTTCTTGCCGACGGTGGCGTCGTGACTATCGTTACGTATAGCGGTCATCCAGGTGGTCGGGAAGAGCATGAAGCAGTAAGGGCGTGGTGTACGGATCTTCCGGTGGAACAGTACAGCGTAATAGAGTACGGCTATGCGAACAATGCAGGGACACCGCGTCTTTTTGCCGTTGAGAAAGTTGCCTCATAAGTCGATATGTGCCTCATTCTAGTTGCGAACGGCGTCGTGTCGGAACCGCGCCTTCTGTTTCTGTCCAATCGCGATGAGTTCTATGACCGGCCAGCAACAGCTGCGACACCACGGGACGAAATGCCGAACGTAGTGGCAGGACGCGATCTTCGGGCAGGCGGTACGTGGCTTGCTGTCTCGAGTGAAGAAAGGATCGCTGCTGTGACAAACGTCCGCGCTCCTGGCGCAGTGCTGAAGGACGCGCCTTCCCGCGGCACGATTCCGCTGGCATTTGTCGACTCGAGTGACAGCGCACCACTCTTCGTCCGAGCAGTGTCCGCTGCGACCCAGTTCAGTGGCTTCAACTGTATCGCATGGGATGGGCGGGAGCTTGTCGTCGGCAGCAACCGCCCGACACTATTTACGCACGTAGAGACACCGTACTTCGGTATATCGAATGGTCCGCCCATGGAAGCGTGGCCAAAGGTCGAAGATGGCCTTGAGCAGCTCCGGTCAGCGTTTGAGAAGGGCGTCCCTTCCGATCGAGACCTGTTGCGCATTATGACGTCCTCGACACAGAAGAACGACGACCGGCTGCCCGACACGGGGGTCGGTCTAGCCATGGAGCGCAAGCTTTCTCCGGCCTTCGTAGCGATGGATGCTTACGGCACACGGTGTACGACGATAGTCCGCGCGTCCGCCGACGGGTCGATTCATTTTGCGGAGTACACGTATAATCGGACGCCAGATGTAGTCTCGTTCGTGTTGTATACCTGCTCGCCCGGAGAAAGGTGGCATCAACTAGCTAGTGAAATCCAGTAGACGATGTTTGAGAAGCTTACATTTGTGAATCGAGACGGGGACGCGCTTGCAGCTCGGCTCGATCTTCCCGCCGACGACAGCCCAATTGCATATGCATTGTTCGCGCACTGCTTCACCTGCTCGAAGAATCTCCGAGCAGTCGGCAATATCAGCCAGGCTCTTACGCGTCAGGGTATTGCTGTGCTTCGGTTCGACTTCACCGGGCTCGGTGAGAGTGAGGGGGATTTCTCTGAGACTAATTTCTCGAGCAATGTAGAAGACCTGGTAGCAGCATCGGAGACACTTCGTGAGAGGTATGCGGCGCCGGCAATCCTCGTTGGCCACTCGCTCGGAGGCGCGGCCGTTCTGAAAGCCGCCGCGGAGATTCCTTCGGCAAAGGCGGTGGCAACGATCGGCGCTCCGTACGAACCCTCGCATGTTGCACACCTGTTCGATGAAGGCATCGAGGAAATAAAAGGCAGTGGGTCTGCCGTGGTCCGTCTGGCGGGTCGGCCTTTTAGGATCAGGCGCCAGTTCATTGCCGACCTGGCCGCGCAAGACCCCGAACGGCATATCCGAGATCTGGGACGGGCCCTGGCGGTGTTCCATTCACCGGTCGATCAGACCGTCGGTGTAGAGAATGCAGCGCAGATCTTCAAGGCAGCCAAACACCCTAAAAGCTTTATCTCGTTGGATCGTGCCGATCACCTGTTGACCGACGAGGCCGACTCGCTCTACACGGGAGCAGTGATTGCCGCTTGGGCGCGCAAGTACATCGGCATGCCCCAGGAAGAACAAAAACATCCAGATCCAAAGGACAACCGAGTGGTCGCCAGGGTGGGGGCCTCAGGATTCAGGACCGACGTTCTCGCCAATGGCCACGCACTCGTTGCCGACGAGCCGCGCTCTGTTGGAGGGACGAACGCCGGGCCGACACCATACGACTTGCTTGTGGCGGGTCTGGGCGCGTGTACGGCCATGACCCTGCGAATGTACGCTGACCGCAAGCAGTGGGCTCTGGACGAAGTAACGGTTAGACTTGCCCACACCAAGGTCCACGCTGAGGATTGCGACTGCGAGGCCGTAGCCAACGGTAAGATCGACCTGATCGAGCGAGAGATTGACATCATCGGTGACCTCGATCTCGATCAGCGGAAAAGGCTGCTTGAAATCGCGAATCGGTGTCCGGTGCACCGTACGCTCGAAGGAGACATAGTGATTAGAACAACCGAGTCGGTCCGCGAATGAGGGCTATTCATGTCGCCCAGCCCGGCGGACCGGAGGCGCTTGTCGTGACGGAGCGTCCGGTTCCCCGAGCGGCGCCGAACCAGGTGCTGATGCAGGTACATGCCACGGCTCTCAACCGGGCCGACCTCCTACAGCGAGCAGGTAAATATCCGCCTCCATCCGGCGAGTCTGAGATACTCGGACTCGAAGCCGCCGGAGTTGTCGGAGAGGTCGGTTCGGATGTCGAGGGATGGGAGGTGGGCGATCGCGTTTTTGCGCTGCTTGCGGGAGGGGGCTACGCCGACTGTGTCAACGTGCCGGCGGATTTGTTGATGGCCATACCCGAGCGGCTTTCGTTTGAGGAGGCTGCCGCCGTACCCGAGGTGTTTCTGACGGCCTTCCAAAGTCTGGTGACGATTGCCGACCTTCGGTCGGAAGAGACTGTTCTGGTTCACGCGGGGGGTAGCGGCGTTGGCACGGCGGCAATCCAGATCGGGCGCCTAAAGAACTGTCGTGTGTTCGTGACGGCCTCGTCAGGAAAACACCAACTGTGTCTTCAGCTTGGGGCATCCCGGGCGATCGACTACCGTTTGCAGGCGTTCGATGACACGGTTTTGTCGGAGACCGCTGGAAACGGCGCAAATGTCATTCTGGACTTTCTTGGGGCTTCATACTTCGAGAAAAATGTTCGAGCCGCAGCCATTGATGGTCGGATTGTTTTGCTGGCGCTCATGGGTGGCCACCGCCTCGGCGGACTGGATATGCGCCCGCTGTTTCGGAAGCGTCTGAGTGTGTTCGCGTCCACTTTGCGGTCGCGATCGATTGACTACAAAGTTCAGCTTACGCGTCGGTTTGAAGCCGAGGTACTTCCACTTTTTTCCGACGGCACGCTTGCTCCGGTCGTCGACAGCGTCTTTGCGTTGGAGGACGTGCGCGCGGCCCACGAGAGGATGGAGGCTAATCTCAACGCTGGGAAGATTGTGCTAAAGGTACGCTAATGGCGACGGCGACTGCTGATCAGTGCTTTGACGTGCACTTTGAATCTGCCAACGGGGTCAGGTTTCTCCGCTCGGCACCAGTGAGATCAAGCCTCCGGGACCTCGGACACCGGTGAACTCGAGATACTCACCTTGAAGTCGAGAGATTGTCTCGGCAGGCGTAGACCTGTCAATGGCGACCACGGGATAAAGAATCAGCGGCCACGCTGCTGAGGCTGCCTCTCGCAATAGACGAATGGCACTCAGAGGGTCGGACGATCGCTGCAACGTTGTTGGTCGATAGGCGATTCCGCCCGAGCCACCTGCTGATCTTGCTCCGTCATCTATGGCACGGGTGAGTTGACCAAGCCGGCGGCGGAGTTCAGTTGTGTCCGAGTCGGTCGTGCTCTCGGACCCGGCACCCTCTCTAGGTCCGTTCGGGCGCGGCAAGAGACAGAGTTGTATCCTGCCAGGCCGGGCTTCGACACCGGAAAGCCGCCGGAGTTCAGTGCAAAAACGTGACGCAAAAAACCTCCCCGCCCGGACGAGTTTTCGCGAGAGCGCTTTCGCAACGTGCATGCTGACTTCACGACCATTCTGCATGCCCGCTAGTGGGGGACTAAAGGCCTGCTCGCCGCTAACCTCGACACTTACGGAGACGTCGGCGGCACCAGCCGGATGATACAGACCACTATTCTCCGCCGCACTGCGTGTCGGGAAATGCGCCGCGCAAATGCGACTCGCATCATGGCTCCTTTCCCGGTCGGTCAACGCTCCCACCGAAGCGATAGCTGCAGCAGTTGCTGCTAGGCCTTCCTGCGGCACTGAGTCGTCGCTCCACGAGACGGCAGCCGCGCGCAGCCGAGTCGTACCACCGATGACGGTCGGCAGAGCTTTCAACACTTCGCGCGCGCCGGCCGTCCACGCGAGTTCCTCGTAGACTGCAGCGGCCACTACCGCATCGATCTCACTATCTGCGGCGGCACGGTCCAGGATACTCGCGACAGACACGAGTTCTGACGACTTGTAGCCGTCGCACAGAATCGAGAGAGGTGTTGTGGTCAGACGTGTTTCGAGAACGTCGATGCCATAAAACGTGGCCAGGTCTCTGGTGAGTTGACTGAACCCGCCCGCTACGCGAGAGATCTTGTCATACAGCCGCGCGGACAACGTCTGCGGAAGTCGACTGGTGCAGTCCGTCAGGGAGACGCCCAGCGTCAAAGAGGCTATTGTTATCCTGTCCACAAGCACAGGCGAACTGTCTAACATCTGATCATCCGAGGGACGCAGGTTCGAGAAAATTGCCGACGATGTCGAAACGCTCACTCGTCATTCATGGCGGCAAAGATGTCCGCGCGATGGACGGCGATGCGTGCATCGAAGGCCGCTCCGACGGCGGACAGTCGACTTTGAAGCTCGGCAAACGAGACGTTCATCTCGACCAGGCTTACACGGAAGAGCAACACGGACCGTCCACCGACCGTCTTTTGCGAGACGTCGGTGACGCCGCAATTTACGTTCGCGACCACGTTGGCGATCGAGGCAAGAAGCCCTGGGCGCGCACCCCCATCGGCCGTGACAATTGCCTGCGTATCGGATGCCGACTCCAGTGGACGGAGGCGCTCGTGTGTTGCGCGCGTCTGCTCGAGCAGCAGCGCGGCGACCTTCTCAACTTGATCCGCCGTCGCGCCGGAACCAAGAGCTTGTTCGGCGAGCCGTACCGCCTCATCAATACCGCGCATAAACTTGTCGATGAGTCTCGATGTACACCAGCGCTGAAGTATACATCACTGAGATGACAGCATCCCTCAAAAACAGCGCAGGTCCCGCCAAGATGAGGCGGGACCTGCAGGGTTTTGAATCAAAGGTGGGTTACTTGGCTGCCGGTTTGTTTAGGGCGGTTATGAACGACCTGGTGGTCTCACCAGCCGGTCGGACAACTTTTACCAGAAACAGTTCGCCCGGTTTTATGCTGTCAATCGCACGGACAAATTCGTCCTCGTTCTGCACCCCCTTCTTGTCGACCTCCGTGATTATATCTCTCTCTCGGAGATCCGCCTCACGGTACGCGTCGCTCGACTGGCTGATTTCCGTAATGATGACACCCGAGATTTTGGTATCAGAAACACCTATTTGACGGAGCAACTCCGGAGTCACCGCTCGCACGGATATGCCCAGCGCCTCCATCCCCTTGGCCTTGTTGCTGTCCGCGCGGCCGAGGTTCTGAGCGATAGCATCCTCATCCCGTCGGCCAAGCTTGACGGTAACTTTCTTTCGGTCGCCTTCCCTGACAACGGAGAGTTCGACTGAGTCGCCGGGAAGCTTGTTGCCGATGATTGTTCTGAGCTGGTTATAGTCCTGGAGATCGAAACCGTCTACAGTTGTGATCACATCTCCCGGACGAAGGCCCGCTTTCTCGGCGGCACTGCTTTCGGTAATCGACTCGACCTGCGCCGCACCACGTGGCACATCGAGCGCCCTGGACAGCGACGGGCTTACCGGCCCGAACGAAACGCCGAGGAAGCCGCGCTCTACGGTTCCCGAGTCAATGAGCTGTGTCGTGACGTTTGAAACAACGTCCACAGGGATAGCAAAGCCCACTCCCTGGTAGCCTCCCGAACGGCTGAAGATCGCCGAGTTGATCCCGATAAGCTCGCCACGGAGATTGACGAGAGGACCTCCTGAGTTGCCAGGATTAATGGCCGCATCCGTTTGTATGAACGACGAAAACGAGTTCAGTCTCGACAGTTCAAAACTCGTCCGACCGATGCCCGACACGATACCGGCCGTGACGGTGTTGCCGAGGTCCTCCGAGAGGGGAGACCCGAAGGCCATGACCCACTGACCTACGCGAATTTCGTCCTTGGTACCCGACGGGATGGTCGGCAGTCCTGTGGCAGCTATCTTGATGACCGCGAGGTCACTGTTCGGGTCGGTCCCCACCACTTCTGCGTCGTAAAAGTCCCCTCGAAACAGCTTGACCTCGAGCTCGTCCGCGCCCTGAATGACGTGGTTATTCGTGATAATGTATCCGTCGGAGCGGATGATCAGGCCCGAACCCAACGCTTGGGAGCGAAACTCCTGAGGAGGCATGTTTCGACGGAAGAACTCTTCGAATGGGAAGCCTTCGAAGAAGGGGTGTGTCTGATTCGATTCACTGCGGCTGACACGCTCCGATCGAATCTGAACAACGGCCGGGTTGACGATGTCGGCCACCTGGACAAAGACTTCTTCGAAGGGCGTCGAATCGGGTAGGCTTGCGACGGGGGCGTTTGATTGCGGGTCGTTCGCGACGGAGGCCACGGTGTCGGAGCCCACGCGGTGCGCGATTCCGAGGACGTTTGCCCCGAATGTTGCGGCGAGAATCCCCGCCACGAAGGTGACAACGACAATGGCGGCTATGGAAGCTCTTCGTTTGGCACTCATGGTGATGGTCTATTGGTGTCTGGTCTTTTTCAAAACTTTCCGTAAGACGTGACCCTTTCGGACAGAATGGCAGACTGCTGCCACCTTTCTTACGACGAATCGATAAGAAAAAAGTGTGCCAGCCGCCTGCCGGAGGTGTGGGGTTGCCCATATGGCAGCAGAGCGCGCCGAACAGGAGCTCGACGCGCTCTGCCTAACGGAGGTATCACACTCACGCCACACACACAGCACTAACGCGGGAGTCCGCGAATTATTGTATCACCGATTCTCAGGCCCCGGGGATACCGGGTTCGGTCATCTCCCGGACATTCAGGTACCGGTCCAGATCTTCGTCTTCCAGGAGTCCGAGGGCCTTGGCCGCCTCGCGTACGGAAATCCGCTCGGACGCGGCCTTTTTAGCAACTTTGCTCGCGGCGTCGTATCCGATGGCTGCATTCAGTGCCGTTGCAATCGACGGATTTAGTTCGAGGAGCTCGCGGCACCGCTCGCGATCGGCCACGATGCCGTCTAGGCACCGTGTCCGAAACGCGTCACAGGCGCCACCAAGTAGCGCAATGCTTTCGAGCATAGCCGTAGTCATGACCGGCATCATGACGTTCAGCTCGAAGTTGCCGTGTTGGGCTCCAATGGTAACCGTGATCGTGTTGCCCATGACGCGCGCACATGCCATCATCAGTGCTTCGCTCATGACGGGATTGACTTTTCCCGGCATTATCGACGAGCCCGGCTGTATGGCCGGAAGTCTAATCTCGCCAAGACCGCTGGTAGGGCCGCTTGAGAGATGTCGAAGGTCGTTGGCAATTTTGACGAGTGACGTGGCCACCGTACTCAGTGCTCCGGCCGCGCTGACGTATGCGTCTTTGGCCGCCTGTGCCTCGAAGTGGTTGTCCGCCTCGCGAAAATCGAGCCCCGTCTTCCGGTTGATGTGCGAGATGGCTTTACTCGGAAAATCAACGTGCCGGTTTATGCCCGTGCCGGTCGCCGTACCTCCTAGAGCAAGTTCCGCCAGTTCCTCTGAAGCGTGCTCGATACGTCGGACGCCGTTGCGGACCTGTGCCGCATATCCGCCAAATTCCTGGCCGAGCCGAACAGGCGTTGCATCCATCAAATGAGTCCGCCCGCTCTTGAGTACGTCGTCAAACTCGGACGACTTCGCCTCCAGGGATTCAGCGAACCTCTCAAGTGCCGGTAAGAGTTTGTTCTCTATTGTTACGCGCGCGGCCACGTGCATCGCGGTCGGGATCACGTCGTTGGACGACTGCGACATGTTCACATCGTCGTTCGGATGAACCAGCTTGGAGCCACGCTCACCGCCCAGCATCTCGGCAGCAAGGTTGGCTATGACCTCGTTCGCGTTCATGTTCGTAGAGGTGCCGCTACCAGTCTGATAGACGTCCAGCGGGAAGTGCTCGTCGACTTCACCATCGATGACCTTCTGGCATGCGTCGATAATGGCTGTGGCTTTCTCGTTGTCGAGTAAGTCCAGGTCGCGATTCGCCTCCGCGCACGCCTGCTTGATGACACCAATCGATTGGATAAACTGCCGCGGAAAGCGCTGGCCGCTGACAGGAAAGTTTTCTATGGCGCGTTGCGTCTGTGCACCGTACAAAGCGGAGGCCGGCACACGAACCTCACCCAGCGAGTCCTTTTCACTCCGAAACTCTGACATGTCGGTAACCTTCGAAGATATCGCGTATCGAGACCGAGAGAGATAAAACCCTTTTGTCCGCACCTACCCAGAGTACACTTTCCTCACACATTTTGTGGCGACGGCACTTCGAAAATCTCGCGTAATTAGGTCTATCTTGCGTGCAGCTTTTACGTGGGCTAATCCTGGTGCCGAATGGAGCTGATCTCGGATGTGAACGCAATGCGCCAACTTTGCGAGGGGTTGAGACGACGAGTGGGATCGTTGGCGCTGGTACCTACTATGGGAGCACTTCATGACGGCCATCTGGAACTCGTGCGGGTCGCCGGAAGGCGTGCCGGCGGCGTGGTGGTTTCGATCTTTGTGAATCCGACGCAGTTTGGGCCCGGGGAGGACTACGAAGGGTATCCAAGGACGATGGATGACGACTTGCGGGCACTACGTGATCTCGGGGTGGTCGACGGCGTCTTTGCTCCTGGCGTCGACGACATGTATCCGGACGGAATTGAAAACATGGTTACGCAGGTGTCGGTCCGTCACCTGCCAGACCATCTTTGCGGGGCTTTTCGCCAGGGCCATTTCGACGGGGTCACAACGGTGGTCGGAAAGCTGTTGAATATCTGCCGGCCTACGCTGGCCGTATTCGGTCGAAAGGACGCTCAGCAGTTTGTCATTATCAGCAGGATGGTGCGCGATCTGGACTTCGGGGTTGAGGTTGTTGGTGTCGAGACAGTTCGTGAGCAGGACGGACTTGCGCTCTCATCACGCAACAAGTATCTGACC
>JBFHWK010000036.1:0-17806 GCA_041589075.1 Rhodothermales bacterium
GTACAGAATGACCTAAGTTCTGCACTCAGCGAAGTCGCCGGCGAGTTCGCTCTTATTGTCGAACTCGACGACGACACTTGCTTACTGGCTGTCGATTCCATCCGGTCTTTTCCACTGTTCTTCGGTCGCGATGCATCCGGCACAGTCGTATCAGACCGCGCGGAGACGGTAGCCTCGGAGATCGGATCCAGTCCCGCTGACGACGTCGACAAGCTCGCCTTTCTACTACAGGGAATGTGCTTGAACGACGCAACGTTAGCCGGCGGAGTGAGCCAGGTCCGCGCGGGTGAACTTGTTACCATGCATCGGGGCGGTGTTACGACCAAGCTGTACGTACAACCCGGGCATATCGTCTTACCGGAGGAACGCCGCGAGCGGCTCGACCAGGCCGTCTCAACGATTGAAGAAGCGTTCAACAGAATGATGCCAACGATCGACGGTCCCGTTGCCGTGCCACTGAGCGGGGGTTTGGACTCCAGGCTCGTTGCAGCAATGCTGGTTCGGAACGGCAGGACGGATACGCTCTGCTTCACCTACGGATCGAGACGAAGTTTTGATGCCACCGTAAGTAGGCATGTTGCGGAGCAACTTGGTCTTTCCTGGCAGTTCGTGCCGTATTCCAGTCGGCGTTGGAAGAAGTGGGCGTCGTCATCCCAGTTCGCCTCCTACCGACGTCGGGCTTCTAACCTCACCGCCATCGAACACGAACAAGACTGGCCGGCGGTCGGACTCCTCGCGGAGTCCGGTAAAATGCCTTCCAATGCTCTTGTGGTGCCGGGCCATTCAGGTGACTTTCTGGCGGGCAGTCATCTGCCGACCGAAGCGTTCGAAGTCGGGCAGTCACGGGCGCTCGACTGGATCTGGAATCGTTACTTCACATTATGGCCGACAAGCCATGTCCCAGAGCCGCTCCTCGAGCGACTTCGTAACCGTATCCTGGCCTCGATCGACGAACCAGCGTCAGACGTCCGGCGCTTCGATAATTTTGGCTGGCGCAATAGACAGGCCATGATGATCGTAAACAGCGTTCGCGCTTATGAAGACCATGGTCTGGACTGGCGGTTACCCCTCTGGGACCGTGGAATGATCGAGTTCTGGCTATCGTTGCCCACTTCGGACCGACGCGACAAGAATCTTTATCGCGATGCGGTTCGTTGCCTGATTGGTTCTCTAGCGGATATCCCCGCGACGGATCGGCGCTGGGCTATCCGGCAGCACGTAAGCACCAAACTGTGGGACAACGGCCTGCACCGATACGCGATGTTTCGCGGACTCAGGCCGGGCCGGAATACTCGCGTCATCAGCGATCTTGTCAGTGACCCGGACGATGTCGTACAAGCTGTCGTGCGGCCGGTGCAATCGATGCCAATTCGCAGAGTCTCGATCAACGCCTTACTCGCACTCCTACAGCTGGAAGACTCACTCGCTCTGGTTCGGGGTTGGCCGCCTACGACACGATCTCGTCACGAAACGCATGGACCGCGGGCGGATCACCTGTGATTGTCAATCGGTCTCCGCGCTGAAAGATTGTCTCGTCATGCAAGCTGACGGCGTGGCCGTTACGCGAGGCAAGTGTAACTCTCAGGTCGCCGGGTAGATCGATTTCAGACAGTGGTGTATCGGCAAAAGTTTCTATCAACCGATCTTCATCCAACGCCACAGAGACGAGCCGGTCGGGGTTCAACAGCGTCTCCTTTAGTTGCTGCTCGCTCGCCGCATCTCGCCACGATTGGAGAAAGTCTTCGTCGTCGATCCGGCTTGCCAGGTTAGCCAGTGTGCGGAGGTGATGTCCAGGATGTTCCTGCGGGCTGACCAGGAAGATCATCGCATAAACAGGCTCTGAGAGATCGACAGGAAACTTGTCGTCGTCCTGCGTTCCGATCTCGAATTTGAGACCCTCCCGACATCGAACAAGAAGCAGTTCGGGCCGAGCGATGTTGGGCAGCCTGTAGTGCGGCAGTGCGACGCCCTGCGCAATTGGCATCGCGCCGTAGCGCGCCCCGTCGATAAAGCCCGAAGTCAAGGTATTTGCGGTAACGGGCAGGCGTTGCGCAAACATGACGGAGGCGCGTTCGGCGAGGGCGGGGAATTCGATGGGAAACTCGAGGTCAATCGTCAACGCGTCCGCGATAAGTCGGTCGTATTCCGCCTCGTCCTCGAAGTCGCGTTCTCTCGCGAACGGCGGAAGAAACACAATCACACGATCACCTGGCTGAGGCATCAGCTCACCCGGTGAATTTACCAGCAGCTCCTCGCCGCGCACGGCAAACAGCAAGATCATGTCGTCGTGATAGCGATTCAGCAGCGCCTGATATGTATTGTCCGAGGACAGTTCGAAGACTCTTACCTCTCCCCCGGCCTTGAACCGATCGGTCAACGAGCCGAAGGTCGCTTTTTCACCAAAGAGCGGCAGACCACGCAGATGTTGCGGCAGATCGCGCGTCTGGTCTCCCGGTGTGTCGGACCCGGCCGCGAGCTGGTACAGTTCGTTTGTATCAAAGATCTCGGCGAAGTTCAGGCACGCCAGCGAGTTCACTTCGTCGTTCGGTGTCAGGGCCAGGAAACGGCCGATGCCACCCAGGTCCAGCGTGTCCAGGATGCCCTCCGACAGGGCATCCGCCGATTGTGCCTCGAGGTCACGCTGTCGTGCCCGTATGACGTTCTCGGTGTTCGAGTCGATCAGGAGTACCCGAAAGCCCAGTTTCTTAATTTCTTGTGCCGCCCGCTGCACCCATAGCGTGGCACCCAGGAAGAGCACACCCTGGGGATTTGGGTGGGCCAGCTTGAGCCACCGCGCGACGGCGGAGCTGCTAAGACCGTAGACGGCCACCGTGCCAACAATCACCAGGAACACGAGTGGGACAAGATCCGCGGCGTGTCCAGGGTAGACGCGCTCGAGCCTGAAGGCGAAGAGCGATGACACGGCTGCAGCTACGATGCCGCGCGGTGCAAGCCACGCCAGAAAAGCCTTCTCACGAAACGTAAGTCTTGACCGCACAGATGAGGCCGCGACGGCAATCGGCCTGACCAGTAGGATCAGCACTCCAAGGTACGCCAGTGCCTCCGGCTCGAGCATGTATTTAAGGGCCTCGATCTCGAGCCGTGCACTCAGTAGCACGAACAGGCTTCCGATCAGCAGCACCTGAAGCGCCTCTTTGAACTCGGTGATGCGGCGGACCGGAACCCACTTCTGGTTGGCCATCATGATACCCATCAGTGTGGCCTCCAGTAGTCCGGATTCTTCCTGAAGTGAGTTCGACAGCCCAAACGTTCCGACAACGACCGCAAGGGCCATTGCACTCTGCAGGTAGTCCGGCACAAGCCGTCTGTACAGCAGAAACACGAGTAGCGCCGCGCCTATGACGCTCATGCCGACACTGATAAAGATCGTCAGCAGCAAACCCTCGGCGGCGTGCGCAATGGCGGAGCTAACCGAGCCACCTTCGGCGGCCGCGGAGCCCGAAAGAAGAAGGATGGTCTCGAGCACCAGTACGGCCAGAATCGCGCCGACCGGGTCGACCGTGATGCCCTCCCACTTTGCCACGGCCCCAACGCGGCCGGCAGGTCGAACGTGCTGCAGCAGGGGCAGCACAACGGTCGGCCCGGTGACGGTAAGGATGGCGCCGACGACAATCGCAAGGCCCGGCTCGAACCCCAACATGAAGTACGCGCCCGCCGCAGCCAGGACCCAGGTGACGAGGACACCGACAGTCACGAGGTTCAAGACTGCCTTACCCACCTCACGCAATTCACCGACGCGCAGCCTGAGTCCACCTTCGAACAGAATGATTCCGATCGACACTGAGACAAACGCGTACAGCCAGTCTCCCCGCAGGGACGAGACCGGCAGAAACCCCGTCACCGGTCCAGCTACGAAGCCAAACAGCAACAGCAACAGGATAGAAGGCAGCCTGAACCGCCAGGCGATCCACTGGGCACCGATTCCCAGAACAATGACGCCGACAATTCCGATTAGGATTTGATGCGTCACGATTGATAGCGTTTAGCGCAGCGTCCGAAACTCATGATCGCTCGCAATCCGAGTGAAGACACGGCCGCTTTGGGGTGGATGCGGATGTGCCGGATCTACGACGCCGAGGTACTTACAAGATTGACCGAAAAGTATCAGGTAGATCCGACTCCTCTACCGGCTTCGATGTCTCGCTACCACCTGTCGAAGACGGGGTCGTGGAGTTCTTGCGGCAATGTGCTTCGAAGGCGTTCGTGAGGTCGGAAGCAATCGCCGACGCACTGCGTCCTTCGATATGACGCCTCTCCAATACGAATACCGGCTCCTTCTTTTTAAGAAGTGCGATAAAAGGAGACGAAGGTGGAATGCCGGCGAGGTATGAGCGCGCTCGCGCCGTTGCTTCAATATCCTGACCGGCGAAGACGGTTACAAATCGGTCCGGACCAACCGTCATCGAGTGCATCGACAGCGCTACGGCGGGCCGGGCGTTGGCCGCGGCGCAGCCACACACCGAATTGATGACGAGCAACACCGTCTCGTCCACGGCATCGCTGAGCGCCTGGTCGACCGATTCCGCGTCCCTCAGTTCCTGAACGCCCAGTCGGGTTAGCTCCGCCCGCATTGGCGTAACGAGTGCTTCGGGATAAGGCATGTGATCGTGCTGGTTTGTGTACTGGGCCGCGACCGTCGTCAAACGAGAGCCCGTTCGGAATTGATCCGCGAACCGGCCGGGGCGAATTAACTGCCTTGCCGGCCCGCCGATACCTCTCTGGTATATCGCACCCGATTCGCCAATTCTTAACGCCTAATGCTCGCCCGGTGCAGACTGCCAAGCGTGACCCTGATGAGTGTCTTGTTGCTGGGGGGGTGCGGCGTTTCCCGTCATGCAGTTTCACCCGAACCGAGGGCGGTAGACGTAGCTTACGACGCCACTGAGGATCCTGAAACAGCATTGCTCGCCCGCCGATCAAAGCTGCTCAGTTCAGTCGAAGCGTGGCGCGGGACCCCTTACCGGTACGGTGGCAACAGCCAACGTGGAATCGATTGTTCAGGTTTTACGAGTCGCATCTTCGACGAGGTCTTCGACGTACGGCTTCCCAGAACAACGCGCGCGCAGAAGCGCTCGGGCGCACGCGTGGAGCGCTCGGATCTGCTCATGGGCGACCTCGTCTTCTTCCGCACACCGTCGAGAACCGATCACGTAGGCATCTACATCGGTAGCGGTGAGTTCGCACACTCGTCGTCGAGCAGCGGCGTGATGATCTCACACCTCGGTGAACCGTATTGGGCCGACTCATACCGTGAGTCCAGGCGTGTACTGCCTACTGCTCAGCCACCTTCCCCTCCGGTGCGTGACACGTCTGAACGAGAGACTCTCGAAGCGCCGCCGGCCCGAGTGGACCTGACCGAGGTGGCTCGTCCTCCGCGCCGCGTTGGCTGGTAGTGGAAAAAATCCACGCTGGTCTGCGGATCTTCGGGACGCAACAGACGTTTAGCCCGCTCCACCGCAGGAATCGCCGCCGTCGTTTTTTCGACTGTGGCGTTCGCTTTTTTGGCAGTTTCCTGATACTACGCATCGTTTTAGACCACCACGACGGTAAGAAGTACCTGTTGCTATGACGTCTAAAAAGCCCGTATACCTCACCAGGGAGGGGCTGGAAAAGCTCAAGAAGGATCTCCAACACATGAAGACAAGGGAGCGGGCGCGCATCGCCGACGCGATCGCCGAAGCACGCTCGCAAGGCGATCTGTCTGAGAACGCCGAGTATGACGCAGCGAAGGAGGAACAGGGGCACCTTGAGGCGCGAATCGCCAAGGCGGAAGTCGTAATCTCGAATGCGCGGGTGGTCGACGAGCGCCAAGTCGATGATTCGAGGGCGTACATCCTTTCGAACGTGGAGGTAAAGAATCTCACAAACGGCACAAGTCAAACGTACACGCTCGTCTCTCCGCAAGAAGCAGATCTTGCCGCGGGAAGAATCTCTGTTGCGAGTCCGATTGGAAAGGGACTACTCGGCAAGGAGGTAGGTGACGTAGTCGAGATTCGTGTTCCCGCGGGGACCGTGAAGCTGGAGGTCCTCAGGATAGAGCGCTGACCAGGTGGTTGGATGCCCGGGCCGTCGGACAACGCGAGCGAAGCATCAAGCGATCAGACCCACCAGTCGCTGAAACCCGACGCGGCAGAGACACCCAGAGGCGTATTTTGGCGCGCAGCGAAGACCGTCGCGAAATGGTCGCTCGGCGCAATCATCGGCTATTTCACGTTGTGCAGTCTGCTGCTGGTCCTCTACAACTGGGTATATCCCCCGACCACAGGCGTACAGATACAGCGGCGTGTGGAGGCGCTGTTCGCGGACCGTCAGCAGAACGAATATCGGAAACGTTATAAGCCGCGAAGTGTGCCAGAGATATCGCCGCACCTTCTCCACGCCGTCGTGGCCGCCGAGGATACGCGCTTCTTCGAACACGAAGGCTTCGATTGGGAGGCAATCAGGCAAGCTTACGAGGAGGGTGGACGACGGGGAGGCTCCACGATATCACAGCAGCTCGCTAAGAATCTATTTCTAACGACACATCGCAGTTACGTGCGAAAGGCCTTCGAAGTGCCATTGACCTTTTTGACCGAACTTCTGTTGCGGAAGGACCGCATCCTGGAAATCTACGTGAACGTGGTTGAGTGGGGTGACGGAGTCTACGGTGTCGAAATGGCGGCGCGATCGTACTTCAACGTTAGCGCCGAATCGCTAAGCCGAACTCAGGCGGCGGCACTTGCTTCGTGCCTTCCTGATCCGCGGCGTCGTCGGCCACGCACAGGTAGTTGGTACACAAACGTAATTCTCCGACGCATGGATGCCCTTGGTTACTGACCGTTTTGGCCCCCACCCTCTACGCGACGTACCTTAGCGACTGCATTTCACCCCACTCGTCCAACTTACCGCGATGCTCCCCCAAGACAGGCAGCAAGGAGAGCTTTTGGCAATCGCTCGCGCGTACGGAACGCCCACGTACGTTTACGACGGGCGCGTTGTCAAACGGCAGGTTCAAGCTCTGAAGGCAGCTCTGAGGGACGTACCTTCTTTTCTTCTTTATGCGCTTAAGGCGAACAGCTCGCCTGCCGTCGTGAAGCTGTTGCGAGATCTGAGTCTTGGTGCGGACGTGGTTTCGCCCGGCGAGCTTGCCCTTGCGCGGCGACTCGACTTTTCACCAGAGCGAATTGTCTTCTCCGCGAACAACATGACGGATGAGGAAATGCTACACGCTGTCCGTGAAGGCGTGCTCCTCAACATCGGTGAGTTAACACGACTCGAGAAGTTCGGCCGACAATGTCCTGGCGCGGGTGTGTCACTTCGCATCAATCCGGAGTTCGGCGCAGGGCACCACGAATACGTTGTCACGGCCGGTCAACGTTCAAAGTTTGGCATTCCCGTAGCTGATCTCGAGAAGGCGCGCGCTGTTGCAGCAGAGCATGGCCTTCGAGTCGTTGGATTGCATCAGCACATCGGCAGCGGCAATCTGCAGGTGCAGCCATATGTGGATGCGATTCGAGTGCTCTTCGAGAAGGCCGAGGATTTTCCGGAGGCGACCGTTCTGAACATGGGCGGGGGCATCGGCGTTTCGTACCGGCCGCAGGAACCCTCTTTCGATCTCGATCAGCTGGCCCGAGTGCTCCGTGAGAACCTGAACGGCTTTGCGGAGCGATTCCCAGGAAGGAAAGTACAGATCTGGTTGGAGCCGGGCCGCTTCCTAACCGCCGAGTGCGGCGTGCTCCTTGTGGAGGCCAACACGCTCAAGAAGAGTTTCGGCCAGACATTCGTCGGCACCAATTCAGGGATGAGTCAACTGATACGACCAGCTATCTACGGCGCGTATCATGGCGTCGTCAATGTGAGCAACCCGAATGGAGCCGCCGATCGCTACAACATTGTCGGCAACATCTGCGAGTCGAGTGATTTTTTTGCCCACGACCGCGAGGTGTCCGAAATCAGAGAGGGTGATATTCTCGCCATATGCGATGCGGGTGCATACGGAATGGCAATGGCAAGCGAGTACAATCTCAGGCCGCTGCCGTCCGAAGTATTTATCGATTTGGACGGAAGGCCGCACCTAGAGCGCGTGCGCGAAACGCCCGACGAGCTCGTCGACCGGATGCTGACCGGCCGCCGCAAACTCGACTCAAACTGAATCTCGCACCTTCACTTCGAGTCCCGGCAGGCCTTGGCCGCTCGCGGAAAGGACGTCTCCAGCATGAACGGGTCCGACGCCCTCAGGCGTGCCGGTATATACCAGATCGCCGGGCTCCAATGTAAAGACCTGGCTCGCGTACGCGAGTAGTTGTGCCGGCGAAAAGATCATATCACCGGTGTGACCTTTCTGCACGAGGCGCCCATTCAGCCGAAGCTCGAAGGCGACATCGGAGATATTGGCCACGGTTGTCGCGGCGGCGATTGGTCCAAGTGGCGCAAAGGTGTCAAAGCCTTTTGCCACGGACCACGGCTGTCCCCCCTGCTTGGCCTTCGCCTGCAGGTCCCGGGCGGTCATGTCGAGACCCAAGGCATAGCCGGCTACGTGCGAAAGTGCGCTGTCGTAACTCACGTGTCGAGCCGTCCGGCCGATCACCAGAACGACCTCGACCTCGTGATGAACGTCAGAAGACATCGAGGGCAGAACGACCGTCCCGCCATCGCCCACCAAAGCGGTTGACGGCTTTAAAAAGAGAAGAGGCTCACGCGGGATCTCGCTTTTCATCTCCGCGGTGTGACCTGCGTAGTTTCGACCCACACACACGATTTTTCCGGGCTTGAGACGCGTTCCGGTGTCCGGTAATTCGATGTCCATTCACCAAAACCTCTTGGTGTGTAGGTTGGTCGAACGTATTTTTACAGGTTAGTATAAGGCCTGCACGCCGGGTCCGAAATACAACCTCTCGCGCCGGTAGCCAATCCGGCGCCTCAAAGTAGAGACCACCATGTACGCCATCGTCGAGATTTCCGGGAAGCAGTACCGCGTTCAGGAAAAGGACCGCATCTATGTTCCCCGCCAGCAGGCCGAGGCGAACAAGACCATCTCATTTAATCGCGTCCTCCTGCTGTCGAACGACAAAGAGGTTCGAGTGGGTACGCCAACCGTGAAAGGAGCCGTGGTCAAGGCGAAAGTCGTTGAGCACGTCAAGGCCGACAAGGTCCTTGTTTTCAGGAAAAAGCGGCGGAAGCGATACAAAGTCAAACGCGGACATCGTCAGCCGTATACCCATATCGAGGTGTCCTCGATAACCGCGAAGTGAGCGCCGAATCACCTTAGACCGACTCAAAAAGTTATGGCACACAAGAAAGGAATGGGGTCGACCAAGAACGGTCGTGACTCAAATCCGAAGATGCTCGGCGTCAAAGCGTTCGGTGGTGAGTTCGTCAAAGCCGGCGGAATTATCGTGCGGCAGCGGGGGACCAAGTTTCATCCAGGTGCCAACGTGGGTCGTGGAGGCGACGACACACTGTTCGCCCTGACTCAGGGCAAGGTTCGGTTCACCAGGGGCCGCAACGACCGCAAGTTTGTGCATGTCGATCCCCTGGAAGACTAGTGAGCTTCGCTTGCAGTTTTCGAAGGCTCCCGATAGACATCGGTGAGCCTTTTTTTGTTTACGCCGTGTGGAACTACAAACCGCTGAACACGACCCGCGTCATTTCCTCGATGGAGGTGTCACCGGCAGTAACCATGCGACGAGCGCTGTCCTGCAGCGTCAACATGCCCTGGCGTACGGCGAGGTTACGTAGAGCCGCCTCCTCGATCATCGTTTCCGACGACACAATCAGATCTCGAATCTCGGGAGTGAAGGGCATCGTCTCGGTGATGGCACTTCGACCTTTATAACCGACACCCCGACAGGTCTTGCACTTCTTCTTAGAATCGAGGCGTGGGCCGAAGAAGCTCGTGCTCGCGATGTCATCCTCGGTAAATCCGATGTGCAGGAGCTTCTTGCTGTTCGGGTTCTTCACCTCCTGCTTGCAGTCCGGGCATAGATACCGGATAAGTCGCTGTGCGACTACGAGGTTGATGGCATAGGCTATGAGAAACGGCTCCATGCCCATCTTGTAGAGTCGACTGATTGAACTGGGCGCGTCGTTGGTATGGAGCGTGGAAAAGGTCAGGTGCCCGGTGTTTGCGAGCTTGATCGCAAGTTCGGCCGTCTCTCTATCTCGCATCTCTCCTACCATCACGATGTCCGGGTCGTGTCGTAGAATCGACCGCAATGCCTGTTCGAGAGTGAGCTTGTGGCTGAGTTTTATCTGTCGCACTTCGGGAATCACGTATTCGACGGGGTCTTCGACGGTAAGCACGTTCACCTTACTGGTCACAACCTGGCTCAGGGCGGCGTAGAGGGTTGTACTTTTTCCGGATCCCGTGGGGCCGGTCAAAATGACCATGCCATACGGCTGGCGAATTGCCCACTCGAATTTTTCCAGCGCCTCTTCCGCAATTCCAAGTTGGCGCAAATCCTTGATAACCTTGCGGTCATCCAGAATTCGAATGACGATGCTTTCTGAGCGGACCGTCATCTCCGAGTTAGCAATCGGAAGCACAGACACGCGAAAACGAATCAGTGCGTCGTCAATATTCCGCTGAATAAAGCCGTCCTGCGCTCTCTCCCGTTCGAATCGATCGACATTCACGGTGTTGTCTTTTACGACGGCGAGGAACGCTTCCGGATGGACGCGATCCTCGATGTGCCAACTGATCAGCTCGCCGTCCAATCGAAACCGAGTCTCGATCTGCTTCTGAGCGTTGGGGAAGATGTGGATGTCAGAGGCACCCTGCCGAACGGCCTCTTTTAGCGTCGCTTCGAAGAGGTTAATCAGCGCCGATCGGTTTATTTCCGCCTCTAGAGCGTCCTCGTCAAAGAGGCTGCGGTCGCGGTCCTCCAGTGAGGCTCCGAGGTCGAACGCAAGCATCCCCTCTGCCGCCTTACCGAACTCTCCCTTGCGGCGCCGCCGCACTTCGTCGAAGAAGAAGTCTATTTCGCCGCGTCGTGCAAACCGAATCTCGAGCTCCGCGAAACCGAGTTTCTGCAGTGTACGCATCAGATCCTGGCGTGCGGGGTCGTGGGTCGCCATGATAATGCGCCTGCCGTCCGCCGTGTCGTCCGTAGCAACAGGAGCGACACGAAGCTCTTCAAGCGCGATCCATTGGTCAGTAAGAACCTTGGACCCGAGCCCCCGGAAATACTCCGTGTAGTTCATGCCCTCCAACGACATGCTCGCGAACGAATAAACGATCGCTGCCTGTTCGAAGACCAACTCCGCGTCAATAGCCGGATCCTCGGCCAACTCGCGCCACAACGGGTAACTTGTACCACCTTCCTTGGCGATCCAACGAGCCCAGCCCTCTTCGACCTGCTCTATCGTTACAATCTCCTCGTAAAGTAACTTGATGACCACGCGATCACGAAGATCGAGAGGCGAGAACGAACCCTTGTCGGAAACCGCTCTGTTGGAACCGTTGGATGCGTCGGAACGGGATGGCTCACGGCCGGCGTCAGAGCCGGTCTGCCAGCGAGTGCCTCTATCGAGGTCGGACATGTGCGGTGTAGTTCTGATGGATGGGTAGGTCGACTGTAGAAGTGACTCGCGCACCGAGACATCGAATTTATCGGCTCGGCGGCGCCGACGTTAAGGTCAGATGATCGTACTTGGGACCACGGAATTCTCAGGTTCAGCCCTGGTGCAAATCGTCATCACGGGAATCATTTTCGAAGAGCGGAACAGATTTCCGTACCCGGTGATGCAGGGGTCCATGTCAAACCCCGAGCCTCAAACAAACCAAATTTATCAAGCGCCGTAACTTAACAGGTTAAGTATTTGCAGCACAATGTGTTACGCGCTACATACTTAAGATTCGTGAACCGGACTCCGGTCTGTCCGCGGTGATTGGCGCACCTCTTGCATTTCCGAAGGAATCCCGAGTCGGCCGATCCCGCCGGCCGAAAACATCCACTACATGATGCATCGCCATGATCTACCCGATCCAGCCGGCGAACAACCAGGCTTACCTGGCTAGCTATCGCCTTAGCACGCGCTCGTTCGATCAGCCCAAACTTCCTTTTCCTGCATTGGCACCCATCTGGAAGGCTATTGAAGAAAAAGATTATCGGATCGCGGCGGGTCTGATCGCCGCCGAGCTGGACGGTCAACGTCTGTTTAGTTCCGAGGAGCGGTCGGCCCTTTTGATTGCATTGGCAAACGCTGAGCTTCTGATGGGCAAAACCGACCGGGCCAAGCGGACCGCCGGCAAGGCACTCGACCTCTTCCCCAACCAGTGGTCAGGGCATCGTGTGCTCCTTCACGTGCTACATTTGAAACAGGCCTATAAAGCCGCATACATGCATCTGACGACTGTCGACCCCGGGCCTGTACCCCTTTGGGACGCACCACTTTCCAACGAACTGAAGCACACGTGGCTGGCGTCCTGGTCCTGGTTGCTCGGTGATTGGGAGCAGGTTGCCGACCATCTGACAACTGCGTACCCCAAAGGTGTCGCCACTATGCCTCCGCAGATCCAGGAGGACTGGTTTCGGCTGGCCCTGTATCGAGGACGCCCACAGGACGCGGTTGCTGTGGCTTCACTGCTGATCGAGGACCGGCCTGTCGACCTCGCGGACGAACTTTTGCAGACCTTCGTCCAAAACGGATGGACGAAAGAGGCGCTGCCCCTCTACCGAACGGCCTACGAAGCCGCACCCGAGAGCCAGCTGCTGCGACGCAGACTAGTGGCACTGTGCATTCGTGAGGGAGAACTCGAGGAAGCACGAAACCTGACCAGTCCGGGTGCACTGGGGTTGGCGGCCTAGTGCGGCAAGTACGTTTTTCCGGAGAAGCTGGGCGTGCGGAATTTTTTTCCGCACGCCTTTTAAGTTTCCGGGCCGGGCTGGCGATACGTACAGGGTCAGCGGCATGCGACCCCGGCATCTGCCGGGAATCCCACGGGAATGGTTCTGGCGATAATACTTCCCTGGGTATGACGGTATGGCGAACCGTCCGGCACACGGCCTCCGGTACTACCGGGGGCCGTGTCCGTTTATATACCGCACAGACGCGATCTCATGCGGCTTTTCGCAGCGTCTGGGGCGATTCGGTCGCTTCCACGTCTGCTTCGGCAGGCACAGGGGCCTCCTCGGGGTCCACAGAATCTTGCGGCGTCTCGAGCTGGACGACGTAATCGGTCGTATCCACGAAAGCCGACGGCGCAGCGCTGACCGGCACGATGAACTCCCCCTCATCCGCTTTGGAATGAGGGTCACCTGCGGGATCCTGGTGCTTCGGTATCACGGTGGTTGCCGGATGGTTCTGGTGAGCCGGCAGCTACCGCCGTAACCGTGCCAAAAACCAGCGATTGGGGCCAGAACCGGAAAAAGGCAGTATCGGGACGCCAGCACGTCAATCCAGCCGCCCCAAGCCTCTCCACTAACAGACGCGTCAGCCCCAATCTCAGGAAATATGTCCCTCTTCCCGATACTTCTTCAGTTTGTTGCGAATGGTGCGCGCACTGATACCAAGACGCCGGGCTGCCAGCTGCTGATTGTTGTTGGTCTCCTCGAGCGCCTGCAGGATCATTAGCCGCTCCATATCCTCGATAGTATGTGCACTGAACGGCATCTCGACACCGTTGCCCGATGACCCGCGCGCATCACTAAAGAATGTGTCGAAGACATCGTCCGCCTGAATCTGGTCCCTGTCCGCAGAGAGAATTACGCCGCGCTGCACCATGTTCTCGAGTTGGCGCACATTGCCCGGCCAGGAATAAGCCTGAAACTCGGCCATCAACTCTTTATCCACTCTCTTCGGCGGTAAGCCGTAAAGGTCACAGTACTTCGAGATGAAATGCTTCGTGAGGACGGGTACGTCCGAAATCCTTTCTCTGAGAGGGATCCCGTTAAGTGGAAACACCGACAGTCGGAAGAAGAGGTCTTCTCGAAAATCTCCGTTGTTAATTGCGTCGGACAACACTCGGTTGCTGGTCGCGATCACTCGGACGTCCACTTTCTTCGTCTCGGCGGCCCCAACTTTCTGGATCTCATTTTCCTGCAGTACACGAAGGAGTTTCGCTTGCAGCGACAGCTCGATTTCCGTGATCTCGTCCAACAGGAGTGTTCCGCCGTCGGCGCGTTCGAAGGCACCGGTCATATCTTCGATTGCTCCTGTAAAGGCCCCCTTTCGGTGACCGAACAGGTGGCTTTCAACCAGCTCACGTGGAAGGTTCGCGCAGTTAACAGCGACAAAAGGTCCCTCTGAGCGATTACTGTTCTGATGAATAAGTCGGGCGAGTATTTCCTTTCCGGTACCGGATTCCCCTTGAATGAACACCGGGGCGTTGTTGCTGCTCACTTTGGGTATCACTTCAAGCAGCTTCAAAACCGAAGGGTGTTCGCCAATGAAACGAACACCTACACGCTTCCTGCGATCTCGACCTGACGTCTTTGCGATCTTCTGACCGGAGACGTCCGCCCTCTGAAGAACGTTGCGTACGCGTTCGATCAGGATGTCGGGCTGAAATGGTTTTGCTATGTAATCGATCGCGCCCGCCTGCATGGTTCTGACGGCGTGCTGCACGTTTGCATGTGCCGTGATCATGATCACCCCAAGATCAGGATACTCCTCACGGATGTGGGCGAGCAGTTCCAGGCCGTCCATGTCGGGCATCATGAAATCGGTCACTACCAGGTCGAAGTCCTGTTCTTTCAACTCATCGACTGCTTGAACCGCGCTGGAACAACACGTGACCTTCATGTTGTTGCGGCTCACTAGGCGGTCAAAAACCTTTTGAAGCATCAGTTCGTCATCGACGAACAGGATGTGGGGTACACGGTCCATGGGGTGGGACATTTACTGGTTGGCCTGTCATCGGGGAG
This sequence comes from Rhodothermales bacterium, assembly GCA_041589075.1. Classification (GTDB taxonomy): domain Bacteria; phylum Bacteroidota; class Rhodothermia; order Rhodothermales; family JABDKH01; genus JBFHWK01. The sequence goes on from JBFHWK010000036.1 coordinate 14,868, forward strand.
CGCGGGAACACACGCCCGACACGGAAAGATAGGGATTAGAGACGGCATTTGGTCCAGTGCCGACACGCACATCCACGCCGGGATTGGGCCGACGTTATTCGTGGATTTGGCGGCATCTTTTTGCCGGTCGACGGTAGGTTTTTCCTACGGAAACGGTCCCGAATGGGGCCGGTGCACTGTTGCTTGCGACGTGTTTCAGAGCCTCGGTCACCTCACCCGGACTCTGTATCGGAAAGAGACCCATCATCGGCGCGTAGCGATAACCGGCTGGATCCCGGCTGAAAACAGGGTTTCGGCGGCGCCCTCCCGCACACTTGCCCGCCGCGCTTATCAGAGGCGCCGTGACGGCCGATACCGATTCGGTGGCATGGAGCAACGGGCCGACGGCCGTGTGGCATGCTCCTTGGAAAGGCGTCCGGCGAATCTCGGAAGCATCCCACCAGAGTCGTTCTCGAATGCGTGCTCTCTCAATTCAGTTCAGCGGACTCGTCGGCATCCTGACATTCGTCAGCAATGTCACGAGTGAAGTCGCGCTCGAACTTTCGGTCTATCGTGGCCTCGCATCAGCGGCTGCCCTCTTCTTCATCATGCTTATCAGCGATCTCGCGATCCGGGCGATCGCGCGGTCGAACCAGCCGCGACACACGCTGCCGCCTACAGTTCACACTCAGGGATTGGAGGACGATACAGGCGCTCTTGCCGCTTGATCCCTGCTCGCCCGACTCCTCATAAATCGCCAACCAAAATCGCACAAGCATGTCTCAGGATCTGCAAAGCCTCGCCGTAGAGTATGCCAACGATAACAATCCGAACAACCGCGAGGCGGTCGTTGTGGCGGCCGTTCCACTGGTACGTTCGGTCGTCGGAAGGTTGAGTGTTCCCGACCATCCACTCGCCGCCCGAGAGGATCTTGAGAACGTTGGACTACTCGGTCTGCTTCAAGCGCTCAATGGCTACGACCCCACGCGTGGTACGCCGTTCGTGTCATACGCATACGGCAGGATTCGCGGGGCCCTGGTGGACTATCTGCGATCCATCGACGCGCTTCCGCGCGAGCGCCGTCGACGTCTGGCCGAGGCACAGAAAGCCATTGACACTCTTCGACAAGAAATGTCGGCCGAACCAAGCGATCACGACGTGGCTGCCTATCTTGAGATGACGCTCGTCGAATACCACACGCTGCTGCGCGATGCGCAATGCCGTTTCGCTCTCTCACTGCACGCACCGACCGACAGTGATGGCGAACAAACCGTGCTCGAGACTATTCCGAACGAGGAGACACTGGTGGCCTTTGAACGCGTCGACCGGGACTCGCTGCACGACTACATCGGGACTTTGATCAAGGATCTAGCGGAGCGCGAGCAGACAATCCTCGCGCTGTACTATTACGAGAACCTTACCCTGCGTGAGATCGCAGCGCTGCTTGACTTGACAGAGGCTCGCATCTCACAGATCCTCGGTAAGGTCCTCAAGACCTTGCGTGCCAGACTTAAGAAATCGCAGTCCAAAGCTGCGTAGGCGTTATCGCGGCCTGATCAACAGGCCGTAAGCCTCCCGCGGGCGGCGTTAAGCTTGTGCGAAACCCAAAACAATTGGTCACTCGCACGGTATATTTTACTGCTTCAGCCCACAGTCGGCAGGTCCGCCATCCCCGTCTCAGCCGCCATGTGAAGGCAGGTCCCAACGGTTGCGGGCCACAGTTTTTCTTCAGCTTCTTCGAGGTAGGACACCATGGGCGTCATGACGAAGATGCGAGACAACACGGGAGCCGTCCTGTGGATTCTCGTTGTCGCTTTCGGCGTCATTTTCATGTTGCAGGACACCAACGTATTCGACGTTATCGGCACGACCGGTAACGTGATCGCGAAGGTCAATGGCCAGGACGTGACGTTGGACGAGTACAATCGCTTCGTAAATAACCAGATCGAAGCGTACAGGCAGCGCACGGGCGAGTCCATGCCCCCGCAGGTACTCGACGCCGAGCGCGACCGTGTTTTCGACCAACTGGTTGAAGACAGGCTGCGCGAGCAAGAGATGAATCGAATTGGAATCCAGGTTACCGATGAGGAAGTCCGGCAGATGGTTCTCGGTGACGAACCTCACCAGATCATTCGCACGTTCTTCGGAGATGGCGAGGGAAATGTCGACCAGGCCGTGTTGCGCAACTTTATTGAAAACCCGGACGCGCGTGAGGATCTGATTCGAATTGAAGATTATCTCCGTGCGGAACGACGGCGGGAGAAGCTCGATCGACTCATAGATGCCACAGTACGTGTTTCCGAAGCCGAGGTCCTAGACGAATATCGGAGACAAAATGCGCGCGTTGCTGTCGATTTTGTTGCGCTACCCTATGCACTCGTCCCAGACTCGGCAATCAGCGTTTCGGATCGCGACCTGCGCCGATATTACGACGACAGCAAGGCTGACTTCGAGCGCAAGCGGTCGTACACGCTGGCCTTCGTGAAAGTATCGAAGGCACCGACGGCTGAGGACTCAGCGGCCGTTCGTGACGAGCTGGAACGGATCAAACCGCGCTTTGAAGCCGCTGAGAACGACTCCCTTTTCCTAGCGCAGAACTTTTCCGAACGGCCGTTTGCGGATGCCTACTTCTCGCGTGGTGAGCTCGACGCGCCCGTCGCGGAAGCGGCGTTCCGCAACGCAAGGGTCGGGGCCGTTGTTGGACCGATCGTCTCCGGCGGCGAGATGCACCTTATCAAGGTATTGGACATTCGAAAGGCCGAGGAGCTAACGGTTCGAGCCCGCCACATACTGATCAGGGCGGCCGAGGGTGACGAGCAGCGGCGGCGTGAGGCCCGCGACCTGATCGCATCTGTTAGAGATCGGATACGCGGCGGCGAAGACTTCGCCACGCTCGCCGGCAGCCTCTCTGACGATCCCCAGTCTGCAAGACAGGGCGGTGACCTCGGATGGTTTGGTAA
>JBFHWK010000037.1:0-17679 GCA_041589075.1 Rhodothermales bacterium
CCCGGTCGTCTAATGGCAGGACAGCGGCCTTTGGAGCCGTATGTGGAGGTTCGAATCCTCCCCGGGCAGCCAGACCGCTGAGGCTGGCGGGGTTTCCGATGGATCGCCCTCTGGAAGAAGGAAGTGAACGCGGCCGGAAGGACGGCTAGAACTATGCTCACGTCCCAAAAGGACAACCCGATTACAATATTCTCCGGCAGGTCCAACCCGGCCCTCGGACGTGCGATCGCCGATACGTTCGGGATCCAGCTCGGCCAGGTTACGATCCAGAACTTCGCTGACGGTGAGATCTACGTCCGGTACGATGAGTCGATTCGCGGTACCGACCTGTTCATCGTCCAGAGCACGCAGCCGGGCGGCGACAACTGGATCGAGCTGTTACTGATGATCGATGCGGCCAAACGAGCTTCTGCCGCTCGCGTGACGGCCGTAATCCCTTATTTCGGGTACGGCAGACAGGAAAGGAAGGATCAGCCCAGAGTCTCGATCGCCTCGAAACTGATGGCGAACATGCTCACGACAGCCGGCATCGATCGCGTGCTGACGATGGACCTGCATGCCTCCCAAATTCAGGGTTTCTTCGACGTGCCGGTGGATCATCTCTACGGATCCGCTGTTTTCATCGACTACTTCAAGGAGATCGATCTTTCTAATCTTGTCGTTGTTGCGCCGGACGTGGGTGCGCTCAAGATCGCGCGGGCCTATGCCAAGCGCCTTGATGCAGAACTTGCTGTCGTCGACAAACGTCGTCCACGTCAGAACGAGGCCGAAGTGATGAATATCATCGGTGAGGTTGAGGGCATGAACGTGCTTCTGATCGACGATATCATCGACACGGCCGGTACGCTGACCAGTAGCGCGAAAGCACTCAAGGAAGCCGGCGCACTCGAGATCATGGCGGCCTGTACGCATCCGCTCCTCTCCGGTCCGGCATACGAGCGCATCGAAAGCTCGGAAATCAGCCGGCTGGCCGTGACGGATACGGTGCCGCTGAAGCGACCCTCAGATCGGATCGAGGTCGTCAGTGTCGCGGAAATCTTCGCGGATGCGATCAGTCGAATCTCACGCGACGCGTCGGTGTCGACGCTGTTCGTTCCGTAACCGCCGGAGAGACCGGCCTCGGCAAGGCAAACACATTAGACGATGAACACGGTTAAGATAAAGGCGCAACCGAGAGAGGTTGGCAAGAAGGCTTCGCGTGCGGTCAGGCGGGCCGGTAACGTTCCATGCGTTTTGTACGGTCACGATGCCGAAACGGTATCTTTTCAGGTGTCGGCGCTCGATCTGCACGGTCTCGTCTACACGGACGAGCGCTACCGCGTGGAAGTGAAACTGGACTCCCAGGTGTACGACTGCATCTTGAAAGATGTGGAGTTCAACCCCGTGTCCGAGGCTCTGACACATGCCGATTTCCAGTTGCTGCGTGCGGGCGAGAAGATCGAACTCTCGATCCCGGTACAGATCGTAGGCAAAGCGAAAGGTCAACTGGAAGGCGGCGATATCCAGGTCATCGTCCACGAGATCGATATTGAGGCGCTCCCGAAAGACATCCCGGAACACATCGCCGTCGACATCTCGGATCTGGAGATCGGCGACACGATCCATGTCTCCGATATCTCTGTGCCCGGTGTGGAGTTCGTGACGGCGGCAAACCAGTCCATCGTCACCTGCTTCGTGCGCAAGGTTGAGTTGGAGCCGGTTGTAGAGGTCGTTGAAGGCGAGCTTCCGGAGGGCGAAGCACCACTCGCAGAAGGTGCACCCGAGGGCGAAGCGCCACCCGCCGCCGGCGAGCCCGCGAAGGAACAGAAGAAGGAAGAGTGATGGCCGGCACCGTCTCCCGGATCTTGAGACGGCTATTCCGAGAAGAACCTGGCACCGCCGAGTCCATGCCGGCATCTACGCGTCTGATTGTCGGCCTGGGAAACCCCGGTGTGGAGTACGCCGATACCCGTCACAACATCGGCTTTGTCGTAGCGGACCGCCTCGCCAAGCGCTGCCGCATCTCGTTCGACACGCACAAGCATAACGCCGTCTTCGGCGAGGGGTCGTGGCGAGGCCGGTCACTCGCTGTCGCGAAACCGACGACGTTCATGAATCGCAGTGGATCCGCCGTCGTGCCACTGATGCGACGCTACAAGCTGACGCCGGCCGAGATCCTCATCATCGTGGACGACATCCACCTCGCGCTGGGAGACATCCGGCTCAGGGCGGGCGGCGGTTCCGGAGGGCACAACGGTATCGAGGACATTGCCGAGCGTGCGGGCAGCGATGCATTTCCAAGGCTGCGAATGGGGATCGGCAAAGGCTTCGGGCGTGGAGGCCAATCGGATTACGTGCTGTCACCGTTCGACAACGAGGAGTTGCCCATGGTGGAGGACACAGTCACGTGGGCTGTCGACGCCGCCTTGACGTTTGTGACCGATGGTATCGAAACGGCGATGAACCGGTTTAATCGCAAAACCTCGGCCGATTAGAAAAATGCGTTAAGCGCTGTGAACGGGCGAACACGGACGATATTTTGAAGGCTACGTATCGGACTCCTTCTCCGCGATGAGCCCGGCACGGCTGCCTCCGTATTGCGAGGCTTTTTTGTTTGCCCGACACAATTGATGGACCGTCCGGTTGGCGCAATCCCGGTGCCCTCCTGCGTCTCCACCCCAACGACCCGAATGACTCTATGGACAGCACAACGATAACCTATCTCGTCCCCATTACTGGGTTGCTCGCCCTGTTGTATGCGTTTACCCGCACGCGCTGGATCAGCAAGCAAGACGCCGGCACCGAAGTAATGCAGGAGATCGCGAGTAACATCGCTGACGGTGCTCGGGCGTTCCTGCGCCGGGAGTATCGGGTGCTCGTCTTCTTCGTTCTAGCCGTTGCAGCGCTCTTGGCATTTGCGAACGCCACGCAGGCCGGATCTTCGTGGCTGATCGCGGTCTCGTTTGCGGCCGGAGCGTTGTGTTCCGGCACCGCCGGTTTTATCGGAATGACGGTTGCAACAAAGGCGAACGTACGTACGACCCAGGCAGCACGAACCGGGCTCGGGCCTGCGCTGAATGTCGCGTTCTCGGGAGGACTCGTGATGGGTCTCAGCGTGGTTGGCCTCGGTGTGCTCGGACTGAGCGTGCTGTTTCTGATCTACGACAATTTTACGACGTGGGATCACGTGCGAATCATCAACGTGATTTCGGGCTTCTCGCTGGGTGCATCCTCGATCGCTCTCTTTGCGCGCGTCGGCGGAGGAATCTATACCAAAGCGGCCGACGTGGGTGCTGATCTTGCGGGCAAGGTCTATGAGGGCATTCCCGAAGACGACCCGCGCAACCCGGCTACCATCGCGGACAATGTAGGAGACAACGTGGGAGACGTCGCCGGCATGGGCGCGGACCTTTTCGAAAGCTACGTCGGATCGATCATTGGGACGATGGTCCTTGGCGCTGCCTTCAGTGCCGGCTTTGCGGCCACGGGTGAGGTTAGCGGCCTAGCGGCAGTTCTGTTGCCACTGGTTCTGGCCGGCATCGGCATTCTCGTGTCGATCGCCGGATCCTTCTTTGTGAAGGTCAAGGAGGGAGGTAATCCGCAGAAGGCGTTGAACATCGGTGAGTTCGGTGCGGCCGGTCTGATGGCGGTCCTCTCGTACTTCATTATTCGATGGATGCTGCCTGAAAGCTGGATTTACGAAAGCGCCATCAGCCCGTTCACGGACTATACGTCATTGGGTGTCTTCTGGGCCGTGCTGATCGGCCTTGTCGCCGGAACGCTCATCGGTCTTGTGACCGAGTACTATACCTCGACCCACAATCGCCCCACGCTGGGTATCGCCACACAAAGCATCACAGGAGCGGCAACGAACATTATCTCCGGTCTTGGTGTCGGCATGTATTCGACCGGCATTCCGGCCGTGATCTTGGCACTCGGCATTATCGGTGCGTACACGTTCGCGGGTTTGTATGGAATTGCGATTGCCGCAGTAGGGATGCTCTCCGTAACGGGAATCCAGCTTGCCGTAGATGCATATGGTCCGATCTCGGATAATGCGGGCGGCATTGCGGAGATGTCCCAGCTCCCGCCCGAAGTGCGGCGGCGCACAGACAATCTCGACGCGGTCGGCAACACGACAGCGGCGATCGGGAAGGGCTTTGCCATCGGGTCTGCGGCCCTGACGGCCCTTGGTCTCTTTGCGGCATTCATGCAGCAAGCGGGTGTGCGGACGATCGACGTGTCACAGCCGCCGATTCTTGCCGGCGTGCTGATCGGAGCGATGTTGCCCTATGTGTTCAGCGCCATGGCCATGGGCGCCGTTGGACGGGCCGCCGGAGAGATGATCAAGGAAGTCGGGCGGCAGTTCCGTGAAATCGAGGGCCTCCGCGAGGGCACGGCCAAGGCTGAGTATGCTCGATGCGTTGATATATCTACGCAAGCGGCAATCCGCGAGATGGTCGCGCCAGGTCTGCTGGCGCTAGCAGTGCCCGTGGCCATCGGATTCATCAGCAAAGATATGCTAGGCGGGTTGCTCGCCGGCGTGACAGTCTCCGGCGTACTGCTCGCCATCTTTCAGGCGAATGCCGGCGGTGCGTGGGACAACGCCAAGAAACGAATCGAAGGCACGATTACGATCGAGGGCGTGGAGTACGCCAAGGGCAGTGACGCGCACAAAGCGGCCGTCGTCGGTGACACGGTTGGAGATCCGCTCAAGGACACGAGCGGCCCGAGCCTGAACATCCTCATCAAGCTGATCGCCGTGGTTGCTCTGGTCATCGCTCCATTGATTGCCTGAGCTCGATCAGGTTTCGACGGACGGGCCCGGACAGCACGCTGTCCGGGCCTTTCTTCATGTCTGTGATCGCTGGCGGTTTTGTGAGGATTGCTGCAGAACGGGCGTCAACTTTTCGGGCATTGGGCAGTACATCGCAGACACTAAACGGCACCCCCGCGAGGTGACCGATCCGTATATTGACAGGTCTCGTATGTAAACCCGAAAAGCACGCTTTTCATCCTACGACGCCATGGCGAAAGTCGAAGTAACGATGCCCCAGATGGGCGAGAGTATCACGGAAGGCACCGTTATCGCCTGGCACAAAAAGCCCGGTGATGCGGTAGAGCAGGATGAGACGCTGCTTGAAATCGGCACGGACAAGGTCGACACCGACGTACCGGCGCCGGAATCGGGTGTCGTTGTCGAGCTGCTGGTGGAGGAGGGCGCTACCGTGGACGTCGGCACGGCGATCGCTGTGATCGAGACCGACGTGGACGCGGCCGTTGTTGCGCCCCAACCGTCCAAAGAGGTGCGCACTTCCGATGAACCAGTGACGGAAACTGTAGAGGCGGCCGGTGACGGTCGGGCTGGATCCGAGAAGATTGTGGAAGTGCCGGTCGAAGCGTCGGCGGATCGCTCTGAAGGGTCGACGGGTAGCGCGAACGGTGACTCGGTTGAAGTCATCATGCCCAAGATGGGCGAAAGCATCATCGAGGGAACCATCATAGCGTGGCACAAGAAACCGGGCGAATCTGTCGAACTCGACGAGACCCTTCTGGAGATCGCAACCGACAAGGTCGACACGGAGATTCCCTCGCCGGCGGCCGGAATCGTGCAGGAGATATTGGTGCCGGAGGGCGAGACGGTCGAGGTCGGTACGCTGCTGGCCCGCATCGGTAGCAGTGCGCCGGTTCGATCGGAGGCCGCTACAAAGGCGCAAGCCCCACCCTCAGACGTGCCCTCGGTACCCGCGTCGGAGGCGGCCGGAGTGCCGCTTGCAGCGACGGACGCGGGCGCCCGCGTGCTGACACGCACGGGATCGGATGGTCGGTTCTTCTCACCGCTGGTGCGGTCGATGGCCGAGAAGGAAGGTCTTTCGATGCAAGAATTGGAAAGCGTCGAGGGGACGGGTCACGGCGGCCGCATCACAAAGAGGGATCTGGTGGCGTATCTGGAGCGCCGCAAAGCAGCGCCGGCCGTGCCGCCTGTCGCGGCATCGACGACAGCCAGGGCCGCAGTACCCCAGGGGGTGGAGCCCGGACCCGGGCGGACCGAGATCATCAAGATGGATCGCATGCGGCAGATCATCGCACACCACATGATCGAGTCCAAGCGGACATCCGCACACGTGACGTCCTTTGCAGAGGTGGATGTTACCGGGCTTGTGCGTCTGCGGGAAGCGCGCAAGGTCTCTTTCGAGGAACGGGAAGGCGTCAAGCTTACGTACACGCCGTTCTTTGTCCAGGCTGCCGTCGAGTCACTTCGCGAGCACCCGCTCCTAAACTCGTCCGTCGAGGGTGACAACATCATCGTCAAGCGCGACATACATGTGGGTATCGCCGTGGCAATCGGAAAGACCGGGCTGGTCGTGCCCGTTATTCGCAACGCGGGGGACAAGAGTATCGCGGGTCTGGCTCGCGCCGCCTCGCAGCTCGCCGATCGGGCCCGCAGCAAACAACTGCAGCCGGATGATCTTCAGGGCGGTACGTTTACGGTGACGAACATCGGCTCGCTCGGTTCGCTGATGGGCACACCGATTATTCCGCAGCCGCAGGTCGCAATTCTTGCCACCGGTGCAATCAAGAAACGGCCTGTCGTTCTCGAGGACGAGGAGCTCGGTGATGTGATCGCCATTCGGCACATGATGTACATGTCGTTGACGTACGATCACCGGATCATTGATGGGGCGATGGCCTCCTCGTTTCTGCACCGGCTCATTGAGGAGCTTGAAGGCTACGACGTCGACTCGGAGGTCTGATCGGTGGTAGATTTCCGGTCGTCCGTGTGGATGCCGGTTCCCGTCTCTTGATTTCCGTTATTGTAATCCATTCCGTATCCTATTGTCACTTTGCGCCCCGCGATCGCGTGGGGCAGCCGTCACGATCCGCAAGCAAGCAACCACTCCGGCGGGATACATGGGCGTACAATCCTCGAGACCCTCGCAGGGGTCCGCGGGTGACAAACGTCGGCAACTGACTTTGTCAACGGCCGAACTCCGGCGGCGTATCGACGACTTCATTCGCGAGTACTTGCGCGAAAAGAGCCCGGCGACGGTTGGCACGTACAGGCGGTCACTGAACGAGTTCGAGCGGTGGTTTGTCCTGGAGCGAGCACGATTTCGTTTCACCCCTGACGGTGTCGAGCGGTACAAGCAGTACCTGATGGAGACCCGAGGTCTTCATGAGGTGTCCGTGTCCACCTACCTGACGGCGGTTAGGCGGCTGTGTCAGTATCTCGTTGACATTGGCTTGCTGGATGAAAACCCGGCACGAAAAGTGAAGGGTAACCGCCGGCCATCCAGCCACTCGCGCGCCGTTCTGAAAAAGGCGGAGATCGAATCGCTTCTCGAAGTGCTGGACGCTTCGACGACGATCGGGGTGAGGGATGCGGCGATCATCTATCTCATGCTCTACGCCGGGTTGAGTGAAATCGAAGTTGTTCGCGCGGACGTACAAGATCTGGAGCACACACTCATGGGGCGCTATCTGCGTGTGCAGGGAAAGGGTCGTACCGTCAAGGACCAGTCGGTGCCCCTCGATCCGCCGGTGATGAACAAGCTGCAAGCCTATCTCGATCAGCGGGATCGTCTCCGCCCCGAGGACCCGCTGGTCGTATCACACGGCCATCGCTCCGACGGCGAGCGACTGAATACGCGATCGGTCCGTAATCGGATCAATATCTATCTGAAGAAAGCCGGTCTGAAGCGCCCCGGTATCACGCCGCACAGCCTGACCCACACGGCCGCAGTTATCTGGCTGAACGAAGGAATGGACGTCGAACAGGTCCGTTCGCGTATGCGACACGGCACGCTCGACACGACGATGATCTACTACAAGAAGCAGCGCCTTCTGCAGGGGAACGGATAACTAATGCGCGCGCATCACGCGGCGCGTCACAGCGTTGTTCCGATCGTCAGTTGGTTCAGTCCGCCGAGCGATGACCAGGAGTTGTAGGCGTAATCGAAGCGGATATTGCGCACCATTATGCCCGCTCCGATACCAAGACCGGCAAAGTCGAGACGGCTCTTTTGCCGGAGTGATTCGTGTTTGCGGTGATTGTAACCGATGCGCATGCGAAAGGCAGGACCGAAATGAAGTTCGCCGGCCATCGTGATGTACTGGAAAAGGCTGCTAACGCCTGAAGCATCCGCCGGTGGGTCGCCAAGGTTTTGGAGGTCGAAGGCCGTTACGGTGACCGTCAGCGGCAAGTGCGCGAGCCTCTTTGACACAGCAAGCCGAACATCGAAAGGTAAATCATCCGACGTCTCTCCAAAGGAGCTCAGCGTTACGCCGGCATTGCTAATTGTGACGCTGGCAACGAAGTCGGATTCGGGCACAACGTACGCGCCACCCACATCGATGGCGATTGCGGAAGCGTTGAACGATTCGATCGACGAGTAGATTACATGGAGATTCACACCATAACGCAACCGCTCGTTGTATGCGCGTGCTGCTCCGACGGTCAGCGCAACGTCGGATGCTGAGAACGTACCGTCTCTCTCCCCAAACTCGTTGGCTCGCTCGAACGAGCCCCAACTGAGAAATCGAACACCTGCGGCGACGGTGGCCACACCCTCGAAGTCTCGCGCGTAGGACAGAAAACCGGCGTTGATGTCGGCGAGGTGGTTTAGATACGACAGAGACACCGCACCCGACATACGTCCGTTAAGTAGGGCGGGATTGTAGTAGAAAGTGTTGACGTCGTCGTCGTAAATGGCACCTAAGGAGCCGGCCAATGCCGCTCCCCTGGCGGACGGGTCCATTCGGAGGAAGGCGAAACCCGTTACGCGGTCGGCCTGAGCTGACGCACCTCCCGCAATCGGCAGGAGAGATAGGCCGACGATCAGAACTACACTTCGCGGACTGCGCATGAGACTAGAAACGGGGGGTGCGGGGTGAGTATCGGCAAATTCTGTGATGTGGCAAAGGCGGTTTGCGATACCGGGTCGGGGCAACGGGTGTCATACAGTCATTTGGCGGTTCTGGTTCTTCACACGTGGCCAGGCCGGCCGGGCAAAAACTATCCGAAATCCCTGCTTCACGGGAACGGATGCCTGTACCCTGCGTGACAGACGGCGGCTTTCAGAGGTCTTGGACCGCTTTTTGTTCGACACCTTTCCCATCGAAAATTGCTGTATTGCACCGGTCGTCGGGTCCGCCATGGAGTATCCGACGGCCATTATTTCCCGGTACCGGACGATGTGTCATATCACTTGACCCCCGGACGGAAGATCCATCATGCTGGACATACTCAAGAAGGTTTTCGGTGACAGCAATGAGCGCTCAATGAAAGCGCTCTGGCCAGTCGTCGAAGAGATCAAATCGTTCGAGACAAAGATGAAGCTGCTCTCCGATGAGCAGCTCCAGGCGAAGACTGACGAATTCAAGTCCCGGATTCGCAAGGCAGTCGCGGAGATCGAAGCCGAGCAGGAGAAGATTCGGAAGGACCTGAAACGGGCGCCGGCGGCCGTGGTCAGCGGCAACGGACAGCAGGCTCACGACGGGCAACTTGACCTTGATCAGCGTCTTGCGCTGTACGAGCGCCTGGATGATCTGGCTGAGCAGTGGCTGGAGACGGTGGATGATCAGCTGGATGAAATGCTCCCGGAGGCGTTTGCCGTCGTAAAGGAAACTTGCCGGCGGATGGTCGGCAAGGAGTGGGAGGCAGGCGGCCAGACCATCAAGTGGGAGATGGTGCCGTACGACGTGCAGCTTCTTGGCGGCGTCGTACTGCACCAGGGCCGCATCGCTGAGATGAAGACCGGTGAAGGCAAGACGCTTGTTGCGGTCATGCCGGTCTATCTGAATGCACTTACCGGGCGCGGCGTGCACGTTGTGACCGTCAACCCGTATCTGGCCGAGCGTGACGCTGAGTGGATGGGGCCGATCTTCGAGTTTCTGGGGCTCACGGTGGATGTCATTGATCGTCACGAGCCGCATTCTCCGGGCCGTCGCGCCGCGTACCAGTCAGACATCGCGTACGGCACGAACAACGAGTTCGGTTTCGACTATCTGCGAGACAACTCGTTTGTCGTAGATCCGGACCAGCTCGTACAGCGCCATCACCATTTTGCGATCGTCGACGAAGTCGACTCCGTGCTGGTAGACGAGGCGCGCACGCCACTGATCATCTCGGGTCCGGTCCCACAGGCCGACGAGAATCGGTTCATGGAGCTTCGCCAGCCGGTGGACAAACTTGTCTTTGCGCAGAAGAAGCTCGTCGGACAGCTTGTCGCGGAGGCGGAACGCTTGCTGCAGGAGCGAGATGCCGCTGAAGCTGCAGGCGACCGAAAGCGTGTGACGGACTTGGAAAGTGACGCCGGCCTTGCGCTGCTGCGATCCAATCGCGGATTTCAGAAGAATAAGAAGCTGCGTAAGCTTGTTGGCGAGCCGGGGGTGTCGCCGCTGCTGCAGAAGACAGAGTTCTTTTATCTACAGGACAACGCGAAGAACATGCCGTTCGTGGATGAGGAACTGTACTTCGCACTCGACGAGAAGCAGCACTCCATCGAGATGACAGAGAAGGGCCGTCAATTCATCTCAAAGACGGCCGGGCTCGAAGTAGACTTGTTTGTGCTACCGGATATCGGTGAGGGTGTAGCGCATCTCGAGAAGACGTATGAGGAGAAAGCCGCAGAGCTGGAAGAGAAGTACACGAACAGCGAGGACCTCGATGAGGAGAAGGCGCAGAACAAGCTGGAGAACGACCGGCGGCTTCTGCGCAAGGAACTCGAAGAGGGCAAGCTGGAGCTCTACAACACGTACTCGGAGCGCGCAGAACGGCTGCACGCCATTGAGCAGCTGCTCAAGGCATACACACTGTACGAAAAGGACGTCGAGTACATCGTACAGGAAGGGCGCGTGATGATCGTCGATCAGCACACAGGCCGCGTGTTGCCGGGCCGCCGTTACTCCGACGGTCTGCACCAGGCGATCGAGGCGAAGGAGCAAGTGAAAGTGCAGGCGGCGACGCAAACCTATGCCACGATCACGCTGCAGAACTACTTCCGCATGTACAACAAGCTGTCGGGCATGACCGGCACGGCGGAAACCGAGTCGGAGGAATTCCACAAGATCTATAAAATGGATGTGGTCGTCATCCCGACAAACGAACCGATCCGGCGGCTGGATCTCGACGACCTGGTGTTCAAGACGACTCGCGAGAAGTATGCAGCCGTCATCGACAAAATCAACGATTATCACGAGAAGGGTCAGCCAGTGCTCGTCGGTACGACAACAGTCGAGGTGTCGGAGACTCTGAGCCGGATGCTGCAGCGGCAGGGCATTCCTCACAACGTTCTGAACGCGCGGCGCGATCGCGCAAAGGCGGAAGCTCTGATCGTTGCAGAGGCGGGACAGAAGAAGGCCGTCACGATCGCCACGAACATGGCTGGTCGCGGTACAGACATCAAGCTCGGACCGGGAGTCGTGGAAGCCGGTGGGCTGGCTATACTCGGTACTGAACGTCATGAAAGCCGCCGCATCGACCTCCAGTTGAGGGGGCGGTCCGGACGTCAGGGCGATCCGGGTGAGAGTCAGTTCTATGTCTCGCTGGAAGACAATTTGATGCGGCTATTCGGCTCGGACCGCGTGGCAAAGATCATGGATCGGCTGGGCGTTGAAGAAGGCGAGGTAATCACGCACCCGTGGGTCAACAAGAGCATCGAGCGCGCACAGAAGAAAGTCGAGCAGAACAACTTCGCCATTCGAAAACGCCAGCTCGAATACGACGACGTCCTGAATTCGCAGCGACAGGTTATTTACGATCGTCGACTGCACGCCCTGAAGGGCGAGCGCCTGCGTGGTGATCTTCTCGAGATGCTTGAGGATGTCGTCGCCGGAATTGTCGGACAGCATTATGGCCCGGGCTCGATCGAGGAGATGCACGAGGAGCTGCTGCGGACGCTGGCACTCGATTTCGAGATTGACCGGCAAGAGTTTATCAACCTCGGAGAGGACGGCGTCATTGTCCGCGTCATAGAGGCCGCGATCGAGTTCTATGACCGAAAGCGCGAAATGCTCGCTCGTCCGTTCTATGAAAGCATGCGGCAGTTGGTGGAAAGCCCGCAGGAGAACAAGCCGGAAAGAGTGTTTGTCGACTTCACTGACGGCCGGCGTGTTATGCGTGCGGTCGCAAGTGTTGCCGAAACGGTTGAGACGCAGGGCCAGGAGATCAACGATGCGTTGGAGCGTTCCGCGCTACTGTCTTTTATCGATTCGCGGTGGACGGAGCACTTGCGTAACCTCGACGAATTGAAGGAGGGCATTGGACTTCGGGCGTTCGGGCAGCGAGATCCTCTGATCGAGTATAAGATGGAAGCGTTCAAGCTGTTCGCGACCATGATGGACGAGATCAGCGGCGAGTTCGTGTCTTTCGTTTTCCGCGCCGGTCCGCTGATCGATGGACAGACGGCACGTCGTCCATCGCGTCCGGCACGGACGAAGCGTCGCCTGGACCCGACCAGGGCGCGTGCGAGCCATGAGTCGGCGTCACCCAGTTACGGTGTCGGTGAGGGCGGCGCGTCTGAGGCCGGACGTGAGCGTGACCCCACGGCAAAACAACAGCCGGTTGTCGTCGCTGAGCGCGTCGGCCGCAATCAGCCTTGTCCCTGCGGAAGCGGCAAGAAATACAAACACTGCCACGGGGCTTAACTTCAGTCGTTTTTAGACGATAGGCTTTGGTGTGCAGTATCTTGCGGCTGCCACCCCGCATCCTACCAAAACCTGTTTCACGGCGCCTTCATTGGCAGCGGCTACCCGTCGTCAGTGCTTCGTTCCCTCCACATTTCGGACTACGCCCTCATTGAGGATCTGAAGGTCAGCTTCGGTCCCGGCCTCAACATCATTACGGGCGAGACGGGAGCAGGTAAATCGATTCTCATCGGTGCTCTTAAGCTCATCCTGGGTGAACGAGCGCAAAAGGACGTTATCCGCCGTGGCGCTGAAAGGTCGATCGTAGAAGGATTTTTCGATCAGGTCGATCTGCAGGCCGTGCGAAGTGTGCTCGCGGAGCATCAGGTCGATTGGCGCCCGCTGCTGGTTCTGCGACGCGAGATAACGGAATCACAAAGTCGGGCGTTTATAAACGACACTCCAGCCACAGCTACGGCTTTGAAAGCCATAGCCAGCCAGCTTCTCGACCTGCACGGGCAGCATGAACATCAGTCGCTGCTCCGAACCGAAACGCACCTGGATCTCCTGGATCACTTCGGCGGCCTCACCGACCTCGTAGAAGAATACCGACGCGTTTATCGCAAAGTGCGGAACGTTGGCAGTGAACTGGACCGCATGCGCGAGCGAAAGGACGATCTTCACGCGCGCCGCGAATTGCACGAGTTTCAGATCGAGGAGATTGACGCGGTCGGGCCCGTGGCCGGTGAGGAAGAAGCGCTACAACTGGAAGTCGAGGTTCTCGAAAACGCGGAGCGTCTGAGGGAGCTCTCGGCCGGGCTGTATCAGCTTCTCTATGAAGCCGAAGACTCGATCTACGATCGACTGGGCCGGGCCATGCGTGATTTTATGGAGCTTGTCCGCATCAACAAGGGTATGGACAAGACGTTCGCCGAGCTTGAATCCGCCAAGGTGATCATCGACGAGGTTGCGCGTTCCCTGTCCGAGCACACCGGGGAGGTCGACTTCGACCCGGAGCGCCTTCAGGAAATACGTGACCGGCTTTCGGAATATGCGCGGCTCTCCAAGAAATACGGCGGGTCCGTTGATGCCGTCATCGAACATCGCGCCCGCATCGGGAAGGAGCACGACTCTGCAATTAATTTCGATGCGGCGATCGCGCGACTCGAGAAGGCCCATCGCGAGGGGTGCGAAACCCTTTCGGAAGTTGCCTTCCGGCTCTCGGAGAGTCGCACTAAAGCGGCACGTCAGGTGGAGCAAGCCATCGTCGACGAGCTGGCCAAGCTCGGCATGAAAAACGCCATGTTCGAGGCACGGACCGAGATGGTCGAAGACGACGACGGGTGGGTTTGGTCGCAGTGGGAGAGTGCGACTCCGTCGAAATACCAGGCTTCGGAAAACGGAATAGACCGCGCTGAGTTTTTCATCAGCACGAACGTCGGGGAGAAGGTCAAGCCGCTGGTGAAGGTGGCTTCCGGCGGCGAGGTCAGTAGGATCATGCTGGCGTTGAAGACCGTGCTGGCCAAAAACGAGGCCTTCCCGATTCTTGTGTTCGACGAAATCGACACGGGGATATCCGGTGTCATCTCACAGAAAGTCGGCGAGAGTTTGCGTGCTCTTGCCGCCAACCACCAGATCATCTCCATAACGCACCTGCCGCAGATCGCAGCCATGGCCGATTTCCACTACGCCGTTGAGAAGACGGTTGCCGGCCACAGAACGCGGACCTCGATACGCAAACTTTCGGAGCGCGAACGCACGGAGGAAGTGGCGACCCTGATGAGCGGTGCGGAGATAACCGAAACGTCACTTCAGAATGCGCGCGAACTGATGGCCATCTCGAGTCGGACGTTTGCCGAATCCCAGAAGCAGCTCACAAATTCTTGAGAAATCGAGCTGGGCGGTTGGGGCGCAGTTGATACCTTGTCGCGGCCGCATCATATTCGTCGCGGCACAGTTCGAACCGAAAGAGGGGCTTCCGTGATGGCGTATCCGGAGATCAAGTTTGGCACCGACGGCTGGCGGGCGATAATCGCTGACACCTACACCTTTGATAATGTCGCAGCCGTTTCAATGGCAACGGCGCGCTGGCTCAAACGACAGTACGGCGATCATCCCAGTGTTGTGATCGGTCACGATACGCGGTTTCTCGGCCGTCGGTTTTCTGAGCACAGTGCACGCGTTTTCGTGTCGGCCGGAGTGCACGTTACGTTCGCGGATGCCGTCGCGACGACGCCTGCCATCAGTTGGGCGACCCTCGAGTACGGCAGAAGCGCCGGCATCGTCATCACGGCCAGTCACAACCCGCCGGAGTACAGCGGATTCAAGATCAAGGCGCATTTCGGTGGGCCGGCAACGCCGGAGATGATTGAGGCGGTGGAATCGGAGTTGGGGAAGGTCGAGATCCCGGCGTCGCTGCCCAGCTTCGCCGCGCTCGTCGAGGACGGCCGCATCGTGCTGCGAGATGTTTCGGGAGAGTACCTCGAGCTGCTTCGGAAGCGGCTTGACATCGATGCTATCCGCGCCTCAGGCATCCGGATTGCGCATGATGCCATGTTTGGCGCCGGACAGGGTATCATCTCGAAGCTCGCGGGCGCGGACCGCGTCGTTGAGTTGCGCAATGCGCTTAATCCCAGCTTCGAGGGGCAGGCGCCGGAGCCCATCGAGCGTAATCTAGAGGAACTGGCGAGTGTTGTCGTGCGCGACGGGTGTGCGGTCGGCATCGCCAATGACGGGGATGCGGACCGCGTAGGCATGTATGACGAGAAGGGGCAGTTCGTGAGCTCGCACCTGATCCTTGCACTGCTCGTCAAGTACCTTCACCACGAGCGCGGAATGTCGGGTCAGATCGTGAAGACGTTCTCAACTACACACATGCTCGACCGCATGGGAGAAGCGTACGGCCTGCCCGTGCAGACAACCCCGATCGGCTTCAAATACATCGCGTCGAAAATTGTTGAGGGCGATGTTCTTGTCGGCGGTGAGGAATCCGGGGGGCTGGCAGTGAAGGGTCATATTCCGGAACGGGACGGCATCTACATCGGTCTGTTGATCACAGAGATGGTCGTGAAACGCGGGAAATCGCTGTCGGCGTTGGTGGACGAGCTGTACGAGGAGTTCGGAGGGCACTTCACGTATCGTGTGGACGTACACACCACGGAGGAGAACAAACGTGCCGTCCTGACGAAGCTGGATGGGGGAGGGCTTGCACAGATCGCCGGGCACAAAGTCGCCGAAGTGCAGACGATGGACGGCTACAAACACCTCACTGATGCAGGGTGGCTGCTCGTCCGAGCCTCCGGAACGGAGCCGGTTCTTCGGATCTATTCGGAGGCAGCAAGCGCAGAGCTGGCGAAAGCGATCGTCACTGATGCCGCAGCACAACTGGGTGTGTAGTCCCCGATCCCTGCAGAAGCACAGCCGTTCCCCGTCAATTCTGCGCCGCTGGACTTTCGTCGCATCGATCGTGGCTACTGTGTCTTTTGCTGCCGGCGGATGCGCAATTGTCGACAACGAATTGTCGGATGGTATGCAGGGGTACGTTAGTTTCGGGTTCGAGGTCTCTGCGTTCTACCCGTGTGATTCCGCCGAGCAGTGGTGGGTGGAGTCCGCGAACGAGCTCGAATTGGGTGAGCGCTACGATGCGATTGTCAGTCGCCCGTATGAATGGGTGTACGTGCGGCTGCGAGGATCCGTGTCGCGGCCCGGCCAGTACGGGCATCTCGGACAGTATCAGCGCGTGCTGACGGTATCGGAGATTCTGGAAATGCGTCTGCCGGCGGACAGCGATTGCGGATGGCTGGGCGGCCAGCCTCAGTGAGTTGAAGCGTCGGCAAACCTGGCTCCGAGTGTCCTGGCCAAGCTCTCGAGGTTGCCGCGGTCCACGTCGTCGAACGCATCCGGCGCGTCGGAGTCTACATCCAATACGGCAAGCACACGACCATCCGGCGTCAGGACCGGTACGACAAGCTCGGATCTGGTCGACGCTGAGCACGCTATGTGGCCGGGGAAGGCGTCGACCTCAGGCACAAGCATCGTCTTCTTTTGGGCCGCCGCCGCGCCACAGACGCCGCGCCCGAACGGAATACGTAAACATCCATGCCCGCCCTGATACGGGCCGATGACGAGCAGATCGGGGCTTACCGCTCGATAAAAACCGGTCCAGTCATAGTGGTCGAAGGCGTGGTGCAACTCGCAGACCACGGTGGCCATCGCCGCCACCCAGTCGTCCTCGCCGTCCAACAGGCTTTCGATTCTGGCGATCACGTTCGCGTAGCTTTCGGCCCGCGTTTGGGTCGTGACGGGATCGTGCCGGTCCAGTGTCTCACTCATCGCAGCGTATCAAGCTAGATCTTCATCAGAACGATGCACGCGCCTTTAGTTCCACGCGGGACGTTGGGAGGTTACGTGTTGTCGCGGAGCATCTTTCCTGCGCCACGCAGCTCATGCACCTCCGTGGCCCATCATCGGCCGAAATACTGCACCACAATGATGCAGGCGATGACGCTTCGCGCGAGCCAGCAGACCGTCCGCAAACTGTTGCTCACGAGTAGTCGCCGGTGCACCGCCGCGTCAAATCCCTTCACAAGTGTGTTGTGCAGCGGAACCTGGATAGCTGCGGTTGAAATCCAGATGACGAGAACGAGGACCAGGCCCGTCCACAGCAATGCGGTCGAAACCGGAGCAGGGCGAACCAGCAAAAGAAGAAGCGCCGTTGCCAGTTCGATAAGCATGAGCGGTGCCACCACGAACGTTATGCGCCGGGCGTGAGACGCTTCGTATTCGACAAACCGGTCCTCTCCGACAGCGGCGAAGAGGGGGTAATGGACAAACTGGACAATCGAAATGGCACCCGCCATCGCGCAGGTCACTCCGGCGTGTACAACCACGACGATCTCGACGACACCGGCGGACAAAAAGATGGACTCGAACGACGTCAGGCGAGATCCTCCCGAACGGCCTCCGCCGCACGCCGTCCGGATCGCAGTGCTCCGTTGATGGAGGCCGTGTCGAGGTAATCCCCGCATCGGTACACGTGTTCGGCAACCCGAACCGGTTTTTCAGGGGGATCGA
>JBFHWK010000038.1:0-17452 GCA_041589075.1 Rhodothermales bacterium
CTGTCCAGCTCTTCGATCTCCTTTATCAACGTCAGGCCGTCCATACCCGGCATGTTGATGTCCGTTAGCACTATCGAAACGTCTGGCCGGGATCGGAGGAACTGGAGCGCTGCATTGCCGTCGAGTGCAAAATGACAAACCCACTCCTTGTTGCGGATCCTCGAGCGAAATTTTTGGCGAACCAACAGCTCGAGCTCGGGCTCATCGTCGACCAGCAGGAGATGCAGCTGGCCGCTTGCGTCCGTCTTGAGATCGACGCTCGGTTTCGGGCGGCCGGCGGCAGGCGAAGTCGTTGCGACGGGTGCGTCAACAGGCGCATCTGGCTGTAGATCGTCATGCGTTACGGTGCCTCCGTCACCAGGTCCCTTCGGAATCGCATCTATCATTGCCAGAGCGTCATCGGCGTACTGAAACCGATCCTCGCGATCCCTCGCGAGTGCCTTTCTCAAAAACCGGTTGAGACTCGGCAACAGAGTCTGGTTCAGGCGCAGGGGTCTGGGTTCGACGTTTAGGATCGAGTAGACCGCGGCCTGCGGGTATTCGGCGTGAAACGGATTGGAGCCGGTGAGCATTTCATAAAGAACCACTCCGATGGACCAGATATCGGTTCTGTTGTCGACTTGCTCGCCGCGAATCTGCTCCGGACTCATGTACGGGAACGTGCCGGCCATGTCACCGGCCCGTGTCGGTCCCGTCGACCCGAACTTCGCAACGCCGAAGTCGAGGATCTTGAGGATACCATCATTCGTGACGATTAGGTTTTCGGGCTTGATGTCACGGTGGACGATGCCGACGCTATGCGCTTTTGCCAGGCCCGTCAGTGTCTGCCTCGCATAACTGATCGCATCGTCAAACGCTATCGCCCCCCGCCGGAGGAGGTCTCGGATCGTCTTCCCATCGTAATATGCCATCGCAATGCAACCGCCGAACTCCGAATCCTCCAGGATCTCGAAAAGCGTGCAGATGTTGGGATGGTCGAGCTTCGAAGCAGCCCGCGCTTCGGTAACAAATCGCCGCTTGGCCACCTCGTCCCGGAGAAGGTTAGGCGAGAGAAATTTCAGCGCGACGACCCGCTGTAACCGCGAGTCTTCCGCCTTGTACACCGATCCCATGCCACCGGAACCAATTCGATCCAGGATTCGGTAGTGCGCAACCGTTTGTCCAAGCAGTGACGTTTCCAATTCGCTTTGAATGCTGAAGGGCCGAGAGAGGGTTGCCTCCCTCCTGGGCGCCCGGAGGGGCCGGTGCACCCGAACAGACGGGAAATCCCGACAAGACGTAAACTAGTACATGGTAGTGCGGCCCGGTGTTCGATGCAAGATCGCTCGTCTTGTTCGTCTCCACCCTCGGGTATTACGACATAATCGAACCGCTGCACTGCGGCCGCCCGCATGCCCCGCGCTCGGGCTCATTTGGGAGACATGGGCGGCCACTCCGTTCAGCGGACAATGGCATCGGTGGACTGACGACGATACAAGCCGGTCGCGTCATCAACACAGAACGGTGTGACGATGGCCATACTCGGTCATTGTTTCGAAATCCTTGCCATGCCGCCGATGGTTGGCGAAATTCTCATCGGATACTGCTCTCAATCGAGATTCCAGGTGCACAAAATACTTCGCGATCGAACGACCGGCCTTTTGACGTCGACTCAGGCGCAGGATCTGACGCAGCGGATCATCGGTATTTCGTCGGCCGATCAGACGCGTGTCAATATCACGCATGAGCGCAGAAGCAATACCAGGTTCGCGCTCAATCGAATCACGACATCGGGTGAGTCGGAGGACTTGCAGATTACGGTAACGTGCACGTTCGGTCGACGCCGTGCCGCGATCACGACGAATCGAATCGACGCTGAAGGCCTGGCCAAGGCTGTCGAGAAGGCGGAGGAGATGGCACGCTTATCTCCGGATGACCCCGAGCTTGTGCCGGAGCTGCTGCCGCAGGAGTTACTTGAGATCGAAGGTTTTTTCGAGTCGACCGCACATCTTGACGCGCGCGGCCGTGCCGATGTGGCCGCATCCGCAATAGAAGCGGTGTCGGCAGTGGGTGATCTGTCGGCATTTGGGTTTCTGGATGTGCGCGCGCAAGTAACTGCCGTGGCCAACACTGAAGGTCTGTTTGGATACCACCCATCTACATGGGTGAGCTACGCCCTCACGGTCCGCACCGACGACGGACGAGGTTCCGGTTGGGATCGCGCCGGACATCGCGATTGGAGTGCGGTTCGAGCACAGTCGGTTCATGAAAACGCTATTCGTCGCGCGCTCAATTCTCAGGGCCCTCGAAAGCTCGAGCCGGGTCAGTATACGGTCGTGTTGACGCCGCATGCTGTCTCGTCCCTCGTTGGCTTGCTTGCCGGAGCCCTCAATGCCCGCAGTGCGGACGAGGGACGAAGCGCCTTCAGCGCCGCAGGTGGCGGCAACAGACGCGGGGAGACGATTATTGATCATCGACTTTCACTTACGTCGGATCCCGCGGCGCTTGGCAGTGCGCCTTTCGAATCGGATGGTCTTGCGCGACGGCGGACGATGTGGATCGAAAGCGGCGTGCTGCAAAACCTTCAGACGTCGCGATACTGGGCGCTGCGATCCGGGCTTCGGCCGACGGGAAGCTCGTCGTCGCTCGTCCTGGACGTCGACGGTCTGACCGACCGAAATCTGGATCGCATCGTAGCATCGACGGAACGGGGGCTGCTGGTTACACGACTGCACTACATAAGGTCCATAGACCCGCGTACCATCACGTATACAGGCCTGACGAGGGATGGTGTCTTGATGATCGAAGACGGAAAGGTTGCGTATCCGGTGAACAACTTCCGATGGAACGATTCCCCGCTGTTCGTTCTCAACAGAATCGACGCTCTGGGTAGCCCGGAAAGGGTCTCGGCCTCTCGCGTTGTGCCTGCCATTCGCGCGCGCAACTTCAACTTCACAAGTATATCGGAGGCGGTATGATGAACAGACGGGAGTTCATTGAGAGGTCTGCCGTCGCGGCAGTCGGTTCGGCACTCGCGAGTCGATCACTGCCGCTGATAAATGTCAGGAACCCGGTGACGGCGGCAGAGGGCGATCACAAGGAGCTAGTCAGTCAGGCTATTGCGTCTGCACTGAGCGCCGGAGCGCAGTACGCCGATTCACGCGTAGCGCTCTACATGAACCGCAGGCTCAGCACCCGCGAGAATCGCACGTCAGGCATCTCGGAGACGGACTCGATCGGCCTTGGTGTACGCGCACTTGTGGACGGCAGTTGGGGCTTCGCGTCGACTGCCGAGCTGTCAAAAGAGGCCGCAGCGCGGGCCGGTGCCCAAGCCGCTTCCGTCGGGCGAGCAAACGCTGCCGTCGCCCGTTCGCAGGTCCGGCTGGCTCCCGTGGAATCCTATGGTGACGTGACGTGGCGAAGCGCATTCACCATCGATCCATGGGATATTTCGACTGCCGATCAGCTCGACTATCTGCTTAACCTGAACGCGACGGCACTCAAGAACCCAGCCGTCAGTTTCGTCTCCAGCAGTTTCCACTTCGTGAAGGTCGTGCAGACGTCCGCCACAAGTGAGGGGACGGTCGCTGTGCAGACGCTCGTTCGCACGAACCCTGGCATGGCGATCACGGCGAAGTCGCGCGACTCCGTCGACTTTCAGAATCGTCAGTGGGTCCTGTATCCGGCGGGCCGCGGGTACGAGTATGTGTTGGAGAGATTCACACCTGAAGCCGTCGAAGAGTGGGCCTCCGAAGCGGCCGCGATGCTGGCTGCACCGTCGATTGAACCCGGCAAATACGACCTCATCTTGCTTCCGTCGCACCTTTGGCTGACGATCCACGAATCAATCGGCCACCCGACGGAACTGGATCGTGCGATCGGTTACGAAGCCAACTATGCGGGCACGAGCTTTCTGGCTCCGCCCGCAGATGTCATAGGGAAACTTCGCTACGGTTCGCCGCTGATGAACATCGTCGGAGAGCGCACGTCGGAAGGTGCGCTCGCGTCCATCGGTTGGGACGAAGAGGGGGTGCGTGCGAGCGAATGGCCGATGATCTCCCAGGGGGTCTTCGTCGACTACCAGACCACGCGCGAGCAGGTGCACTGGATCTCCGAATACACGGGCGTGCATCGCAGCCACGGGTGCGCCCACTGCGACAGCTGGTCGACCATTCCTTTTCAGAGAATGCCCAACATGAACCTTCTGCCGGCATCAACCGACGTCACGCTCGAGGACATCATTGGAGCCACCGACCGAGGTATCCTCATAAAGGACCGAAGCAGTTACTCGATCGATCAGCAGCGTTACAACTTCCAGTTCACGGGCCAGGTGGCCTGGGAGATACGCAACGGAAGACTGGGCGGGATGGTACGCGATGCCGGGTACCAGGCGAACACGCTCGAATTCTGGAACTCCATGGACATGATCGGCGGTCCGTCCACGTATGAAGTTGCGGGCAGTTTTTATGATGGGAAGGGAGAACCCGGTCAGGTGAATCCTGTGTCGCACGGTTGCCCGGTTGCCAGGTTCGCTCGGGCGAACATCATCAATACGCGTCAAAGTCGTTAGCTCTTGCCGCGCGGCCGCAACGGCCGCATCACGATCTCGGAGATTAGGTAGTTCTCCGGCGTGTCGATAGCGTGAACGATCGAAGCCGCGACGTCGTGGACCTTCATGGGATTCGAGGACATGCCGACTTGTGCCACGTCGAAGAATTCCGTCTCAATTGATCCGGGGTAGACGCAGCTAACTTTAATACCGTCCTCACGCAGCTCTTTCATGAGTGCCTCACTAAAGCCGCGGACGCCGAACTTCGTGGCGTTGTAGGCGCCGATCGTCGCATTGCCGATCAGTCCGGCGACCGAGGCGATGTTCACAATGTGCCCACCGAACCCTCTACCGGAGTTCTGACGCTTCATGATCGGCACGACGGCTCGAGTGCAAAGGAACACACCCTTCAGGTTGGTGGCCATCTGTGCATCCCAGTCCTCTGCCGTTAAACCTTCAACGTTGCCGAAAACGCCAAAGCCCGCGTTGTTGACCAAAACATCGATGCGCCCGGCATTGTCGACCGTTTCCCGAACAGCTCTTTCCACCTGTCCTTGATCGGTGACGTCACATACGATGCCTGTAAACAAATCGCCCAGCTCCTTTTCAACTTTCTCGAGCCGGTTCTTTCGACGCGCCAGTCCAAAGACCCGGCCACCCCTTTCGACGAGTTGTGCCGAGCAGGCCTTGCCGAGTCCGCTGCTGGCGCCGGTAACGATTGTCACGCTGTCCGGTATATTCACGATAGGACCCCCGTACAGATTTGTCTACGAACGACGTGTCGAAGCTCGAACTGCCGTCCGACCTCCAACCGATTATAGCGAAAAGCGCGCGGAGGGAGATTACAGAATCCGGTGAAATACTCGTACGCGGCTTGCCCGTCGCTCCGGCGAAGGTGATTGAGATTCTGCAGCCGTACTTGACGAGTGACCGCACGGATAGAATTATTTCGGTTGTGCAGTCACGTACGAAAACCGTGATTCCTGTCGTCGAAGGCGCGGCAAATACGGGCAACGTGGGGGCTGTTATGAGGACTGCGGAAGGGCTGGGGTTCGATGAGTTCCACGTCATTGCGACGGATCAGAAGTACAAGAGATCGGGGAGGTCCAGCCGCGGTGCCGCGAAATGGCTCGACGTCAGAACGTGGAAGGCTGTGCCTGAGTGCGTACATCATCTTCGTAGACGCGGCTACCGCATCCTTGCAACAACGGTTGCGCCGGGATCGTCGAGACTCGACGAAGTCGACTTTACGAGGAAGACGGCGCTGATCCTCGGGAACGAGGCGGAAGGCGTCTCGGAGGCGGTACTATCAATGGCCGACGGAGCCGTTCGCGCGGACCTGACAGGGTTCGTCGAGAGCTACAATATCTCTGTCGCCGCCGCGATTGTCCTGCACCATGCTTACCGGCAGCGCGTGAATCGCCTCGGATCCAATGGCGACCTGGAATCGCAGGACCAGCGACTGCTTACCGCCGAGTACTACTTGCGTGCGGTTCAGAACGGTGATCGGATCGTGACTGAAGAACTCCGACGAAGCGGTTAAGCTGAGTGATCAGCGTGCTCGACTTACGGTAATCCCCCAGTACTCAATATCGATCGGCGGTGACGCGTTCCAGTCATCGTACGAGTGGGAATCATCCGATCGATAGTACAGCCTGTAGTTGCCCTTGGGCAGCATTACGACCGTATTCGTCATTCTATTTTTGTTAGCGCCACCCGCATGCTCGGTCATCCGATACGTCATCTCCCACACGACCCGTCCGGTATCGCTGTTCTCAATCCAGCCATAGTCGTACATCGTTCTGTCCACGCCCTCGCCAAGGGCGTATACGCGAATTCGGCTGTCCTTTTCGAGTGTGAAGTCGCTATACCTTTCCTCGTCGTCCCCCACACGTACTATTTGTGCGAGATGACTTGCTCTAGCGGTTGGATCGAACGGGGTCAAGCGGTTGGCGTCCGCGGGGTCAGCCGGCACGATGGTCATTCCCCAGGCAGCGGGATCGAATGGACGGTCCGAGTTCCAGTCGCCGTACGAATGTGAGTCGTCGGTCACATAGTGCGCTTCGTAGTCGCCGGCGTCGAGTTCAACAACGTCGTCAAAGAGTCTGTTCTTGACAGCGCCGCCGGCGTGCTCCGTGTACCGATGCTCCATCATCCATACACGCTCTCGCGTTTCGGAGTCTATAATCCACCCGTAATCAAACATGCGTCCGTCGCGGCCCTCACCGAGCGCATAGATGCGTAGAGCTGTAGGTCGAGACACGGAGAATCCGGCCGATCGATGCTCGTCGTCGCGCATACCGCGCAATTGCACGATGGCGTTCGCGAGAGGGACGTTTTCGTACTCGAAGCGCGAGACATTGCGGAGGTCGTCCCGATCGCGGACCAGAACAGTGACACCCCAGAAGACCGGGTCGTACGGTGGCGGTGCGTTCCACTCGGTCGCCGAATGAGAGCCATCCGATGTGTAGAAGACCGCATACTTGCCTTCGGGCAGTCGGACGCGATCTCGGCTCATTCGGTTCTTGTCCGCACCTCCGGCGTGTACCGTGTTTCGGCTATCCATCTCCCACACACGTCGCCGGCTGTCTGTGTTTATGATCCAGGCATAGTCGTATCTGTCATCGTCGATAATCTCGCCGATCGAGTAGATGTCCACATCCATGGTTCGGTTCAGCTCGAATCCCTCTACGAGGTAGCTGTCGTCACCTACGCGCGTCGCCGTCACGAAAGCGCGCGCCAGAAAATCTTTTGCCAGAGCATTCACGTTCTGTACCGACCGCGCGGATGCACTGGTCCGAACGTTTACTCCAAGATCACCCCGGACCTCTTCGTATTTTTCCTGCCACTCGTCGCCGCTTCCCCAGTCGTCACGGTCGAAAATCTCATCCATCACATTCCGGACGATGTCACCGATCCGGCGTCCGCGCCAGTCATGTTGCCAGTTGAGGAATGAGGCGTAGTACGTTTCGTAGGCGCCCGCCGGCAGTTCCACCTGTTGTTTGAGTTCGAGTAGACGCTTGCCGCGCTTCTTAGCATCATCGGGGTCGAATTCCCACACAGGCCGCCGCGTATTGGCATCGAGAATCCACGCCATGGTGGAAATCGGCCGAGTCTTTCTATCGTCTACGCATGTAGCGCCGACGCTAATGGTCGCCGCCTGCTCGAGTACGAACCCAGAGGACCGAACCGTCTGGAGATCGATGCTGTTGATCTCGGCTACGGTTGCTCCCTGCGCGAACACGCGGGAAATCGTGCCCGTAGCCAGCAGAAAGAGCGTCGCCGCCAGCAATACGAAGAGGCGGGCTCGGTCCGGAATCATCGCTGAGCGACGATAGAAAAGCCTGTTTTGCATGTCCAGACGTCAAAACTTCGTGTGAATAGCCTTGGCATATGACGCGGTTGACGTAATAATCACAGGAAAGTTACCCTGCCAAAGTCGGCCCGCCCTCTCAGCCGGGACTGCCACCAAAAAACACGAGCAGCTCCAATTGCTCTTCGATCCTGATAAACCGGTGAGGCAGCGCAGCCGGTACGAATAGGGCCCTGCCGGGACGTGCCATCAGCGTGTCCTGACCGGCCACCAGAAGCGCGCGCCCCGAGAGTACGTAGTAGACCTCGTCTCTATTGTGTGGTCCCTGCCTGTCTTCCGCATCCGCCTCGAGTATGTAGACGCCCGCACTGAGCGACGGGGAGTTGAGGATTCGTCGGTAACGCTCGCCGCTTCTTTCCAGCTCGGCGCGTGCCTCGTCAACAGATGTGACAACTGCAGAAGGTTCTCTCTGCGCAGTGACATCCTGCGTGAGAAAGATGAGGGCGACGGCCATTATAATTATAGTGGTGCGGCCCCGAGGTCGGGTCGTCATGATTCCATTGATGTGCGATTGAAATGCTACTGAACGGCGGTACCGGTGTACGAGATTCTGTAGATGAGTCCTGCGTAGTCGTCCGACACAAGCATCGATCCGTCGGGTTCAAGCTCGAGATCGACGGGGCGGCCCCAGCTTTCCTGACCCTGCAGCCACCCCTCGGCAAAGGTCTCGTAGGAAAGAGCATTGCCTTCGTCATCCAGCCGCACCAGGGTGACTCGATACCCGATCTTCTCCGTCCGATTCCATGAACCGTGCTCGGCGATGAAGATCTGGTTGCGATACTCCTGCGGGAACTGCTCTCCCGTGTAGAATTCCATTCCGAGCGCGGCCACGTGCGGTCCAAGTTCTTGTACGGGTCTTGTATAAATAAGGGAGCCTGGGTCCTGGAACTCCGGGTCTGGAACGTCGGCGCCATGAATGAATGGAAATCCAAAATGCATGCCCGGCTCTGACAGTCGATTAAGTTCGTCGGGCGGTATGTCGTCTCCCATGAGATCACGTCCGTTATCCGTGAACCACAGTTGTGCTGTTGTCGGATGCCAGTCGAAGCCGACGGTGTTTCGGACACCGCGCGCGATTATTTCGAACTCGGACCCGTCCGGGTTCATTCGAGTGATGGCTGCATACGGATCGCCGCGGTCGCAGACGTTGCAGGGAGCACCTACCGGGACGTAAAGTTTGTCGTCGGGTCCGAAGGCGATGTACTTCCAGCCGTGCCAGTTGTCGTCGGGGAACCGGTCCGAAACGAGTGTCGGCGTCGGTGGTGACGAGAGGTTGGCTTCGATATCCGAAAAACGCCAGATCCGGTTCACCTCGGCAACGTAGAGGTCCCCATTGCGCAAGGCGACGCCGTTCGGCATCGTCAGGTCCTTCGCGATCACGTATCTGCTTTCGGCGCGGCCGTCTCCGTCCTCATCGCGTACGGCAAACACCTTGCCTTCCGGCCGCGTGCCCACATAGACGGTTCCTTCGGGCGAGCGTGCTAGTGATCTGGCATTCGGCACCTCGGCAAAGATGCTGATCTCAAATCCGGCCGGAAGCACGATGCTATCGAGGTCTACGGGAGGCGGTGCGCCCCCGCAGCCCTGCAGGAGCGTTGCGGCCAAAAACAGCGCCGCGGCGTACAGGCTCAGTATTCTGGACATGGGAGCACCTTCTATTCGGATGGAGGCAGGCGCGGCGGTTCGGGCGCCGCTTCCAGAATGGTACGGACCATTACCGCGACGTCATCTGCCCTTCGCTTGTTGTAACCCAACGTCAGGTTCTGATGATTGAACATGTCGACGATCGTACCGATGAGGCAGAAGCCGAAAGTGAGGAGATAGATTACACCCATGCCAATCTGTTCCAGGTACAACCGGTGTATTCCGGCAAAACCGATGAATCCGGCAACGGCCAGAAGGAGCGAAACGCCCGGATCCTTACGTCGCTTCTTGTAGATCATGGCGAAATGCTGGGCCTGCTCTTCAGTCATGTCTTTAAGGAGCCCGGCAACGTGCAGCAATTCTTCGTCCTCGATCTCGGGCATGATCGCGAGCGCCTTTTTGATTGATTCCGACATTGATCTTTCCTTCTGGTTCTTCGTGCTTTAGGTCGTTGGCCGTCTGCCGTTAAAGATGCGCCCCGCGATCGCGGCGAGGGCGAACGGCGATAGCGGGTGACTGGCTATCGCCGCACCGAAGTGGCCATCCAACAGGTGCGCGACCCCACGCCCGAGGCCGCACCCGGGGCATGCCTCGAGGCCGGCCACCTTCCACACGCACAGGTCGAGTACGGGTGGTGCGACAGGATCCGTCACAAAGAGCGCCACCAGTGCGATGACCCAGAACAGCCGCTCGGCGTTGTGTGCCAACGCATCGCGAAGCGACTGGCGCTTGTTGATAACGGTCTTGGTCAGCGTATCCTCGCAGCTTTCCGGGTGATTACGAAGTCCTACGAGTCAAGCGACAAAGATGTTTACCAGCAGACCGGACGCGGTGTCGCCGGCCTCGACCGCCTCTCTCTCTTGCCGTCATGAGCGGTCGAGGGCAACCTCGTCAATTGCCGGCACGCGTTCCGCCGACGTCGGCGGCGGGTGTAGCCACGGCCGCTGCGACTACTCTCCCGTTCGCCGGTTCAACGAAAAAAGGGCGGTCACCGCAAGCGGTGCCGCCCTTCATGCCACAAGTGACAAGGGTGGACTTACTTTTCCTCGAGACGAGCGATCACTCTGTCACCGAGCGTCTGGACCGTGGCGCGCCGCGTATCTGCATATGCCTTCGGTGCGCCGCCACCGAGAACGACTTCGAGACGTCCGTTGCCGCCGGAGACGGTGATGACGATGGCGTCTACGCGCGCAGGCTCCGTGTTCGTCGAATCGGTCGAAGCTTCCTCTGATATTGCGAAGGTGTATCGCGTTACGCCGAAACCGGTGAGAACGTCCTCATAGTCCAGGTTATCACCGTCGAACGGCCCGTCGTTCGAGATGCCATCGCCGTTTGAGTCGCGTGCGCCATCGGAAAAGGTCGTCTCATCGACACGAACTGCCGTGTTGCCGACTGCCCTGACGCGGTTACCTTCGGCCTTGACGGAGATCGACGTTCCCTCGACAAGGGGATTGCCGTTCCAGTCCGTGACGTCGAGCGTATACACGGTGTTCAGTGCGGCGAAGCCGGGCTGCACGTTGATCACCGGTCCGCCCGTCATAAGTACGGGAGTAATTCCGCTTACCGGTGCCTGATTCTCATCGGCCGTAGTCGCGGTCACGTTGACCACGCCGTCCGGCGGCAGCGGATTACCCGAGATCAGGTTGACCGATCCACTACCCTGATTATTCGTCAGCGTCGATCCCTCCACGAGACCGTAGTCGGTCTTGAAGGATACCGACGTACCAGGCCTAACCGGGTTCGAGTACTTGTCGCCCACGAGCACCGAGATTCGATTGGTCAGGTTAAACGCTCGCAGCCCTGGGAAATTGAAGGTAGCCGGTCCCAGCGTGAAGTGCGTTTGATCGGGCAGACCGCCATGGATTGCGACAGATACGGGCAGAGAACGAATCGTCACTCCCAGTATTGTCGTCTGTGCAACGATCTGCACGACGCCGGCACGTGTACCCGAGGACAGATTCACCTCCACTATACCGCTATTGTTCGTCTCCGCAACATCTGGGAATATGAACTCTCCTCCGCCGGGTGCCTCGCCGAGTGTAAATCTTACGGTTGCTTTACGATCAATCGTAACTGGTTTACCCAGCGAGTCCGTGACCTGGAAACGAATGGTTGCCACTTCGTCCGAGCCGCTTTCCTTGACGCCAATGCTCGTTGCGTCTTGCGACAGGAGCAGGATGTTCGCTCCGTAACCTGAACTTTCCGAAAGTTCTCCAGTCTGTGTCAACCGGATCACGGGTACGTTGACTACGGTACCGGCCCGTGCGTCGGTAACCGTCACCTGGCCGTCGGTGAAACCGGTCTTTCGAGCAACGACGACCAAATCCATCGTGCTGTCGACGTCCACATCAACGGCATAGTCGCCTTCGGGGCCCGTTTCCCCAACAATCTCATCCATAGGGAGGACGGTGATCGAGGCGTTGGCGATTGGGTCGCTTTCCTGGTCCAGCACGCGGCCGGTAAGCGTAACGGAACCACTCTCAGCGTCGTCCTTGAACAGGTCACAGCCTGTCCCGACGAGGGTAAGAAGGACGACGACGGACAAATAGGTGGAGAAACGTCTCATGACTTGTGGACTCAATGGGTACTACATGGAATGGGAATTCGGCGAATTCAGGTTGGGTATCGACCACCCGAGGGCCATCTTTAGCCTCAAATCGAGACAAAGATGGGCTTTCGGAGACTCTCATCAACCGGCGCCGGCCACTTCTGATCCTGCGCTAATTTGGCGAGGACCGTGCTAGCCTATGGTCCAGGTGTCGCCGGCTCCGAGCAGTGCTTCAAGATCACCGCCGCCCTTCTTTTCGGTTACGACTCCGATCTGTTCCTGAAGCTGCTCATCGTAACGCGGCCGATCTTCTACGTAAAAGACTCCGAACGGCTGGGGCATTCCGGATGCGAAGAACAAGCGGCTCAAAATGGTTGCGAGTTCGCGGCTGGTTTCATCGTAGACCAGGCAATCGGACACGGACCATCTGCCATCGGTCAGATCGATCGGTTCGAGAGCGAAGTCGTGAAGCCGTAGACCTTTCTTTCCTCCGTCATACAGCAGCGGCTTGCCGTGTTTTGCAAACAGAGCATGCGCCGGCTTTGAGTCCTTCTCGGTAAAAGTGAAAAAGGCACCGTCGTTGAAGATGTTGCAGTTCTGGTAGATCTCCACGAACGATGCGCCCTTGTGCGCATGCGCACGTCGCAGGATCTCCTTCATATGTTTCGGGTCGCGGTCCATAGTCCGCGCAACGAACGCGCCGTCTGCGCCGAGCGCCAATGCGGATGGGTTGAACGGGTGGTCGAGAGACCCGTACGGAGTGCTTTTTGTGACCTTCCCAGGTTCGGAGGTCGGGCTATACTGCCCCTTTGTAAGTCCGTAGATCTGGTTATTAAAGAGGAGCAGTTGCAGGTTGACGTTTCTTCTGAGGAGATGGATGAGGTGGTTGCCTCCGATGGACAGCGCGTCGCCGTCGCCGGTGACGACCCACACGTCAAGATCAGGTCGCGTCGCTTTGAGTCCCGTGGCAATGGCAGGTGCGCGGCCGTGGATCGAGTGAAAGCCGTACGTGTTCATGTAATACGGAAACCTGCTCGAGCAGCCGATCCCGCTGATGAACACGGTCTTTTCGCGCGGCACGTTGAGTTCGGGCATAAGGCGCTGCACGGTCGCCAGGATAGCGTAGTCGCCACAGCCGGGGCACCATCGGACATCCTGGTCTGACTCGAAGTCTTTTCGAGCGAGCCCGTTTCCGTCGCGGGCCGCCGCTGGCGGTGGCAAGGTAGCAGGCTTCGACGCGCCCTCGGTACCCGCACCGGGAGGAAGGGTCGGCTTGCGCACCGGCTTGGATCCGACTTGTATCGTGGGGCCGGATGCTTTCTTTGTACCGGACGGTGGCAGTGTGGGCTTTCGGACGCCTGCGGGAGGGCCCGCAGGCTTCTTAACGGCAGGCGGCATGACCGGCTTTGTCGCCTTTGGCTTCTTGTTGTCGTTGCCGGATTTCTTGTTGCTCATGACTGTGCGGCTGGGGCTCGCGGATCGCAGACGCGTCGATGTCTCAGGTGATCAACCTCTCGACGGCATTTACGATTTCGGTTGCCTTGAATGGCAGGCCCTGAATCTTGTTAAGTGCTTTAAAGGGTAGCAGGTACTTGTCTCGAAGGACACGCACGAGCTGGCCGTTGTTAATCTCCGGTACCAGCAGATGAGTGTACCGCGTCACGATCGCACCCAGGTCGGACGGCAACGGGTTGATGTACCGCACGTGTACACTTCCGACGCGTCGGCCGCGGTTTTGTAGCTCGGCGACGGCGGCCTCAATCGCACCCTTCGTCGATCCCCAACCGATAAGGAGCACATCTCCTTCCGAATCGCCGTTGATGTGAGTTGGCGGGATGCTGCTTGCGACGGCTTCGACTTTTTCCGCCCTGAGCCTGGTCATGAGCTCGTGGTTGAACGGGTCGTACGACACGTTGCCGGTTTCATTTTCCTTTTCGAGTCCCCCGATTCGGTGTTCGAGCCCGGGTGTTCCGGGTTTTGCCCAGGGGCGGGCGAGTGTTTGTGGGTTGCGGACATATGGCAGGAATCCGGCACCATCACCTCGCTCATTGACTTTGACGGCCGGAGCGAAGTTTACCGTGATCTCCTGCAGCGAATCGACGTCGGGGATAAGCCACGGCTCTGCGCCGTTGCCCAGGTATCCGTCGGCGAGCAAAATTACCGGAGTCATATAGGTGACAGCGATTCGGCAGGCTTCGAAAGCGGTATCGAAACAGTCTCCGGGAGTACTTGCGGCGATGACCGGTAGCGGTGCCTCACCGTTGCGTCCGTAGAGAGCCTGCAGCAGATCGCTTTGCTCCGTCTTGGTGGGCAGTCCCGTTGAGGGTCCGCCGCGCTGCATGTTTACAATGATTAGTGGGAGTTCGGTCATCACCGCGAGGCCGAGGGTCTCCGCTTTGAGCGCGATGCCGGGCCCGCTGGTTGCCGTCACGCCCAGGGCTCCGCCAAAACTGGCACCGAGCGCGGCGCCGACGGCGGCGATTTCATCTTCAGCCTGAAAAGTCGCTACGCCAAAATTCTTGTGCTTGCTCAGTTCGTGTAGGAGGTCAGAGGCGGGCGTGATCGGATAGGTTCCGTAAAAGATCGGCAGGCCCGACTTCCGCGAGGCCGCGACCAGACCGAGGGCGAGAGCCTGCGCCCCGTGGATGGCGCGATAGCGACCGGGCGGCATGACAGCAGGCGCCACGTCGTAACGAACGATAAATTGCTCCGTCGTCTCGCCGTAATGGTAGCCCTTCTTGAGGACGTGGATGTTGGCGTCTCGAAGCGCGATGTTCTTCGCAAACTTCTTCGAAATCCACTCGATAGCCGGTTCGACCGGACGCGAATACAACCAGAGCGCCAGCCCGAGCGCAAACATGTTCTTCGAGCGGTCGATTTCTTTCTGGTTGAGCTCCGTGTCCTTCAGCGCCTCACGCGTTAGTGACGTCAGCTTGACCGGTATCACACGCATGTCGTCGATGGAGCCGTCCTCGAGCGGGTTTGTCTTGTAACCCGCCAACTCGAGGTTGCGCTTCTCGAACGTGTCAACGTTGACGATGATCGAGCCATTGTGGTGAACGCGATCGAGGTTGACTCTAAAAGCCGCAGGGTTCATAGCGACGAGAAGATCCACGTCGTCACCGGGTGTGCGGATGTCAACCGAGCCGAATCGAAGCTGAAAACCGCTGACGCCGTAGGTAGTACCGGCCGGCGCCCGAATCTCGGCCGGAAAATCGGGAAGTGTGGCGAGGTCGTTCCGTGCGTAAGCGGCGGCAAGGGTGAATTGCGACCCGGTCAACTGCATGCCGTCGCCAGAGTCTCCGGCAAAGAGAATAGTCGCTTCCGGGATGACCTGGACGTCTTTCTCGTGTGTCCTGGTTGTCATCGGGGCGTGGGGCTGGCTCACGGTTAGTTAGCTGGTCCGCGCCGTTTCGGAACCGACCCGGGCTGCGCGGGCCTTAAGCGAACGGTGCAACGCGAATGCGACCGCATTGATTCGCGTAGGACGCCGGATCGGCACTTTACTCTTCCCAATAAACGATCGTTTCGTCGAGTTTGGTTGATTTTCGGAACTGCCGTAAATCGAGTGCCGTTGGAGGCTCTGTGTTTCGTGGCCCGCGGCCACGCTTAGCGGATAACCGGTCCGCCGTGCCTCGCTCAAAGCTACGGTTTTCGGCTCATACTTTCGCAAGTTTCGATGCCTGTCAGCTTCGACCAACTCTTCGAGCGCCCCAAGCCGGTCGTCGCAATGATTCACACGGGACCCAGCCCGGGCGTGCCGGGATTCGTGTGTGTCGAGAGTGCGGTGGAGCGGGCGATCGCCGAAACAGAGGTGTACGCGGCCGCGGGAGTCGACGGCATTCTCATCGAGAACATGCGAGACTTCCCATGCGTGCACGAGCGAGAGATGGGCCCGGAGGTCGCCGCGTTCATGACACGCGTTTCCTGCGCGGTCAAGCGGCGAGCGGGACGCATTCCAGTCGGTATTCAGGTGCTGTTTCAGGGCAACCGCACGGCGCTCGCGGTCGCGGTAGCGGCCAAGTGTGACTTTGTACGTGCCGAAGGATGGACTTATGCACACGTTTCCGATAAAGGTTTCGCCGACGCGTCCGCAGGAAAGGTCGTTCGTTATCGACAGATGATCGGCGGCGCGCGATTGCCAGTGTTTGCAGACATCCGAAAGAAGCATGCGGCTCACGCGCTGACTGGCGATCTCGACATCGGCGAGATTGCTGCCGGCATGGAATTGCACCTCGCAGACGGGATCGTCGTCACGGGATCGAGCACCGGTCTTCCCCCCCGGCCGTCGGAGCTCGATGAGGTCAAGGAGACCACGGCTTTGCCCGTGCTGGTTGGCAGCGGCATAACGTCAGACAACGTAGGCGATTACTATGATCGTGCGGACGGCTTCATCGTCGGCAGTGCGTTGAAGGAAAACGGCGTGTGGCACGGACCAGTGAGCGAAGAGCGCGTGCACGAGCTGATGAGTAGCGTTGCACACCTTCGCGCTGCACGGGAAGTCGTCTTTCAGAAGAACTGAACGCGGATCTAACGAGCCCTAACATGGTCGCGTACGAGGCGACAACCGACACCATAAAGGTCATCGTTCGGCCACTGTATCTCGATGGGCAGACCGACGTGATGAGCGGCCGGTTCGTCTTCGGCTACTTCGTCCGAATCGAGAATGAAGGGGTTCGGGAAGTCCAACTGCTGCGTCGTCACTGGATCATCAGCGACGGTCGAGGCAAGGTCGAGGAGGTCGAGGGAGAGGGAGTCGTAGGTGAGCAGCCGGTTATTCTACCCGGTGGCGCGCACGAGTACAACAGTTACTGCGTGCTGAATACGTTCGAAGGCAGCATGGAAGGAACGTATCTCATGCAGCGTGAGAACGGCGAGCGATTCAAGGTGATGATCCCGCGCTTCAACCTGCGCGCCGCCGCCAACTGATCGCAACTACATCATGTCGACAGAGATGACGCAGTCGGCAGTCTCGAGCTCGATAACACGGTCGTCATCTACCAGGCGGTAGCTCTTAATCGACCCCGGTAGCATTTCTTTCGGCGTGTGCAGCCGAAAAAGCGTGTCCGCTACGACGTGCCAGTCCTCCTGCGTGAGGTGCACCACTGCTTTGCCGTCCTCGGCGACGAACGCGGAATAATCGAGCACCCGACTCAGATGGTGGATGCCCATTTTCTGGTGGAGATTCGGATCCATGCGGTTGGGGGGCGGCTAGATACGGGTCGATGCGAGCAACGGCGGACGCCGGCCAGAGGTTTCCGCCAATTCACAACTAGTAGCCGGCACGACACACGTGGCTCGCGTAGCCACTCTCAGGCCGTCGAGTAAAGACAGCGTTGCTGTGTCCGCGAGATCGCGC
>JBFHWK010000039.1:0-17396 GCA_041589075.1 Rhodothermales bacterium
CATGCGTTCCTGGACAGGCCTCTACGCCGTAGCCGTCGCGGATGCCGGCGATCCTCTTCCGGAGCACAGCGTGCGCCTGTCACTCGTTCGTGGAAGCCGAGACTACGCGGACTATGTGTTCACCAGAACGGCACCGGAGAGACGCGAGCCAGCGTCGAATGTAGGCGGTGCTCTCGGTATCGTGGCGGGAATATCTGTCGACTCGCTAGTTGTACAACTGAATGGGACTCATGCCGGAAAACGAACCGTCGTCTCCTCCAGAAAGTGAACTCAGCGGACTGATTACGTCAATCAAGGCGCAGACGAAGGACCCGTCGAGGGTTTCGGTCTTCGTAGATGGGGCATTCGCGATCGGAATCCACCGTGACGTTATTTCGGATTCTGGATTGCGGGAGGGAGACTTCGTCGGTGCGCCCGACCTTCGGTCGTTGCGGGAAGCGGAAAATCTCCATCAGGCCCGCCGAGCCGCAGTCCACTTATTATCCTATCGCCCGCGGACGACAGCCGAGATTCAGAACCGACTGGTCCGAAAAGGATATGCCAAAGGGGTGGCCGGCCGCGTCGTAGCCGATCTCGAAGAAGGGGGCTTGCTTGATGACGATGCTTTCGCTCGTGAGTTCACCGTGCAGCGGGCGCAGTCACGTCGGGTTGGGCAGTACCGGATCAGACGAGATCTGGTCAAGCGAGGAATTGACATCGAGACTGCAGATCGAGTAGTGACCGTTTGTAGCCAGGGTACCGACTGGAGAAGTGCGGCCATGGATCTCGCCGTCAGGAAATGGGAGACAATTCCTGTGACACTGCCTCTCCCAAAAAAGAGAAAGAGGCTGTTCGATTATCTGGCGCGGCGAGGTTTCGATTTTGAGATCATCCGAACAGTGGTAAACGAGGTGGCCGTCTAGCAAATGAAGCCGTTGGTAGAGAGCAGAGCGCAATCGAGCGGTCCGGATCCCTCCCGGGCAAGCCAGGTCTCGCGTTTCACCGTGGACAGAGTGGTGCGTACGGTGTTCGCGATTGCGGCCATCGCCACAGCAATCCTACTGGTCTGGTATTTCGCACGGCTGGTCGTATTCCTGGTCGTGGGCGTTGTCTTGGCTTACGCATTGCGTCCGTTCGTAGATAAGATAGAGGGCATTGGAACGGGTCGCATTGGAGCCATCGTGGCTGCCTTCGTGGTGTTCATCGGAGGCCTGTCGATTCTCGCAACCTACCTTGTGCCGTTTGTCGGCGCGCAGGTCAAAGAAGTGTCGCAGCTTGTATCGGTCGAGCAGATTTCGGCAATCGCGGCGACCGTCGAGGAGCGCGTGGGTTCGTTTGTTCCGGTTAAAGAAGGGGCTGTGATCGATGGGGTAACGCGAGTCTTCCAGACACTCTTTCAGGAGCAGGGAATTTCGAGGTTGATGGGATCCCTCGTTGACATCTTTGCGAACCTCTTTTATGCCGTTATCATTATCCCGTTTATCACTTTCTTCTTTCTGAAGGACGGACCGCGTATTCGGCAGGGGATTTTGCAGATGGTGCCGAATCGCTACTTCGAGATTACGATGAGCGTGATCGAGAAGGTGGAAACGAACATCGGACGCTACTTGCAGGGACTCCTGGCGCAGTGGATCTCCATAGCGGCGCTGGCTTCGATTCTTCTTTACTTGGTGGGCCTGGAGTATGCGCTTGCGGTCGGCGTCTTTGCCGGGCTGGCCAACACAATCCCCTACTTTGGGCCCCTTATGGGTTTTGTCGCAGGGGCTGTCGTTGGTATTGTCCAGACCGGCGACTTCTCGCTGCTGCTCGGCGTCCTGGTTGCGATGGGGATCACGCAGATCGCGGACAACATTTTCTTTCAGCCGGTGATATTCTCGCGCGTCGCTCATGCGCATCCGCTTGTGATCTTGTTCGTAGTTCTTGTTGGAGCGCAACTGGGGGGAATCGTCGGTATGTTGGTCGCGATTCCGGTCACGACAACCGTTCGAGTTATGGCGCAGGAGATCTTGTGGAGCGCCCGTAACTACCGCATCTTGCGCGAGCTTACATGAATGACGCTAAATCCGAGCCGGCGGCGTCCTTCGAAATGGATGATGACGTTGGCGTCGCCGTTTCACACGTGCGCGACGCCGATCGGCGCCGCCCGGTTGTGGCCCTGATCCTCGGCTCCGGCCTGGGGCACCTCGCCGATTCCGTGACCGACGCCACCGTCCTGAAGTCGTCCTCCCTTCCGGGTTATCCCGAAGCGACCGTAGCCGGACACCACGGTCGCTTGGTCATAGGGATGCTCGAGGGTAAGGTCGTGGCGATAGTGCAGGGTCGCATTCATCACTATGAGGGGCACGACATTCGCAGGATCACCTTTCCTGTCCGGCTGGTTCGCGGCCTCGGATGTAGTCGGCTGATAGTCACCAACGCCGCGGGGGGAATAAATCCCCTTTATGTCCCTGGGACGATCATGTTTATTGTGGATCACATAAACATGGCGTTTCAAAACCCACTGGCGGGTGCACTTCGCGACAGTGGCCCCCGCTTTACCGATATGGCGGAACCATACGACTTGGCCTGGACGGATCAGGCGGAGGCAATAGCACTCGAACGTGGAATACCTACTCGGAGGGGAGTTTACCTCTGGACGTCAGGTCCGTCGTATGAAAGCAAAGCCGAAATCCGTTTCTTCGGGCGAGCCGGTGCCGATGCGGTCGGCATGAGTACCGTACCGGAAGTGCTGCAGGCGCGCAACCTGGGCATGCGGGTTCTGGGCATTTCGTCGATCACAAACGCTGCTGCAGGCCTCAACGATTCTCCGCTGAATCACGACGAGGTTCTAACGGCAGGGATCGAAATGCGGGAGGAACTGGAAACACTCATCCGCGGGATTGTCCGGCACTGCGACTAGAGCGGGAACGCAATGAAACTGCATTCTACGCCCGCAACGATCACGCTCTTGGCGGCACTCTGTGGTTTTGTGATTGAGAGCGTTAGCCTGGCAGCGGATGATCCTTCGCTCCAGCTGTTCGCGACGACTAACAAGCGGGTCGTCGCCGTCGGGGAACCGTTCCTCGTTCAGCTCGAAGCCTACGTTCTTCTCGAGTCCGATCAAACCGTGGCCGACGCCGTGCGCGCGTTCTCGAACGTACGCTTGGTTGACCAGTCGGATGGTGTCGTGATGGTTCGTGGTGAAACCGCGAGGAAGTCCCGGGAAATGTTCGCCGGCGCGGAGGCGGTTCGGCTCACCCGACGACTCGTGTTCAGGGCGGAGCAACCTGGGCGCATAACGCTTCCATCGCTCGAAATTACGTGGCAAGAGGCGGACTACAGGTACGTGCCGGGCATTGTGCATGCATACACGATGGGAGAGGAGTTCCAGCGGCGAGCGAGATCCATTGTGCCTATAGTCGTCGAACGGCAGGATAAGGCTACGAGGAGTGCTTATCGGCGAACGGGCACAGCGTTCTTTATTGCGAAAGATGCTTTGGTGACGAGCTTTCACGTGGTCTCAGACGCAAAGCAGGTGCACGTCATTCTACCGGACGGTTCCCCGGTGGAAGCGACTCGGGTCTGGAGCATCGATCCCGTGCGCGATGTTGCCGTACTCTACATGGATTCCGGTATAGTCGAGAAAGCTGGAGTGGTGCCGCTGCCGCTTGCTTCGCTGCCGCCGCCCGAAGTGACCGCAGACGAGCAGGTTGTTTTCACAAACGGTTGGCCGGGAGGACTTCGACGGAGTACGGCCGGTATTCGGTACGCAGGAGCACGCCTCGGATACGACAGAGCCTGGATCAGCAGTAACCCTGTGGGACCCGGCGACAGCGGGGGTCCGCTCCTCTCTTCGAACGGCGAAGTGCTTGGTGTCGTCACACTGGGGACGATTACCAGCGGCGGCCCAGACGTGCTTCGTGAACACGTATGTATTTCGAACGATCTTCGACCCGCACTCGGACTGAAGAACACCGCACTGGGTCCCATCTCAATGAAGTCGGCATTCGAACAGGACGGGTTTCGATCACGCCCGTATGTGCAGGCGTTTCGGCTCCTTGCCATGATATCGAATCAGGAGCGTTTTGATCAGAGCCTACGGTCCGCGCTGGCGGAGTTCGAAGCGTCCATCGGC
Organism: Rhodothermales bacterium; assembly: GCA_041589075.1. Taxonomy (GTDB): domain Bacteria; phylum Bacteroidota; class Rhodothermia; order Rhodothermales; family JABDKH01; genus JBFHWK01. Next base: position 4,094 of record JBFHWK010000039.1, read on the forward strand.
GACCGGCATGCAGATCCGGGGATACACTTTATGCGCGGCGTCTTGTATCGAATGCTGGGTACGAATCACGAAGCGAACGCATCGTTCAAGGAAGTCCTAAACCTGTTCGAGGAGTTCTTTCCGGCGGCCTACATTCTCGGGCTGCACAGGCTGCAGAGCGCGCAATATGAGGAGGCCATAGCCCTCTTCGAACAAACGCGGCGTGTCGAACCCTACCAGTTCCTTGCCGCCTATGGTCTTGCGCGCGCGCGCATGCGCTTACATCACTACGATGAGGCGGTATCACTTCTGAACGACGTCCTTGATTACGACCCATATTATGCTCCTGCGCTATTCAATCAGGCGCTCTGCTACCTTGCGCTGGGCCGAACACGGTCCGCTTCGCTGAACGAAATCCGCCTGTCTCACGTCAGCAGATCATGGCAACTCGAGTTGGCCCGCGTTCGGCGCACAGCCGTGCTGCGTCCACGAATCGTCGAAGAAATGCCTCGGGCGCGCTTTTTCCTGACGCCGGAAGAATAGAGTCCCGATTCACCGCTGATTGTATTTTCACCGTCCGGTTTGCATATTGCGGCCAAATTGCGGTTGGTAATTGTTGAAGGGACGTGCGGCGAACACACAGCTCGTCAGCGCCGGGGTGATCGATGAGCCAAGACAGTGATCCGGGGGATCGTCCCTACGGCGGACGAAACAGCGACGAATCGGACGATAACAACTTCGAGGAGGAGACCGTACGCCGCGGCAAGTATCGCGACGAGGTGTACTCGAAACGCGTCCCCGCCGGCAAGAGGACGTATTTCTTCGACGTCAAGACGACACGATCGGGTGAGGATTACTTCATCACGATCACCGAGAGCAAGCGTGTTGACGAGGGCCGGTATGAGAAGCACAAGATCTTCCTGTATAAGGAAGACTTCGGCAAGTTCGTTGCCGCGATGCACGAAGTGGTCCACTACATAAAGTCGGAGTGTCTTCCCGACTACGAGTTTCGGGGCCTGCCGGAAATACCGGAACCGGCGCCGCCCGACGAAGGGTCGTCCTTCATTGAAGGTGATGGCGACTATTGATAGCCCGGTGTCACAACTCTCCGGGGCGTTGCGGCAAAGATCTCGCATTTCCTTTAGTCGTCCTCGGTAGCGTTTTACAAATCCGCACGCGCTACGAAAGAGAGTGCACATGAACGCTGCGGATCAGCAGGTTACCCTCTCCTCATTGATAGCTCGCATCCGTCCCGAGGTGCGCGACAGACACGCGTATGTCGTCGGGAGTTATCCGGGCATCACGGTTAAGCTGAACCAGAACGAAAGTCCGTTCGACCTCCCTCGCGATCTCAAATCGGAGATCCTAGAGGAACTCGCTGAAATACCGTTCAATCGTTACCCGGAGGAGCAGCCGACTGCTCTCTGCAGGGCCGTGGCCAGCAGTCTGGGTGTTGGATCGGATCAGGTACTGGTCGGAAACGGATCGAACGAACTGACGCATACGTTGGGTCTTTGCCTGGCGGGACCGGGCCAGTCGGTTGTTCTGCCGCGGCCCATGTTTGCGCTGTTCGAAACCGTGGCCAGAACATTCGGAGCACGGCTAACGGAGGTCGCGCCCCGGTCCGATCTGAGCTTTGACACCGAGGGCCTCATAGCGGCCGCGCGCGAAACCGATGCTTCACTCACGGTCGTTGCCACTCCAAACAACCCGACCGGTCTCGAAATGCCCTCGGCAGAGGTGCGGCGCATCGTTGAATCAGCGCCGGGCTTCGTACTGATCGACGAAGCGTACACGGAGTTCAGTAGTGAGCCGAGTGGCATCACGTTGCTGCGCGATCATCCCAACGTTATCGTAATGCGTACCCTCTCGAAAGGCTTTGGGCTGGCGGGTCTGCGAATCGGGTTCCTGCTGGCGGATGCGCGCGTGATATCCGAGTTCTTGAAGGCACGTCTGCCATTCATGGTGGATCGGCTGGCCGAGATTACCGCGATCAAACTGCTGCAGCGTCCCGAACTCATTCAGGACCGAGTCCGTGAAATGCGACAATCGGTACTGGAGATTTCCGCCGCTCTGACCGATATGGGTATTGAGAAAATCCCATCGCGGACGAATTTTATATTGTTCCGGTCGCCGCGCGAACCAAAGGAGCTGATTCGGGCCCTCACCCGCCACGGCGTGCTCATCCGAGATATGAGCGGGTATCCCGAGCTTCGGCATTTCGTGCGCGTATGTGCCGGTACTCAGGCAGAGAACAAGGCTTTTTTGGACGCGTTGAAAACGGAATTGGACGCATGAGCGCACGCGAAACGGACGTTCCCATCGAATGACCCCCGCCGACACACGCCCGCAACCTTAATGGATTTTATACAAGTCGACATCATCGGTCTTTCCACAAGTCCCTCAAGTGGCGGTGCGTACGCGCTTGTCCTTGGTGAGGTGGAAGGAAACAGGAGGTTGCCGATCATCATCGGCGCGTTTGAGGCACAGGCCATCGCGCTCGAACTCGAAAAGATTCAGCCGCCCCGACCGATGACGCACGATCTGCTCCGGGACCTCTTCGAATCCGTCGGTGCGGAAGTTCTGGACGTGGTAATCGACGAGCTCCGTGAAGGCACATTCTTCGCTAAGATCAGATACATTCACGAGGGAGAAGAAGACCAGCTCGATTCGCGGCCAAGTGATGCTGTGGCACTCGCAGTTCGCGTAGATGCACCGATCTACGTGGCGCCGTCTGTCCTTGAGGAAGCCGGAATCCCGTCCGATGAGGAGGGCGTCACCATCTCCGAGGAGCCGGAAGAGGAAGAAGAGCCTGCTGCACCTGTTTCGCAGCTCGAGCGTCTGCAGGAAAAGCTAAACAAGGCCATCAACGAAGAGGACTACGAGCGAGCAGCCAAGCTTCGCGACGACATCGAGCGCTACAAGAACGAAACGAACTGAAGAAAAGAGATTCTCGTCTGAGAGGCGGAGTGCGGGCGCGTCAGTGTGACTTGACAGGCGCCAGGTGCTCCGCCTTTTGATTTGCCCCTACGTCAAGTATGCTGCCGACCGCGGATATCACGCTGACTCCTCGCAGGACTGCCTTTGCAGCAATGCCGGGCTTTTCCAAACTCTTCGCAGACTACTGTGAGAACTTCGAGCGGTTGTCGGATTTCTACGCCGGCCCGTTTGCAGATCTGACGAGGTATAAGGCCGAGGCGAAGCGTGTTCTGTCCTATGACCGGGATCGAAGCCTCGTTGCCGACGTGCTGATGTCACAGAACGATCGCTGGGGGCTGGACGAGACGACGCGCGCCAATGTTGAAGCGCTCGCCGGCCCGGAGTCGCTTGCCGTTGTCACCGGCCAGCAAGTCGGGCTGTTGACCGGACCACTCTACACGATCTACAAGACCGCGACGGCGGTCAAGCTCGCTCGGCGCCTGTCCGACGGGATCGGCGTGCCGGTCGTGCCGGTGTTCTGGTTGGAGGGAGAAGATCACGACATCGACGAGATTAAGAGTGTCCGGCTACTGCGCGGAAACGACGTCGTGACGGTCGCATACCCGTTCGAGGATCCACCGGCAGGTTCAAATCATGGTCCGGTCGGGCGAATACGGCTTGCAGAAGCCATCGACGTAGTACTCAACCAGATCGAAGAGATTCTCCCACCGACAGACTTCAGGCCGGAGGTGATGCGGCTGGTCCGTGAGGCATATCGGCCGGGTTATTCCCTGCGCGACGCTTTTGCTCAACTGCTGAAGTCTCTTTTTCGAAACGACGGCCTGGTGTTTATCTCACCGGACGACCGACGTCTCAAAGAGCCGGCTGTACGCCTTTTCGAGAAGGAGGTAAATGACGCGCGCAAAGTGGCCAACATGGTTTCCGCTGCCGGAGACAGTCTCGCGCGGGACTACCATGCGCAGCTCTCCGTTCGCCCGACGAATCTGTTCCATGTCGATAAGCTCGGCCGCTTCTCCATCGATCTCGACAACGGTCATTTTCGAATACGTGGGCGCGAGGGGACTCTTGACCGAGATGCCTTGATCGCCATGATACGGGAGGACCCCTGCTGCATTTCGCCCAACGTCGTGTTACGGCCAATCCTTCAAGATCGGATCCTCCCCACCCTTGCCTATGTTGCGGGTCCGAGCGAGATCGCATACCTAGCCCAATTGAAGCGTGTTTATGAGTGGGCCGATCAGCCGATGCCTCTGGTGTATCCAAGGGCGAGCGTAACACTCGTGGAGTCCAAAATCGAAAGACTGCTTTCGCAGTACGCACTTGACGTCGTTGCCGCAGGCGAGAATGTCAATGATCTGTTTCGGCGTGTCGTAATTGAACAGATGGACGTTGACGTGCCGGAGGCTTTCGGGAAAGCAGGCGGTCATCTTCACGCGGCTCTGGACGAAATCAAGCCGATTGCCGGTGGTGTCGACAAGACGCTCGGTAAAGCGGTCGAGGCAGCCCGTGCTTCTATACTTAACGAATGGAAGCGACTTCAGGAAAAAGTCCTCAAGAGCGAGAAGCGCCGGCACGACGAGGATCGGGCCCGCCTCGGTCGGCTGCAGGCCAACCTCTATCCTGACGGACGACTGCAGGAACGCGGTCTGTCGGTGCTCTACTTTCTTAACAAGTATGGCCCCGGGTTCGTCGAGCAGCTGACGTCGGCCATTGATTTAGACACGCGCGAGCATCAGGTAATCAGTCTGCAGTCGTCATGACAGCGGCAAGAGAGACCGCGGGGCCGGATCGTGATCGTCCCTTCTCCGAGCTGATCGAGCATGCGATCGAACTTTCGGCGCAGTGGCACGACCGGACCTATCGAAAGAGTCGTTGGCGCACGGAGGCCTTCGCTGTGCCCGACGACGAGTACCTCGGCGTGCCCGTCATGGCCCACGTCACTGCAGTGGCCATGGCGGTGCAGCGTGCGGGCTTTGACGAGGAAACCGTGGCCGCTGCATTCCTGCATGACGTGATCGAAGACGGCAATTGGTGGGGAGATCATCTGGCCTACGAAAATCTCGCTGTCCTGATGGGCGAGTGCGTCGCCGATAGAGTTATGGAGGTCACCGAGGAGAAATTCGACGAGTATGGTAGTCTTCGCTCGTGGCACGAACGTAAAGAGCGATATATCGATAACCTGAGGCAGGCCTCGGTCGATGCAGCTGCAATCAGCCTCGCGGACAAGCACCATAACCTCTGGTCGATCAACTCGAGCCTCGAAAACGGCGTCGACGTATTTCGAAGTAACGACAATCGCCGCGCGTTGCACGGCGGACCGGACGAGCAGGCGTGGTTTTTCTCAGAGATACTGAAGGCGACAGCGCATCACTCGGATGCCCGCCTTGAGCCGCTCCGCATGCAGCTCACGGCGGAGCTTGCTCGATACAGATCATTGCTGGATGCGCAGCGGGCCTGACTCTAGCGCTCCAACCGACTGTGCTCGACGAGGGTGCAGCGGTTTCGGACATATCCAAGGCCTGCATCAACAGCCAGCTTCTCCGCTTCGGGAGACGACACGCCAATCTGTGTCCAGACAACCGGAGCATTCCCCGTCCGTTCCTTCCGACGAAGGACGTCCCGCACTACGTCGACCGTGAATTGCGGGCGACGGAAGATATCGACGATATCGATCTGGATTTCGTCAGGCACAGCCTCGACCGATGGATAGGACACCTCGCCGAGAAGTTCGTCCCTGTGGGGATTGATCGGTACGATTCGATAGCCCACCTTTTGCAGGTAGCGGGCAATCTTATGACTCGTGCGCGTCTCGCGCGGCGAGAGGCCGACGACCGCTATGGTACGGGAGTTCTTGAGGAGCTCGGGGATGTCGACCATCAGACTTGGGGCTGTTACGGCCCGCGCAGTATAGTCGATTGGCTGCCCGCGAAACACGCGTCAGGAACCGGGCTGCCGCGTATCAACCTGAATTTCAAAGTCGACACCGTATTTTCGGCGATGCCGTATTGCCCGACACCCGGTCGGGTGAGTGTCGATCACCAAAAACAAACCGTCCTCCGCCCATGGCGGGCTATCAATTTGCTGACATAGAGGCCAAGTGGCAGAAATACTGGGAAGACCACAAGGTTTTCCAAACGCCGGAAGTGCCCGACGAGACACGGCAGAAGTTCTACATCCTCGACATGTTTCCATATCCGTCCGGTGTGGGGCTGCACGTGGGACACCCGCTGGGTTATATCGCCACAGATATTGTTGCGCGATTCAAACGCATGCGCGGATTTAATGTGCTCCATCCAATTGGCTTCGACGCGTTCGGTCTGCCCGCTGAGCAATTCGCAGTAGAGCACGGCGTACACCCACGGATTACCACGGAGCGGAATGTCGGCAACATGCTTCGTCAGCTCAAGAAACTCGGGCTGACCTACGATTGGGATCGAGTGTTCTCGACCACCGACCCGGGCTACTACAAGTGGACGCAATGGATATTTCTGCAGCTCTACAGTAGCTACTACGATCCGGAGTCGCGTGCGGCGCGACCGATTGCCGAGTTGGTCGAGAAGATTGAACAGGGTCGCGCCGGCCTTGACGTCGAGTGGGATCGCCTGGATGCAGCGGAGCGCGAGGAAGTACTCGCATCGCATCGTCTGGCCTACATGGCCGAGGTGGACGTCAACTGGTGTCCGGCGCTGGGTACGGTGCTGGCGAATGAAGAGGTGACTAACGAGGGGCGAAGCGAGCGGGGTAACTATCCGGTTTACCAGCGCCCGCTGCGCCAATGGATGCTTCGCATTACCGCCTATGCCGATCGTCTGGAAGATGATCTCGAACTCGTCAGCTGGCCCGAACCGATCAAGATGATGCAACGGAACTGGATCGGGCGGAGCGAGGGCGCGCTCGTGGATTTTCCACTCGACGACGGGTCTGACTCGATACGCGTCTTTACAACCCGGCCCGACACGCTGTTTGGCGCCACATACATGGTTCTTGCACCCGAACACCCACTCGTTGAGAAGGTGACATCCGCCGAACAGGAGGCAGCGATCCGCGAGTACCAGCGCATGGCCGCTGGCCTTAGTGAGGTCGACCGGATGGCTGATGCCAAACGCAAGAGCGGCGTGTTTACCGGTGGTTATGCGGTCAACCCGGTCAACGGTGAGCGGCTCCCCATCTGGATCGCGGATTACGTGCTCATGGGTTACGGCACCGGGGCGATCATGGCAGTGCCGGGACACGATCAGCGCGACTTCGAGTTTGCCAAGCAGTTCGATCTCCCCATTCGCATTGTGGTCATGCCGCCCGCGGCATGGCTCGGATCGAAAGGAGTCAGCAAAGACGACTACGAGAAGAACGCTGAGGCGCTCGAGGACGTCTTTGACGGCGACGGGATCTCGGTCAACTCAAGCGGCTCCGGCGTTTCCCTAGATGGGCAACCGAGCGATGAGGCGAAGCGGTCGATTTCGGACTGGCTCGAGCAGACCGGTCAGGGCAAGCGAGAGATCCAGTACAAGCTGCGAGATTGGCTGTTCAGCCGACAGCGGTACTGGGGGGAGCCCTTCCCGATTCTGCATGGACCCGAAGGCCAAATACGCCCGGTAGATGATGATGATTTGCCCGTGCGTCTACCCGACATGGAGGACTTCAAGCCGACGGCCTCCGATGATCCGGATGCACCGCCGCGACCGCCGCTGGGCCGTGCAACCGAGGATTGGCGCTTCGTGCAGATAGACGGCGTACGCTACGAGCGCGAACTGAATACGATGCCGCAATGGGCAGGATCGTGCTGGTACTACCTGCGGTTCATCGATCCCGGCAACGAGAATCAGTTCGTCCGGCCGAAGCTGGAATCCTACTGGATGAAGCCAACGGGCGTCGACTTGTACGTTGGCGGCGCTGAGCACGCGGTACTCCACCTGCTCTACGCAAGGTTCTGGCACAAGGTCTTGTACGACCTCGGACAGGTGTCTACGTCGGAGCCGTTTGCACGGCTGGTCAATCAGGGATACATACAGGCCTATGCATATCGTGACGAGCGTGGTGTCGTCGTTCCCGCCGACGAAGTAGTCGATCAGGACGGCAGGCCGGCGAGCGACGTCCAGGATCAATCGGACCGCCGTTATTTCTGGGATGGCAAGCCTGTCCGCCAGGAGTTCGGTAAGATGGGCAAGAGCCTCAAAAACGCCACGGGTCCCGACGAAGTCTCCACAGAGTATGGATGCGACACGTTCCGATTGTATGAGATGTATCTGGGACCGCTCGAGGCATCGAAGCCATGGAGTACGCGAGATATTATCGGCGTGCACCGATTCTTGCGGAGGGTCTGGCGCAACCTGGTCGACGAGGAGTCGGATGCGATGCTCGTCGATGACGGGCCGCCAACAGAAGCGCTCGAGCGGGCGATGCATAAAACGATCAAGAGAGTTACGGATGATCTCGAGCGCTTGAGTTTCAACACGGCCATCGCGGCACTGATCGAGTTTGTCAGCGAGATAGTGGGTCTGGAAAGGATTCCTCGATCAATTGCCGAGCGGCTCGTTCTTTTGCTTTCTCCAATGGCGCCTCACATCTCGGAGGAGTTGTGGAGAAGGCTCGGGTACGAGGAAACGCTAGGCTACGAGCCGTGGCCGACGTACGACGAGTCGATGGTCGCTGAAGAAGAAATCACGATCGCAGTACAGGTGAACGGGAAGGTTCGGGGATCGGTGACCGTAGCAGCGCAAACGCCGAAGGACAAGGTTCTTGCGCGCGCGCGTGCGGAGGAAAACGTGGCTCGGCATCTTGAGGGAAAGACATTGCGGCGCGAGATCTATGTGCCGCGCAAGATCGTCAACTTTGTCGTACAGTAGGTGAGCTATGGCAAATCCGGAGACGCGCCTTGACATGTTGGCGTTCGCCGCTCACCCGGACGACGTCGAGTTGTGCGCCGGTGGCACAGTGTGCCTGTTGACGCGTGCCGGGCGGCGCGTCGGGATAGTCGATCTCACCGCAGGCGAACTCGGGTCGAGAGGCACGCCAACGTCGCGTCGCGAGGAAGCGCGTCGCGCTGGCGAGATTCTGGGCCTGTCGACTCGTGACAATCTCGGTTTGCCCGATGGCAACATCGAAAACACCGACCAGAATCGGCTTCTCGTAATTGAAGTCATCCGCAAGTATCGACCCAGAGTGGTTCTTGCAGGTGCCCCCGAATGCCGTCACCCGGATCACCGGAACGCCACGAGGCTCGTCGTGGATGCGCTATTCTATAGCGGCCTTCGAAGAATTGAAACGACAAGCGGCGGCGTGCCGCAAGTCCCTCATCGCCCGGATCACGTCTTGCACTACATGCAGGTCATCCCGTTTGAGCCGACACTTGTCGTTGATGTGAGTGAGGTCTGGGCTCAGCGGCAGAAGGCACTAACCGCCTTCAAGAGCCAGTTCTTCAGTGCCGAGTACGATCCCTCGGAAGGCGAGCCGGAGACCTACGTGTCGAACGAGGGATTCTTCAAGTGGGTCGAGGCGCGCGCGAGGCACTACGGGTATCCGATCGGAGCCGAGTTTGGCGAGCCGCTTCTCTATCGGCAGGGACCTCTCGGAGTCTCCGATTTGTCCTTCTTGCTGGAACGCGATCGGCCGTTCAAGTGACGGGGCGACTCACTCGACGTCTTCCAGAACATATCGCAGGAATTCGTCGGCCGTACCGAAGGGCTTGCCGTTGACAACGACGACGGCGGAGACCGCATTCATGAGGTGGTCCGCTCGGTCCGGAATGGATATGCGAAGCCGCGCTTTCAACCGGGCAAAGAGGCCCTGTGCATCCTCGCTGCTGCCTTCTCCCAGGAGGACAACGATTCGTTCCATGGTCTCGTCTGCATAGACCGTATCCTGTGGTCCGAGCGTCTCATTGATAAGCGACGTAATCACGTGGAAGTCGCTCGAGGTGCCGGGATCTTTGGGGTCTTCCATGCGCATCGCGACCAGCGTGAAGGAAGTGCTGTCGGATTCGAAGTCCTCGAAGTAGAGTTGAAGTTCCTCCGCGAATCGACCCCGGTCGTCGAACACCTGGCCCCGTGTCTCGTCGACCACGGTAAGAGTCAGGCCCTCGCTTGTGGTTTCGAGAACCGGCTCCGGTGTTTCTTCCGGCGATTCAAATTCGGCCTCCACGTCGGGAGGCTCGATCGCGTCGGCGGCCTCCTCCATGGTGACGCCGTCCTCCGGCGCGATGACGCCGTCCGTCTTCTGTTCGGTTATTTCGGGCTCCGGCGTCTCAACGGCGGTGGTGCTCGCGGTCTCAAAGCGGTCGTTCGCAAGAGGCGCGGCGGCTGTAAGCTCGGACTTTGCGACGATGCGATCGAGATTCCACTCTCTCGCAACGTGCGCCGTAATGTGTCCAATCTGTGGTTGCAGCGTCAGTGTGCGTCGAGCCGGCCCCTCTGCAGCCGACACGTGCACGTGGATGCTGCCCGTCATCAGGGTTCCCATGAATTCGATCATGCGCCGTGATGCCTCGTTCGCGGGCTCCGGCATGGCGATCAGCAGCGTCGAGCCGACATGCTCGATCTCCGACAAAAGACGAATAAAGGCAGTCCGAAATCGAGTAAAAGACGAAAGGTGCGTGTAAGGACTGAAGTCATCAATGACAACGCGGTCAGCCGACGCGTCCACGATCAGGTTTGAGAGAGACTTCAAGGCCGACTCTACGGTCTCGTCATCATCGTAAATCAGTTCGAGTTCCGAAGGGATTCGACTGACCCGGAGAATGCCGCTGCGGGAAGCGCTCTCGATGTCGAAGGCCAGCGAGGATGCCTGTATATGGAGGTCCGTGGTTCGCAGTCCCGTGATGAGGAGCGATGTCTGGAGGTGACGGGTGGCCTCCGCGGTGAACAGTAGCGCGAGGTGGCTCCGCCCATCCGAGTTTTTTCCGTAGACGAGGTAACGTCCGCCCTTAAACAGACCGTCCCATGCCGAATCGATCGGGTCGATTCCTGATGATATGCGTTGTGTGCTGCTCATTGATCGCCGCTCGTAAAGAACCCGGCAAGACGCAAATCAAAACGTGTGCCGCTATCGCGACGCTCTCACCGGCGACCCTTCAAAAGGGCTAACAGGACCGTTCTGGCCCATCAGTAGGACTTATCAGCGCTCTGAAAGACCAAAGTCGATCTCCGAATGAGACCTACGAGCGCGCCGCCGAGTGATTACGATGAATTGCCGTCGGGCCGTTCGTTTCGCATCGCTTCGTGAGCCATCTTAAGGACCTCTCGCGCCTCGGCGTTCTCGGCCAGATACCGGGCCACTTCGGCCCTCTGGCCGTCCGGCAACGTGCCCGCGATATACGAAGCAATCAGTTCTTCGCGAATCGAGTCCTTTGATTCGGGCAGTCTTCGCTCTTCCGCTGGAAGTGCTCTCTTCTTTCTGCTACCCCTGAAACGCACGATTTCGGATGTTTCGTGTCCGGTGAGGCGCGTTCGCCGTGGACGCCTATATTAACGGAAAATATCCCATTTATGGGAGATTGCAAGTGGATTCGGATGCATCGGGAGGTTTTCGGTGCGCCGGCAAGTACGGTGCGTTTTGAGCGATATGGATCCAGATCTTCGGTCAATCCAACAAGCGCGTGAGCTGGTCACACGCGCGCGTGACGCGCAACGGCGATATAAGGACTTCACGCAGGACAAGGTGGATCGCATCGTTGCGGCGATGGCTGAGGCCGGTGAAGCGGCGTCGGGTGATCTTGGACGCGAGGCCCACGAGGAAACGGGCTTCGGCCGGCCCGAAAGCAAGAAGCAAAAGAACTTCTTCTCGACCCGGACATTGCTCGAACGCATGGAGGGCATGCGCACCGCCGGGATCATACGCGAACTCGAGGGGGGCACGATCTGGGAGATAGCAACGCCTATGGGTGTCGTCGCCGCGTTGATTCCGTCGACCAACCCGACGTCGACAGCGATGTACAAGGCCATCATTTCTGCCAAGGCGCGTTGCGGAATCGTAATGAGCCCACACCCGAGGGCAGTCAAGTGCACGTGCCATGCGCTGGACGTCGTCGCAGATGCGGCGTACGGTGCGGGCGCACCGCAAGGGCTCTTCGGGTGCATGACCGACGTGTCGCTTGCAGGTACGAACGAGATGCTTGAACACCCGGACACCAACGTCATCCTGGCTACGGGCGGGACGGCGATGGTCAAGGCGGCCTATTCAAAGGGCAAGCCTGCATACGGCGTCGGCTCGGGCAACGTACCGGTTTATGTAGATCGGTCAGCTGATCTCCGAAAGGCGGCAGCCGACGTTGTGTACGGTGCCTCGTTTGATTGGGGAACGCTGTGCTCCACCGAAAGAAGCGTGGTCGTCGATCTACCCGTACGCGCCCGATTCCTGGAGGAACTCAAAAACCAGGGTGCTTACTTACTCAACGATCAGGAGAAGGAGCAGCTTCGATCGATCGTGATTGTGCGTGGCCGACTGAACGTGGATCAGGTCGGGAAGTCGCCGGAGCACATTGCGCGCCTGGCGGGTTTTTCAGTCCCCAGTAACACGCGCGCGCTCGTTGGCGAGGTGTCGACGGTCGGCAGATCGGAGCCATTGTCCATCGAGACGCTATCGCCGATACTGTCACTGTATGTCGCCGATGGCTGGGAGGCGGGCTGCGAGCGCTGCATTGAGATCCTCAATTTCGGTGGCATTGGACACACGCTCGGTCTGCACTGCAAAGACGAGAAAGTGATTCGCGCGTTCGCGCTCGAGAAGCCGGCGATGCGAATCGTCGTGAACACGGTGGCTGCGTTGGGTTCCGTGGGGTATACGAACCGACTGTTTCCATCGATGACACTGGGTCCGGGTACGATCGGCGGGTCGATCACGAGCGACAACATTTCTCCGCTGCACCTGATAAATATCAAACGGCTTGCCTTCGAAACGATTCCCATAAACGCGCCCTCTCAGATCGCCACTCAGAAAGCGCCGGCAACGACACGTGCAGCTGCGTCCGGTTCCTGGATGGAAGAGATTGAGAGCCGTTTGCGCGAGCGGGCCGGGAACCCTCCCGTCGATCGATCGGCACCGGCGAAGCACTCCGGGAAGAGGGAGAGCCAAAAGAGCAAAGAGAACGGCGGTGCGCCGATCTCGCCAGCACGAATCGATGAGTTGATTCGGCGCCACCGCAAGTGATGACCGCAGGCGAAATTGACTGGTGAAGCGGGCCGGCGGTATATTTGACACCTTGTGCGAGGATCACGTACCCACCTCTAATGGCGTCGACGAGCGACTTCAGAAACGGACTGACGATCATCTGGAATGACGATCTGTGGAGCATTACGGAATTTCTTCATGTGAAGCCCGGAAAGGGCGGTGCGTTCGTACGCACGAAGCTGAAGAACGTCAAGACCGGTCGCGTAGTCGACAACACGTTTCG
>JBFHWK010000040.1:0-17346 GCA_041589075.1 Rhodothermales bacterium
TGCGTGAAGGTCTTGGTGAAGTACTTGCGCGCGAACTCCTTGGCCCACTCGGGATAGTGGGCGGTGAAGCGGTCGAGGAGGTCTTCTTCCGGGATGGCTGCGCCGTCGACTCGTTCGGCGACGGCTTCTTTCTCTACTTCCATCGGGCGTTGTTGTGATCGAAAAACGACAAATTGAGGTCGTCCGCAGTGCGGACAGTATATCTACCGAATATACGCTGGTAAGTGCCCCACACCCGGCGTCGTTCCTGCGGCCTGCCCCCGCGGAGGCGGGGGAAGCGGGAATCCATGTGAGTTTTGAGATTATCTCACACGGCGTATGGATCCCGGCTCGTGGGCCGGGATGACCCCGGCTTTCGCCGGGGCAGGCTAAGTGCTGTGGGATGACCTCGTGCGGGAGTGACCTCCTCCCCCTGTCCCCCTCCTCCTGTTCAGACCGGGCACATAGGTGACAGGTGTACGGAGACATAGGTTACACTTTTGCGGATCAGCATCAGCAGAAGTTGTGGAGGTATGCGATGCCGTGGAGGGAAGCTACGCCTATGTCAGAGCGCAAGGAGTTTGTACTGCTGGCCACGCAGGGTCAGCGAGCGGTAGGGGAGCTGTGCCGGCGCTTCGGCATCAGCCGCAAGACGGCCTACAAGTGGCTTGATCGCTACCGCAGAGCCGGTGATGCGGGGCTACAGGATCGGTCGCGGCGTCCACAGCGGTCTCCGCGGCGCACGGCGGCTGCGGTCGAAGAAGCGGTCATTGAGCTGCGGCACCAGTACGGCTGGGGCGGTCGCAAGATCAGCCGGATACTGCGCACGGGCAAGCTGGCTGCGCGAGCGCCCGCGCCGAGCACGGTGACCGGCATTCTGCGCCGACATGGGCTGATCGCACCGGCACCGGCCCACCGGGGACCGTGGCAGCGGTTCGAGCGCTCTAGACCCAACGAACTCTGGCAGATGGACTTCAAGGGGCCGGTGGCCCTGGCCGGAGGAGGGCGCTGTCATCCGCTGACCATCCTGGACGACCACAGCCGCTTTGCCGTGGGCGTGCTCGCCTGTCGTGACCAGACCCGTGGCACGGTCACCGAGGCCCTCGAGCGCGTGTTTCGGCGCTATGGCCTGCCGGAGGCCCTGCTGACCGACAACGGTCCGCCCTGGGGGGCCGGCGGCGACGATGTCCTGACCCGCTTTGGCTGTTGGCTACTCCAACTGGGCGTGCGCCTCTTGCACAGCCGTCCGTATCACCCGCAGACCAACGGCAAGAATGAACGCTTCAACGGGACCCTGCAGGCCGAACTGCTCCGCTACCGCGTCTTCGGCTCGATGGAGGACTGCCAGCGAGGCTTCAACCACTGGCGCGATACCTACAACCTGATCCGGCCCCACGAAGCGCTTGACCTCGACGTACCCGCCGCACGCTACCAGGTCAGCACCCGGCGCTTCCCCGAGACACTACCGCCGATCGACTACGGCGCCGGCTACGCGACGCGCAAAGTCCAGCAAGGGGGACGCATTCACTTCCACGGACGGACCCTGCGTGTGGGCAAAGCCCTCGTCGGCTATCCGGTTGGCATCCGCCCGACCGCCGTCGACGGGATCTATGAGATCTACTTCTGTCACCAACGTATCCAACGCATTGACCTAAACCACACCGATACCCGACCTTCACAAAGTGTCACCCATGTCTCCGCACGGGTGTAACCCATGTCCCCGGTCTGTACAAAAATGAGGGGGGACGGAGCGCAACTATAGTTTCCCCCTCCTCCGTGAGGAGGGGACAAGGGGCAGGAGGACATCCTCCGCCCACAGCACTTAGCCTGCCCGGGCGAAAGCCGGGGCCATTCCACAGCACAACGTCATCCCGGACTTGATCCGGGATCCAGGTGAGGGTCGATTCAGGGCCACAGAGCCTGGCCGCCCGACAGTGGCACGGCCCAACAACTTCATGGAATTCTAACTCCCATCGGGTAAATTGGGCGACAATTCGCTTCTGTTGCGTGCAAAAACGGTCGTCAGCCCTTCACACGGCCACGATCCTTCCAGTCCGTACCCGCCACAAGGCACAATCTGCCGGCCTTTCTTATGAAAAAGCTCCGCGTGGGCATCATTGATTTGCTGAGCCGATCCGCCGGCAAGAACATGTACGTGCGGACGATGCGCGCCAACCTCTCTAGCATCATGCCGCAAGTGCTGGCCGTTTGGTGCGAGGAAGAAGGCCACGACGTTTTCTTGGGCCACTACAACGGCTACGAGAATATGGTCGACCAACTGCCCGATGACCTCGACGTGGTCTTTGTCTCGGCATTTACCACGTCAGCGCAGCTCGGATACGCGATGAGCAACATGTATCGAGCACGCGGCTCCATCACGGTGCTCGGCGGGCCACACGCACGAAGCTACCCGGAGGACGCGTGCAAGTACTTCGACTACGTGTGCGGGTTTACCGACAAGGCGCTGCTGAGCGACCTGCTCCACGACTGCGAGCCGCAGCGCCCGGAAGGCGTCCACCTCGAGGCCGCGCAGCAGCCGAATGAGCTGCCCGGCGTACGCGCGCGATGGAAGTACATCGAGCGCCTCCTACAGGAAGCCCCGTGGGTGAAGATCGTTCCGATGATCGGCAGTCTCGGATGCCCGTACACGTGCAGCTTCTGCGTGGACTCCGTCGTCCCATATCAGCCGCTCGACTTCGACCAGATCAAGGAAGACCTGCGCTTCCTCCTCACTAAATACAAACGACCCTCCGTCGGATGGCATGATCCCAACTTCGGTGTCCGATTCGACGACTATCTCAACGCCATCGAAGAAGCGGTTCCCCCCGACAGCATCGACTTCATCGCGGAAAGCACGCTCTCGCTTCTGAAAGAGAAGAACGTGCAGCGTCTCAAGAAGAACGGCTTCAAAGCGATTCTTCCGGGAATCGAATCGTGGTTCGACATGGGGTACAAGTCGAGGACGGGCAAGAAGCAGGGCATGGAGAAGGTGGAGCGCGTCGCCGAGCAGGTGAACATGGTGCTCAGCTACTTGCCTTACTTCCAGGGCAACTTCGTTCTCGGTCTTGATTGCGATGAGGGCTCCGAGCCGTTCGAACTCACGAAGCAATATCTCGATCGGGCGCCCGGTACCTTCCCCGCTTTTTCTATACTCACCGCCTTCGGCCGCAGCGCACCGCTGAACCTCGAGTACCAGAGGCAAGGGCGCATGATACCCGCTCCCTTTCACTTCCTGAACAACAACGGCGCAACCAATGTCCGCCCGAAGAACTACGAGTGGGGCGAGTTCTACGATCTGATGATCGACATGCACCAGCACGCGTTCTCAAAGCGCATGATGATGAGACGCTTTGCGGCGACACAGGGGATGGTTCCACGCGCCATGAATATCATCCGTGGTGCCACGTTCGAGGGTCTCGGCAAGATCGAGTACTTCAGAAAAATTCGGCAACGCCTCGACGAGGACCGTCAGTTCCGTAATTTCGTCGAGCAAGAGACGACCGAAGTCCCGCCCGTGTTCATCAACCAGATCAAGAGAGACCTCGGCCCGATGTGGGAGTGGCTTCCGGAGGGAGCCGTCTATCATGATCCGCACGCCTATCTCCAGTCGACGCTTACGACGGATGTAAGCGTCGCAACGGCGTAGACATGCCGCGAAATCTACGCATCTCCAACATCACCGTTTGAACGAACGGAGCGCGGATTGAAGTTGGCGGGCTTCGGGACGATCTCGCCTTTCTCCAGACCCAGTAGCCGGCGCGCATCTTCCAGCGGGATATCCATCCAGGTCCCGTCCTGGTGACAAACCCAGACGATGTCCTTGAAGATGTCAAGCTTCCGCACCAAGCCCTGACCGTGCGTCGTGGTAATCGGCGTGTCGAGTTTCGGAAAGCGTCGCAGCGTTCCCATGTATTGCTCGAGTTCGTAATTCAGGCAGCACTTCAGGCGCCCGCACTGACCACTAAGTCGCGCCGGATTCAGCGGCAGGTTCTGCACCTTGGCCGCATTGGTCGACACCGGCTTGAACTCCTGCAACCAAGTTGAGCAGCAAAGCTCACGACCGCACGATCCGATTCCCCCGATGCGCGCAGCCTCGTCACGTGCACCGATCTGCCGCAACTCGACGCGCGTGTGAAACTTCCTCGCGAGGTCACGAACGAGCTGCCGGAAGTCGACACGATTGTCGGCCGTGAAGTAAAACGTGACCTTCTTGTGATCAAACTGCCACTCGACATCGACGAGTTTCATCGGCAGGTTGCTGCGATCGGTGGCGATCCTTCCTGTAAGAAACGTCTCGGTCTCCTTTGTCTTGTTCTCTTCCCATCGCTGCACGTCAGAGAGCGTTGCGCGGCGGACGATCGTGGGCAGCGCCGCTTCGTCTTCGATCGACATTGATTTGACACGAAGACGAACGAGCTCGCCAGACATATGAACGGTTCCGAAGTCGATACCTCGATCCGCGTCGACGATGATAAAGTCGCCGGTCTGTATAAAGAGCTGTCGGGTGTTGCGGTAGAAGCCCTTGCGTCCGCCCTTGAAAACCACCTCGACCACGTCGTACTCGACCGGGTCACCACCGATACCGATGTCGTTGAGCCAGTCGAAGACGTGCATCGCGGGGCAGCCCGTGGCCGACCCGCAGTTGCTTGAGGCGCACCCCCCGGCGCCGCAGCCGCCCGCCGACGAGCAGCCGCCGCTACCGCACCCCCCTCCCGAAGAGCAGGATCCGCAACCCATTTCTATCTACACGCCTACACGAAGTGTATTCGATTAGAGACGCGGGCAGCGCCCGCATCATCCCGCCCCGACGACAAACGGTTCTTCGACCAGCGGCCGGTACAACTGCGCTCCGGGCTCACCACGCATGGCCCGCCGCAGTTCATTAAACATCGCCAGCATCAGCAGGCCGAGGTGCACGTTGCGCTGCGTCAACCCGATCGCCTCCTCAACTACACCGATCATCGCCGCGACGTCCGCTTCCGGCACACGATCCGAGAAGTTGGCCACAGCCTCGGCACTGTCGATGTTCACGAGCCCCTCGACGGAACCGCTGTTCCGATACAGAACGATGTCGCGAAGCCAGGCAAGGATCAGACGCAGGAAGATCTTTGTGCGTTCCCTTCCGTAGCTGCTGGTCTGCGCAGCCACATCGGTAAGCGCGTCCAGTTCCTCGGGGCGAAAATCGCGCGCCTTCCAGATGAGGCGAAACAGCTCCAGCACGCCCTGTCGCATCGCGGCCAGATCCTTGTTCGATCCAAGGTCCACGGCTCTGCTGACTGAGCCGTCAGCCATGCGAGCAATCACCTCGGCGTAGTCCGGCTCGATCTCCATCGCGCTCACCAGGTGCTCGACGATAACATCGGACTCCAACAGAGAGAACCGCATGCGCTGGCACCGCGACTGGATCGTCGGCAGCACATGATCGATACGCGCGGTCGTCAGGATGAACACGGTCCGGGACGACGGCTCCTCGAGTAGCTTTAGAAAGCTGTTCGCCGACTCCTTGTTGAATAAGTCCACGTCGGTGATGATCGCGATCTTGTATCGGCCCTCTACCGGCTTGAAGCTCATCGGGCGATACAGCTCCTCGTGGATGCGGCCCACGTGATAGCGCGCCTGCTTGTTCGAGGTCTTTTCCGGATCATCGAGAGACGGCCGCCGCGCAAAGTCGACCGTTGCGTAGCGATTCTCGAAGAGGCGCGAGACCCGCTCGGCTACCTCGGAGTGATCCGCATCTTTTGGCTGCGGCATCAGAATGGAGAGATCGGCGTGCAGCCCGCGGGCGCTCTTGTGACAGGCGTCGCACTCGTCGCACGCCTCGTCACCACCCGACCGGCACAGGAGTGCGCGGGCGAACTCAATCGCCACCGCCCTTTTACCGACCCCGTCGGCGCCGTGAAACAGATATGCGTGCGCCACGCGTCCGCCCCGGAGGGCACTGCGTAGCGCAATTGCGATTCGCTCCTGACCGATGATGCCGGACCATGCCATGCCGACAAATTCACTGTTAACCGACGAAATTCCAAAAGGGCCACAACGCGGTTACAGCGATTTCATACCGAGGTCGATTTGAACTCATGGGACCGCTCGCGGTGCACGAAGAAGGTAGAGCGTGGCGCAGGCACCGCCGGAACTTTAGCACCGGATTGGCTATTTTAGCGGCCCCACTTCGTGCATCGCACGGGGTCCCGGCGCGGTAGCTCAGGAGGTCAGAGCGACGGATTCATAACCCGTAGGTCGGCGGTTCGAGTCCGCCCCGCGCCACGACAGGCGCAGGAGTGACACAGGATCTCGATGCACTGGGCGCACCCGGGGTCACGGACGAAGAGACCGCGTAAGATAGGAGTCCAATTTTTCTCGCGCGACTGAATCGCTAGTTGCGCAGCGGGTCGTTAGGCGAACCTCCTTCGAATCAGCTTGCGATCCGTCCCGGCACCGCGAAAGGCATTGTCAAGATATTATCAAGATGTGCTTGACTTTGCTTTGACGTGACCTTACCTACCGCATAAGCCCAGTCAGACGTCCGGCCATATTCCGTTGTGTTGGTGTGTTATTCGTTCTGATGTCGCTACAAGCCGCGCGTCACTCTGACACTGTCCGCAGTAGCGACCGGGGCTAGATAAGTTATTAGTTTGAGCGATTCGCACGTGTGGATTCGCCCGTTGCTGCCTGATTTTCGTGGCTCGCTCTATCACTCTATGAAGGAGCAGTGCCATGAAAACGCTGATCTCGACGATCGCCCCGGGTTCCAAAACGTTTGATTGCATTATCCCCGGGACCTGTCGCAAGTCCACTTCTTGGCTTTCCTATTCACTTGCGGTCGCGATCATATTGGTGGCGATCACGCCAGTTAGTGCGCTGGCACAGACGGACTTTGTCTCGGCCACCGGTCCGGCGGTCGGCACGGCCTTAGAAGACCGCGTGGAGGTCAGCTGGGGCACGGAGACTCAGGCTGCAGTGACTAGTAGTTTCCACGTCAAGCGCGATGGCGAACTGGTGTATGTGGCCGCGTCGACACAGTTCATCTACGAAGACTTCACCGCGGTTCCAGATTCTTCGTACGATTATTGCGTCGACCTGGTTGAGGGAAACGGGACGACCACGACCATCGCATGCGACACAGGTGGTCGCGTGATTTCGCGTCCGACAGGCTTCGAGGCCAGCGATGGGATGTTTGAAACACACGTCTTGACCCAATGGTCGGACCGCTCCGAAATCGAAGGTGGCTACAACGTGTATCGCGAGGCCGGAAACGCACTTGCGTTTGACGGCACGAACGACTACTTGTCGGCAGGGATGGCGGACCTCGGGCCCAGTTTCACATTTGAATTCTGGGCAAGGCGAGCTTCCACGGGAAGTTTAGACTTCGTCATCAACCTTGAACTAGATCCAAACGGAGATCCACAAGACCCAGATGTGGAGGCGGGCTTTACGGCAGACAATAGATTTGAGTTCAGTTTCGGCACCGACGCGTTGACGACCGCGGACACCTATGTCGACCTGGACTGGCATCACTGGGCTGTAGCCTTTGACGCTCAGAGCGGACGACGCATTGTCTATCGGGATGGCCAGCTCGTCGCCACGGACGTGACGACCACGGCGCCTTTCCCCTCGTACGAACTGGAGATCGGTCGCCAGAGCGCACAAGGTAGTCCAAGGAGTCGCGGATGGTTTGATGGAGAAATCGACGAAGTTCGTCATTGGAGTGTTGCCCTGACCGGCGAACAGGTTCAGTCTCGGATGAACGCACTCCTGACCGGATCGGAACCGGGGCTGGTCGGCTACTGGCCGATGGACGTACACTCCGGACTGATTGCTCCCGACGTCGTCGGTGACCACGACGGGACCCTTATCAACATGGATCCGACAGACTGGGTGACGTCGGGCGTGTCGAGACTTCGGATAGAACTGGAGGCCAACGTCACCTCCTATGCCGACAGAACGTCCGTTATAGGCTTTCAGACTTATACCTACAATGTGGCGGCCTTTGAGGATGTGGATGGAGACGGCACCTTTACGCCAGGGACCGACTTCCAGTCGGAAGAGCGAACCGACGACGGATGGCGGGCGTTCCTGACACCGCCCGGAAACGTCTCCGCGACCGATGGCCAGTTCCTCGATCGCGTTCGCGTCACCTGGCTCGATCTATCTGACGCTGAGACCGCGTACAATGTCTACCGCGACGCCGTACTGGTCGCTACGCTTCCGGCCGACAGCAGGCTCTACGATGATTTCGCCGCCAGTACGATACACACGTACTGCGTCACCGCTGCCGGCGGCGGCACGGAGTCCGTGCAAATTTGTGACGATGGCATGGCAGGAGACCTGCCAACGCCGAAGAATGTGATCGCTAGTAACGGTGACTTCGACGACCGCGTTCTCGTCTCATGGGCGGACTCCAGCGATACCGAAGATGGTTTCGAGATGTACCGCGATTCAGTACTGATCGCGACACTCGGCAGCGACGCCGAGGAGTTCAATGACCTGAGTGCCGAACAGCACGTCGAGTACGACTACTGCGTGCGCGCGTTCAGCAAGGCCGATCCATTGAATCCCAGTTACTCGGATCTGGTGTGCGCGTCGGCACCCGGACTTCGTGCAATCATACTCGGTCCGACTGGGTTGACAGCTACGTATGAGGACTTCGAGGATCACGTCGATCTGGCCTGGCAGAATCCTTCGACGACCGCAATGGTCTTTCTCGTCTACCGGGACAGCCTTATCCAAGTACTTGACTTCAATACTACCTCTACGAGCGACACGGGAATACCGTCCGACGCAGACGTCGACTACTGTGTGACCGCAGCGACCGTGGTCTCCTCTGCAAGCTTGTCGTCGGCGCAGGGTCGTGTGGCGCAGCTTCTCGAGAACTTCCGCCTCGTCGACGCCGTTGCCGAAACGACCGGCGAAGAAACGACCACCATAGCAGCCAAGATGGACGCCATCTACGACGAATTGGGCATTTCATTGTCTGCATCCGGCCCGGCCGACACGAGCGGCTTCGTCGAGTCTGATCCAATCTGTGCGACCGGCCGAAGATCTTTACTGGCGCCGACCACGGTCGACGCGACCGACAACGAATTTGAGAATCACGTCCAGGTCAACTGGGACGATAACTCAGCAGTCGAGGCCGGTTATCTCATCTTCCGTGACGCGACTCTCCTCGACTCGCTGTCCGCCAACCGGACGACGTTCGGAGATTACGAAGGCGTCCCCGGCGTACAGTATTCGTACACCGTACAGGCCTTCGACGACTTCGACGACTCGCAGACGGATTCGGACAATGGCGTACGCACCCTTAACCCCCCAAGCAATCTTCAGGCAACGGACGGCGAGAGCGAGACATTCGTCATCCTCTCATGGGACGACAAGTCGGCGGCCGAGGATGGTTTCCGTATCAGGCGCCGGATGTCGAACGTAGGACCCTACGTTGTCGTGGGCGCTACCGGACCGAATGAACCGGGATTTATGGACATGATCCCGGACAGTCTGCTCGGAGAGGTTTACGACTATCAGGTCGTTGCCTTTGACGCCTTTGGTGAATCGCTGCCGGCGTTCGACCGGGGCAGCACGTTCGTTACCGAGCCGGCGAACGTCAACGCGTCCGACAATTACGCGATGACCGTTGCCGTGATATGGGTCGATCAATCCAGTGTCGAGGACAACTACGTGCTGACCAGGCGACCCGTGCTCTCTGGAGCAGTGGACACCACGGTTACCCTCGCCGCCAACGCCACCATGTATACAGACTCTGACGCCTCTCCGAACGTGCAATACGAGTATTGCGTATCGGCAGCCGTCAGCTCTATGAGTGGGCAGTTGAAGTCGACTGCCACGTGCGATATTGGGGGACTTCTCTCGTCGGGCGGCGGTCCGGTTACACCCGGGACCACACCCACCAAGATCTTCAGCTTTAGCCCCTTTGGCGCTCTGCTCAGATTCGGGACAGATATTGCCGAAGACAATATGAACGCGTTGATCGGTGCTCCGGAATCAAGTACCGATCTGATCTTCAACCAGGGAATCGGCGTCGTGGACGCGCAAACGTTCAGTGCGACGAATGTGTGGACTTCACAACAAATATTTGGGCCCGATCCGGGCGCTTTTGGAATCGGCGGTGATGTCGCGCAAGAGTTCGGCCACGCGGTTGACGTGGACGGCGTCTACGCAGTTGTTGGCGACCCAATGTCGAACACCAACAATAGAGGAATTTTTTCGCTCTGGAAGAAGGAGACGGGCTCGTGGACGCGAAAAAAGTACACTATCGAGACCGTTGCCGGTGGGTCAAAGGACAATACCGGTTATGACGTGGCTGTTCTCGATTCATTCGCCATCATTGGAAACAATCAGCTGGATGATGGAACGCTCCCGGACGGACATGGGTCGGCGATTATATGCAATATCGACGCGGCCATCCGGAACAACACCAGTTGCCGACGCAGTGAAGGTGTCCCCCGGCTGGATTCCCTTCTTTCGGCAGCACAAATGTTGGAGAACGCCGCTTTCGGCGCGGCGGTCGACATTACGCGAGTCGCAGACTCTCTGTATGCAATCGTTGGTGCCACGGGGAACGATCAGGCGTACATATTCAAGTGTAACGTGAAGGCATCGGATTGCGAATTCGCCGCACGCTGGGAGCTCATAGAGAGCCTTGTCAGTCCAGCGGGCCCGGGTAAGAATTTCGGGGCTTCGGTTGCGATCAACGAAAAGCTGGCCGTAGTAGGTGCGCCGGGTGCGGAGCGAATACTGGTGTACGAACGAACCGAAGGTGCATGGGAGCAGCGGGTCGTGTTTACTCCGGACGAGAACGCACTCGAATTTGGCAGTTCGGTCGCCATCGACGATACCGTTATTGTTGTCGGGGCACCTGGTGAATCGATCGCCGGAATCGAAAACGCCGGGGCTATCTACACGATGGGTTGGGACGCAGGAACGACGTCGCTTACGGACTACGTCCGTTATGACGCCCGTCCCGCCGGCGACGTGCTGGAGAACGCTAGATTCGGCGAGTCCGTGGAGGTCGGATCCGGCTTCTTCATGGCTGGAGCGCCCGGTGATACGGGGATTCCCACGTTCGTCAGAAGCGGTGCCGTCTACTCGATACCGTTTGGTTTCGAGCCGCCGGATGATCCGATCATTCCGCCGGGTGTAAGCCTCGCGACTCCCGGAGGTATCCGCGCCTCAGACGGTACGGCACCTGACCGAATTCAGATCCGGTGGGACGACGAGAGTGACGACGAAGACGGCCACATCGTCTTTCGCAGCGATGAACAAGGCGAACTGGAGCGTCTCGCCGAGGTATCTGCCAACATCGAGTTCTTCGACGATTTCGAGGCGGCGCCCGGAGAGGCCTACACGTATTGTCTCGCGGCTTTCTTCGGTGAGATAGAAACGGAGCTTCAGTGTGATATCGGATGGCGGCCGCCGAATGGCACCATCGCTGGAATCATCGCTGCTCCCGCCGGCGGTGGAACGGAAGGTGCGCAGGTCTGCCTCGTGCCAAATCCGAACAAGGCGCTGCTGCTCGACGGCGTAGGCGGATTCGCTGAGGTAGCGGTTGGTGAAGAGCTCGCACTCTTCGACAACTTTACCGTCGAGGCATGGATTCGGCCGCATGCGGTCGACGGGTCGCGATACATCATTTCGAAAGACAGCTCCTTCGCACTCAAGATCAACGCTGGAAATCTAGAGTTTGAATACACCCAGGGGACAACTACGAGTTCGCTGACGGGGCCTGCGCTTACTGCGGGTACGTGGCAGCACGTCGCAGTCACGGTCGGCGAGCGCGTGCCCTTCGAAATCAAGCTGTTGTTGAACGGAGTGGCCACCGACAGCACGGACGCCGGCGGCTTCATCAACACAAGCGGTGACAGTCTAGCGCTCGGCCAGAAACGCGACGGTACTGGCTTCTTTAAGGGAGAGCTTGACGAGGTAAAAATCTGGAAGGTTGCACGCCCGGACTCCCTCATCCTCAATGATCAATTCATGGCCCTGGAGGGCGACGAGGAAGGACTTGTGGCCTATTGGCCGCTCGATCAGGGACTTCGTCGGGTAGTACCAGACGTCACCGAATCCGCGAGCCACGGTCGTCTGATCGACGGTATATACCTGGCCGACAACGGGGCGCCACTTGATATCTGTGACATCACGACTACGGACGGAAACTACAGCATTTCGGGTATCCACTACGGAGAGTCGACCGAGTTTAATGTTATACCGACCAAGCCGACCCGGGTTTTCGAACCGTCGTTCCAGAAGATCACACTCACCGTGGAAAGTCCGGTTGAAAACCAAGTACCGTTCGTGGACCGGACGGCTTACACCGTGGCCGGTGTGGTTCGATATGTCGACGTCGTCGGGACCGACTCACTGATATGCCCTGTTCCGGAAGTCAATATTCACGCAAGCAAGGACGATGTCGCCCTCGACGACAACGTCAGGACCACGACCAAAGCGGACGGTGGCTATGCAGTTGCTCTTGATCCAAGTATCGACGCTGGAGATACATGGTTCGTTATTCCGCGCTTCATAGACCCCGACAATGACGAAGTGGTGCACAGCTTCTCACCAGCTTTCGCGGAACTGGTCGTGCAGCAAAACTTACCCAATCAAAACTTCGATGATAACCTCCGATTTACGCTGTCAGGTAACTTCAGTGGTGGTGATCCAGCGACTTGCGGCAAGGATATCGGTGAGGCGGAGATACGGATTCGAACGCAGGATGGCTGCTATGATCGAACGATCATGGTCGACAGTGACGTGAACAACGGTGCGTTCTCACTTTCGTTGCCTCCGCTTGAATACCTCGTAGAGGTGGTAAGTGTTACCGGGGCGCCGGCGGAGCGGGAAGAAGAGATTCAAGCCTTCTTCGAGGCGCTCGGCACGGTTGAGGTCGACATGACCGTTGGAGACGTCGAGCGAAATCTGATCTATCGTGCGCCGATCGTTCTGTCTATCGATGGACTCGACGCACCGTCATGCCCCGGAGATCAAATCGTGCAGGAGGACGAGGATGGCAACGTCATCCGGACGCTCCAGGAGGTGGCCACGATCGGCGAGTTTGAATTCGTGCCTCTGACGATAAGTGTCCGGGAAGACTACGGCAATGGTGAGTTTTGCAACGTGGATGAGGGTACTGTAACGATCTTCGATGCGATCGCAGACCGCGTAGATGCGGATTCGACCCTCGAGTTGTCGAACGGCACGGTCGAGTACGTGACCGTCGGCACGACACCGAATATCTTCTCGGGTGCACGTATTGGGGGCGTCGACCGCTCGTTCCAGAAGCCCATCACGGTCCTGGCGCAGGTCGAAGGCAGACCTTCGATAACCGAGACTCAATGGGCACTTGTCGAAGGCAGCCGCGAGCGGGGGGCAACGTTTATCTCTGCGACTACCGAGGAGTTTCCACTCCTGATGGTGCACGATCCTCCAGGATCAAACTCATCCGCCTTCATCGAGAAAGGCGCAACGTTCTGCAATCGAATCACGAACACAAGGCTCCTTGGCGGCGGCGCTGGCGTGGACATCGACTTGAGATTCGGGTTCACTTCCTCCCTCGTCACCGCACCACTGGGTATTGGAATTGGTATCGAAACCGGTGGCGGATTCGCGATCGGGGGACGTGTTCTTGCCGGTCAGGACGTGACAAGTCTCCAAAGCGGAAAACCGAACCGGGAGATCTGTGTAGCGACTACCGAGGCGTACAGCACCTCGGACGATGCGGGGTTTGTTGGGGAGGATATTCATGTCGGTGTCGCGTTGAACCTCATCTTCGCGATCGCAGACGTCCTAGAGTTCGAGGATGCGGCGTGCAAGGTTTCCCTTTCGGAAACGCTCGCCGCAGACCTCGACGAGTCCGACCCGTTCGAAACGACGTACGCTTTCGGCAAGAGCCACATCGCGTTGTCGCTCATTCCGGAACTGGAGAACTTAATCAAGCTGGCCGGTGGCGATCCGTCGATCACTGGAGACATTAAGGGCACCGAAACGACGATCCGGCTCCAGTCATCGGTAGACAACTGGGAGAGACAACTGGTTAACAGTGATAATCTCAAGGAGGAGGCGCTGTCGGATCCCGAAATAAACAGGTCCTTTAGCGGCGGTGCCGACTTCTCGTTCGTCGAGACCGTCGATACGACAACTGTGACTCATTTTGAGTCGACACGCATATTCGTTGACGCCGAGGGTCACGTAGGAGGAGTGTTAAACCTGTTCGATTTCGAGCAGAACCTGTTCGCCATCTTCGAAGTCCATTCGGAATGGGTTAACGAGACGGAAGATTCGCAGACGGCAGCACACAGCATCGGCTATCTCCTGAGTGACGGTGATACGGGTGACTTTTTCTCAGTCGATGTGGCAAGGAATCCGCGGTACCGGACGTATGTGTTCGGAACTCGTAGCGGAAGGAGTTCAAATCCGTGGGAGAGCAATACGCAGAAGCGCGACAATCCGATCATCCTCGTAGACCCGCCGGTGGCGGTCAACGTCGATCCGGGTGACGCCGCGCGCTTCGATCTGACTCTGATCAACGGGAGCGAGAGTAACGAGCGTCGTCGGTACGTCGTGACGGTTCCGGCGGAGACCAACCCGGGAAACCTCGGCGTCAGTCTCGCCGGCGCGCGATTATCCGGAACACGTGAGTTTCTCCTCGATCCCGGCAAAGCAAAAACCTTCCGGCTGGATGCCGTCGCAAGCCCGGGAATCTTCTCCTACAACAGGGTAGGCGCGATGATCTACCCGCCGGATGAGTATCCGATCTGGGCAGGAGACCCAAGACTCCCGTTTGCCGTGTCAGATACGGCCTTCTTCAGCGTCTTCTTCGATTCTACCGGAGGAAACGTCATGGCGTCGGTGATGTCAGAAGGCTGGAACTGGGTCTCGTTCAACCGCGAGGGTGGTGAAGTCGGTTTGGTGTTGGTGGACTACTCCGCTAACCAAGGCGACCTCATCAAGGACCTGCACACCGAAAGCCGCTACGACACTACCGTTGGTTGGACCGGATCGCTGACAGAGTTGGTGCCTGGACAAGCGTATCGCTTTAGAGCGCAGAGGGATGGGTTTCTCCGAATCAAGGGTGATCCGGTGGTTGCAACAGATCCGATGATGTTGCGACCCGGCTGGAATTGGGTAGGCTACCTACCGGCCAAACGAATGCCGGTTGGCGATGCCTTGGCGTCGCTGAATCGTAAAATCGTTGAGGGCGATGCAATCGTCGGACAGCATGAGTTCGCCCAGTATGCGAACGGCATTGGCTGGGTCGGGACCCTCACGGATATGGAGCCTGGCGAGGCATACATGCTGTACCTGGCGGGAGGTGGCAAGCTCCTGTATCCCGAGGCGCCGGAGACTATCGCGCCTCGCGAACCGATTATACGAGAAACGACCGTGCGCGGACCAGAGTGGAAGGTCGTTGCCGAGAAATACGACGCAGCTATGACGATGGTTGGGGAAATCCGACTCGGAGACTCGCCTCTTAGGCATAGCGCGCTAAAGGTGGCCGTCGTAGACGACGAAGAGGTCCGGGGGACCGGGGAAGTACTCTACGTAGAGGAGTTGGATCAGTATCTAGCGTTCGTTCTCGTGTACGGCGGTTCCGACGAGGAAACGGATCTGCGGGTCCACATATACGACGGTGAGACCGACGCGTTGTACGAAGACATAGGGACAGTTCACTACGCTGCCCAGTCGATGCTAGGACAGCCTGCCTCCCCTGTGTCCCTCGATCTTGGCAAAGCGGGCATGGCTCCAGAGCTATTGGACCTCCCCGAGGAATTTGCGCTCTATCCGAACTACCCGAACCCGTTCAACCCCGTTACTATCATCAGCTATGACCTGCCCGAGGCGGCGAAGGTAACCCTGACCGTCTTTGATGTGCTCGGACGACGGGTGGTCAATCTCGTAAACGAGGAAAAGGCAGCCGGGAGGTACAAAACGGTCTTTGACGCGCAATCTTACGCCAGCGGTCTGTATCTGTACCGGTTGAAGGCGGGCGACTTCAAGCAGGTCGGACGGATGATACTTGTCAAGTAGCGCCCGTCTCTGTCAGCTCGTCATACTCGATCACAACGCCGGAGTCGTCGAAAGACGGCACCGGCGTTGTATGACTGTCGCTGTCTCGAGATGTCCCGGGTAATCCGCACCCTGTCTAGTTGACGTCTTTGTATCGTGCTCCAAGGATGTATCTCATCGACGTGATGCGCGCCATGTCTCCGGCACTGACTTGCATCATAGCGACGCGAGTTCTGCCGACCGTCTTGGGCCGGGGCAAGAAGAAGAAAGGGCGGTGTGCCGATGCACACCGCCCTCCTTCCCAGAATCTGTCGCTTCCGGTCCGAGCGAAGACTTAAGATTCGTTGTAGTGTCGCAGACGCAGTTCGTAGCTGCCGCATGCCGAGGGATCCTCATCGACAAGGGTTTCCTTCGTGACTTTCTTCCACTCCTTGTGGTCCCATTCGGGTTCGCTGTTGGCAGCGGCGAGATCTACCAGCACTACCAGGTCCTGCAGGTCGAATGCTGAGCTCAGCGGATTTGACGTCCCGAGCTCAAACAGATAGATAGACTGGTTTTCGTTCAGCTTGATTTTGCCATTCTCCGTGTACGGTTCCAGGATTTCACCCACTGAAGTTTGGCCTCCGAGTCCGGCTACTGTCGGAACGTCGTCTCCGTTGCGCAGCACGACAAGTTGTTTGTCCCCCTCAAGCGAGTTCTGCTCCATGTGAATCTTCCATCCGTTCCCGCCTTTGATCCACGAACGAGCACTAATTGTGATCGGAGTGCCGGCTGCGAAGGGCTCTTTTGGCGCAAACGCCGGGCGCTGTTCCACGCCGTGGTTTTGTGAGTCGTAGGGTCCGAACGGCTCGAATGATTCGCCGCCAATGTCAATTCGCATAGTCACCGGCACCCTGTAGCCGTTGTAGCTGATCTCCGAGCCCAAGACTTTTGTCTCTACGTTGTAGGATACTTCGGGGACAGTTTGTACATCGACGATCTCAAAAGGAACCTGCTTGTTCCATCGCTGCAGGTAAGTAACGACGGTGTAGTTAACGTTCTTGTCCCGCGCCCCGAGGATCGATCCCATCGACGTGATGCGCGCCATGTCTCCGGCAATGCTTGCTTCCACTTCGTACGTTGCGCCACCGGATAAACCGTCAAATGCTCGGGGCAGGAAGCACTCGGCGAGGACTTGACGAGCGGCATTTACACCGGCGAGGGCGCCGTTGCGAGCGATTGTCTCGTACTGCGATTGCGAGACGCTTCTGCGTGTTTCAATCTCGCTCGCGCCCCTCTGGCCGTTGTAGTACGTGCCGAGGATGATAAACGTAATCGATGCGAGCGCAAGTGCTTTACCCATGATGACACCTTAAA
>JBFHWK010000041.1:0-17068 GCA_041589075.1 Rhodothermales bacterium
CGAAGCGGTCGATGACATTCTGGACAGGCGCTTCCGCGTGCGCCGGCGTGCGAGTGCCGGGAGAAGGGAATTCGAGGACCACTAGTCGTCCGCCCTCACTGCAACCACGAGGCGCCTGTCGAGTAAAACCGCATGCACGGGCAACTCAATCGCCAGTCGTCTTCATTGGAGCCTAACCCGTCCCAAATTCGCGAGAAGGCAATCCTGGTCGGCGTAGCCCTGCCGGCCGACGGGTCGTGGGAAATCGACGATTCGCTGGATGAGCTTGAACTGCTCGCGGACACCGCCGGTGCCGACGTAACGGACCGCGTCACCCAGACCTTGGCACGGATTAACGTCGCAACCTACATCGGCAAGGGCAAGGTCCAGGAGCTCAAGGGCCTCGTCAAGATGCGAAACGCGGACCTGGTCATTTTTGACGACGATCTCGCGCCCGTGCAGGTGCGTAACCTGGAGCGCGACCTCGGTTGCAAGCTGCTGGACCGATCGGCGCTTATCCTCGACATCTTTGCACGCCGCGCAAAGACCGCCATTGCAAAGACACAGGTCGAGCTTGCACAACTTGATTACCTGCGAACCCGGCTCACGCGGCAGTGGACACACCTCTCACGGCAAAAGGGTGGTATCGGTACAAAGGGTCCGGGTGAGACACAGATCGAAACCGACCGGCGCCTCATCGGGCACCGGATCGCGGTGCTGAAGGCGCGTCTCGAGAAGATCGATCGTCAGCGGACAACTCAGCGCAAGCGCCGAGACGCCTTTACGCGCGCAGCACTCGTCGGCTACACCAACGCCGGCAAGTCGACGCTCATGAACGCCCTGGCGGACTCGGCCGTGTTCGCCGAAGATCGTCTCTTCGCGACGCTCGACTCGACGACGCGTCTCGCCCAGCTCGCGCCGAACAAGGAAGTCCTCCTCTCAGATACTGTAGGGTTCATTCGCAAACTCCCACACAATCTAATAGAGAGTTTTAAGAGCACGCTCGATGAGGTGCGCGAGGCGGACGTGTTGCTGCACGTCGTGGATGTGACCCACCCCGGCTACGAAGACCAGATGTCCGTGGTCAACCAGACGCTTCAGGAGCTTAGGGCCTTCGGGAAGCCGACGCTGACGGTCTTCAATAAGATCGACGCGTTAGAGGACAAAGGTTTGGTGCACGTGCTGGAGAAAGAGCACCCACAGGCTGCGTTTGTATCAAGCCTGCGCGGCATCGGGGTGGAAGACTTGAAAACGAGGCTGCGCGAGCTCGTGGAACAGGGCTATGTGGAGAGGATGGTCTACATACCGGTCGAATTCAGTCGGGCGATCTCGCGTGTACACGAAATGGCTGAAGTACTTGACGAAGAGTACCTGTTCACGGCGCGAGAGGGAGACGGTGTGCCGGTTGCGGTTGTCAGGCTGCGGTTCCGCGTATCACCGGCCCATCACGTAAGTCTTGAATCAGATCTAAAGAAGTTTGCAATTTCGGCTTAGACGGAACCTCAAAAAAGGGCTACGGTTCGGACGTCTGCCCGCGTACTCTCACCAGTAGTTGCCGAGTTGTTCAAGATCAGCCGTCAGCGGGCGTAGACGGGCACGCTACTTGCGAAAAATTTGTTGTTAACAGTCTCGACATGCAGCGTTGAGCCTGGCACAATGAAACGGCACTTGCACGGACGATGGTTATCGGCAAACTAATAAGTCATTCGGTACCGCCGCTTCAGGCCGGCGACTCGGTGGAGTTTGCGCTGTCGCTACTGCTCGAGCTGCGTGTCCGGCATCTACCGGTCGTTGGTCCGGCAGGCAAACTGACGGGGATCGTCTCGGAGTCAAGACTCCTGGACGCGACAGGCCCGGACGATCTGGTCGGTGATTTTGTGGCTCAGAACCCCGTTTCTGTGACGAGCGAACAACACGTTTTCGACGCCGCCAAGGTACTCGTCCAGCATGACTTGACGACGCTACCGGTGCTCGACAGCACGGGCCGGTTTCTCGGGGTCGTCAAGCGCCACGACATCATGGATCAGTTTGCGCGGATGCTGTCTACGCATGAGACCGGTGCCATCCTTGCGCTCGAGGTCGATGCCAACGACTATTCGCTCTCGAAACTCGCCTACTCGGTCGAGCAGGCAGACGTCAAGATCCTGTCGATCGCAACGGAGGCCAGCGGCGGAAAGGATGGAACGATCTCGGTGACCCTGAAGCTGAACACCAACGACACCGCGCGTGTACGCCACGTTTTGGAACACCAGGGATATCGTGTTGTCGCGACCTTCAGCGAGGACGACGAGGACGAAGAATTCATGCACCGTTTGCAGGAATTCATGCGGTATCTCGAGGTCTAGAATCGGACTGGAAAACGCGCCCGAAAATCTGCCCTTTCGGGCCGTTTCGAGCATCTTTCATCGAGGATTTCCGGGCCTGATTTCGTATTTTTCGGGTCCCTGTCACCTAACGCTCCCGTGTCCCACCACGGCCTAATCCGGTGCAAGAAATGGATGCACAAAAGAGGGCTGCTGCGGCCGCCTATGGCGCCTCGAATATTCAGGTTCTGGAAGGCCTTGAAGCCGTCCGGAAGCGCCCGGCCATGTACATCGGCGATGTCAGCGTGCGCGGCCTGCACCACCTTGTTTATGAGGTCGTCGACAACTCCATTGATGAGGCACTTGCCGGCTATTGCGACCAGATCGACGTCCTGATCAATGATGACAATTCGATTCGGGTCTCCGACAACGGACGTGGTATCCCGGTCGACATCCATACTACAGAGGGCCGATCAGCGCTCGAAGTCGTGATGACCACACTTCACGCCGGCGGCAAGTTCGACAAGACAACCTACAAAGTCTCGGGAGGGCTTCACGGCGTTGGTGTCTCCTGTGTAAATGCACTCTCCGAAAAACTGGTCGCAACTATTAAGCGGGACGGGTTCGAATGGCGACAGGAATATCACCGCGGCCGTCCCCTCGTCACCGTGACTCAGGTGCGTGAGCTCGCCGAAGACGAGTCGACCGGTACTACCGTCGAGTTCTGGCCGGACAAATCGATCTTTCAGGAGACGGAGTTTCGGTTCGACACGCTGGCCGACCGCCTGCGTGAACTGGCGTACCTGAATCGAAACGTGCACATCTCAATCGAAGACGCACGCGAGGACGACGAGAGCCTCCAGCGTGAAGAATATCACTTCGAAGGCGGCATCGTGGAATTCGTCCATTACCTCGACGAAGCGCGAACGCCCATTCACGGCGAAGTGATCTACATCGCCGATGAAACCGGAGACGTCCCGGTTGAAGTCGCGCTGCGCTATAACCAGGTATACGCGGAGAACGTCCTCTCTTTCGTGAACAACATCAACACGCATGAAGGAGGGACGCACGTTTCCGGATTTCGCCGCGCTCTCACACGAGCACTCAAGAATTACTCGGACAAATCGAACCTTCTCAAGAACGTCAAGGTGGAGCTCGCCGGTGATGACTTCCGCGAAGGCATTACGGCGGTGATCTCAATCAAAGTTGCCGAACCGCAGTTCGAGGGGCAGACGAAGTCGAAGCTCGGCAATTCGGAGGTTCAGGGAGCGGTGGAAACCGTCGTCTACGAGAAGCTTTCGCAGTGGCTCGAAGATCACCCCAAGGAGTCGAAGCTAATCGTTGACAAGGTCATACTCGCGGCGCAGGCACGGTCCGCCGCCCGAAAGGCGCGTGAACTCGTGCAGCGCAAGAACGCATTCACGGCGGGCGGGCTGCCGGGCAAACTCGCCGACTGCTCGTCCAGAAATCCGGAAGAGTGCGAACTCTACCTCGTCGAGGGCGACTCGGCAGGTGGATCTGCGAAACAGGCGCGCGACCGGCATTTTCAGGCGATCCTGCCACTACGGGGTAAGATCCTCAACGTCGAAAAGGCAC
Source organism: Rhodothermales bacterium (assembly GCA_041589075.1). GTDB lineage: Bacteria > Bacteroidota > Rhodothermia > Rhodothermales > JABDKH01 > JBFHWK01. The sequence goes on from JBFHWK010000041.1 coordinate 3,879, forward strand.
GACTCGACAAGATCCTCGGCAACGAAGAGATCAAGAACATCATTACCGCTCTTGGCACGAGTGGAGTCGCGACGATCGCCGAGGGCTTTAACCTCGACGGTCTGCGCTACAACAAGATCATCCTGATGACAGATGCGGACATCGACGGCGCGCACATCAGGACACTGCTGCTGACCTTCTTTTACCGCCAACTGCGCCCCCTCGTGGAACGTGGACATATCTTCGTTGCGCTTCCACCACTGTATCGTGCGGCGCGTGGGAAAGAGGAACGCTATGCCTGGAACGACGATCAGTTGCAGGAGATGGTCAAGGAGTTGAGTAACGACGGCAAGTCGAAAGTGAGCGTCCAGCGCTACAAGGGCCTCGGCGAAATGAACCCGGAGCAGTTGTGGGGGACCACGATGGACCCGGACACACGTCGTCTGCAAGTTGTAACCGTCGAAGACGCAGCCGCTGCCGACCGCGTCTTCAGTACGCTCATGGGTGATTCGGTCGAACCGCGCAGGAAGTTCATTGAACGCAATGCGAAGTATGCCACACTCGATGTGTGACCGCCGGCCGTACTGACCCGAGTGACGATCGCAACTCCAAATACCGGCGCACCTGATGCTACTCCCCGGCTGACGGTTGTCGTGCCGGTGTTCAACGAGGAAGGATCGCTCGAGGAACTCGCTGCAGAAATCGCATCGGTACTGGACGGCGCTAACATCTCATTTGAGGCGCTCTTCGTCGACGACGGGTCGACCGATCGATCATGGGATGTGATGTGCCGGATAAACCGCGAGGATTCCCGGTTCGGCATACTGCGATTTCGTCGCAACTACGGGAAGTCCGCCGCGCTGGCCGTCGGGTTTGAATGGGCGCGTGGGACGTATGTCGCTACCGTCGATGCAGATCTCCAGGACAACCCGGCTGAATTGCCGGCCATGCTCGCTGTGCTCGACTCAGGACAGGACCTTGTGAGCGGCTGGAAGAAGAAGCGCCGCGATCCGGTTTCAAAGAAAATACCGAGCCGCTTTTTCAACTTTGTTACACGGCGGATCTCCGGCATCAGTTTGCATGACTTCAATTGCGGACTGAAGATGTACCGAGCCGAGGTGGTGAAGAACGTGCGCCTCTATGGCGAACTGCACCGCTACATCCCGATGCTGGCCAAATGGGAAGGCTATCATCGAATTGCGGAACACGTGGTCGAACACAGACCACGGAAGTACGGCGACACGAAGTTCGGACTCGAACGATTCATACGCGGGTTCGTTGATCTGATCACCGTGCTGTTCATGACTCGATTCGCACGCCGCCCCATGCACTTTTTCGGAAGCATGGGGACGCTCGCATTCACCGGAGGATTTGTCATCAGTTTGTACCTGACCTACGCGAAGCTGGTACACGGTGCACCCCTGGTCAACCGGCCGTTGCTTCTCCTGGGTGCACTGCTGATTCTGCTCGGTGCTCAACTGTTCCTGACCGGCTTGCTGGGTGAGATGGTCGTGCGGCCGCGTATGGAAGACACGCGCACGTATGAGGTCGTCGACCGCGTACCCGCGCGGCTGCCGGCGGAGGCAACGTCTACGACCGCTACGGGGATGCCGTGACCGAATCCGTGCTAACGGAGTCGCGGCCGCACCGGCGGATCGCGATCGTAGGCCCGTCATATCCGTATCGTGGAGGCATAGCGCACTTCGTGGACAGCCTCGACGAAGAACTGCGGTGCCGCGGACACGTGACGTCCATACATTCTTTTAGGCGCCTTTATCCGCGTCTGCTGTTCCCCGGTCAAACACAGTACGAACCCGATGCCGATGAAAGCGCGGAGAAGGCCAACCGCGTCGTTGACACGCTGAGTCCATTGTCCTGGATTTCCTGTGCCCGCAAAATTCGAGCGGAACAGATGGAAGTGGTCGTGCTCAACCACTGGCTGCCGGTGATCGCGCCGGCCATGGGCTCCATCGCGCGCCGTCTCTCACGTCACGCGCGCACTGTTCTCGTCGTGCACAACGCAATCCCTCACGAGCCACGACCCGGCGATAGAATGTTGACACGCTATGTGGTGCGGGCCGCACACCAGCGCATCGCCTTGTCACAGATCGTGGCGGACGATCTGCGGAACGCATTCGGTGTCGACTCGACCGTTATCCCGCATCCCCTCTACGATCGCTTTGGACCGGCGCCGGATCGCGCCGAGGCTAGACAAGCGCTCAGGCTGTCACCGGACGTCCCTGTTCTGCTCTTTTTCGGATTCGTACGTGAGTACAAGGGCCTCGACATTCTTCTGCGCGCGATGCCGGATATTCTCTCGACGCTGCCCGAGGCAGTACTGATTGTAGCCGGTGAGTTCTATGATCCGCTCGGTCCATATCGCGATATCATCGCGACGACGAATATCGGTGCGTCCGTGCGTCTCGACAATCGGTACATCCCCACCGAGGAGGTGCCCGCGTTTTTCGCGGCCTGCGATGTCGTCGTTCAGCCGTACCGGACTGCTACACAGAGCGGCGTCGCACAGATCGCCTTCAACTACGACTGCCCCGTCATCACGACCGACGTGGGAGGACTTGCCGAGATCGTGCGCGATGGAGAAACCGGGCTGGTGGTGGCCACGGCGGAACCCCGCGCGATCAGCCGGGCTGTGATCCGGTTCTTCGGCGAAGGAATGGCCGAGCGTATGCGTCAAAACATCGGCTATGAGCGAGGTTCGCGATCGTGGGCCCAACTGGCCGACCACATCGAAAACGTCTGACCGCAGCATGCGCTACGATCCGATCAAGGACCGCCTCGGGACGTTTTTTGGGCGAAATCCCTTTCTGCAGAAGCTCTTCTATCGTCTGCTGGACGTGTTCTTCCTCCGATCTTGGTATGTGCGACGCGAAATCGCGCGCGTGCTTGCGAATCAGGATGACAAATCCGTCCGCGTGTTGGACGCAGGCACGGGCTTCGGTCAATACGTCTATCATGTGGTCCGAAAATACCCGACCGCTTCCGTGGTCGCCGTCGACATAAAAGACGATTACCTGGCTCGCGCCCGGGACTTCATGCAGCGCACGCCACATGGAGCGCGCGTGCAGTTCGCAGTAGACGACCTTACGCAGCTAGAGGCGGAGGGTCCGTTCGATCTGATCCTGTCAGTCGACGTAATGGAACACATCGAGCAGGACGAAGCAGTCTTCAGACACTTCCGGCGTGTGCTGGCACGCGGCGGCAATGTGATCATCAACACGCCGTCCGACCGGGGAGGATCTGGCGTGACGGCGGAGGGAGACCAGAGCTTCATCGGTGAGCACGTGCGCGACGGCTACAACATGCAGGAGCTGAAAGACAAGCTCGAACGTGCAGGACTCACGGTTGTGCGATCCGACTATACATACGGGAAGCCGGGCTCGCTCGCGTGGAAGCTGTCGATCAAGATCCCAATGAAGCTTCTGTCGATGTCGTGGCTCATGGTTCTGCTGCTCGTGCCTTACTACGTCGTCGTGTTTCCCGTCACTGTCTTACTCAATGCACTCGATCTGTTGACCCACAACAAGACCGGCACGGGCATAATCGTGGTTGCCGCGGCCGCGCCGCCGGCCTGAGAAATCGTCCGGGTCACGATCCGGTTCGTTGAATGGAATCCGGTCAAATCCGTATCTTTGTCGGGCACCTCTACTGAGACGCCCGCCACCGGCCTTGGTCGCCTCGGCGCAGGCACCAAAGCACCGTTTGATAACAAGATCGGGTAGTCGCGTGCAGACCAAGTACATCTTTGTGACGGGCGGCGTTACGTCATCGCTGGGCAAAGGCATCTTCTGTGCGTCGCTGGGTCGTCTGCTCGAAGCGCGCGGACTGCGTGTGACGATCCAGAAGTTCGACCCGTATATCAACGTCGATCCCGGCACGATGAACCCGTTCGAGCACGGCGAAGTGTATGTGACGGGCGATGGGGCGGAGACCGATCTTGATCTCGGTCACTACGAGCGCTTTCTGGGCAAGCCGACAAGTCAGGCCAATAACGTGACCACGGGCCGCGTCTATCTCGAGGTGATCACGAAGGAGCGAGCCGGTGCCTACCTCGGCAAGACCGTACAAGTCGTTCCGCACATCATCGACGAGATCAAGCACTGGATGCTCAAGCTCGGAGAGACCGGCGAGTTCGATGTCGTGCTTACTGAGATCGGCGGAACCGTTGGTGATATCGAGAGCCAACCGTACCTCGAAGCGATTCGACAGTTGCGCTACGACCTGGGAACCCGCAATACGCTAAACGCGCACCTCACGCTGGTCCCGTATCTGTCAGCTGCGGGCGAACTGAAGACCAAGCCGACGCAGCACTCCGTCAAGACGCTGTTGTCGCATGGACTGCAACCGGATATCCTCGTCTGCCGATCCGAGCATCCACTGAGCACGGATGTACGGCGTAAGCTGGCCCTCTTCTGCAACGTGGAGCCACGCGCGGTGAAGTCGGCGCGCGATGCAGCCTCGATCTACGAAGTTCCTTTGCTGTTGAAAGAAGAAGGTCTCGACGAGCTCGTCGTAGAACGACTGCACATCGAGGAGGATATCGGTCGCGAAGCGCTGACCGACGTGCCCGACCTATCCGGCTGGCTCGAGTTCCTATCGCGACTAAAGAACCCCGACGGATCGGTGAAGATCGCCCTCGTTGGCAAGTACGTTACGCATCAGGATGCTTACAAGTCGATTTCGGAGAGCTTCATCCTCGCCGGCGCTGCAAACCGGGTGCACGTCGAATTGAAACTGGTGTTGTCCGATGACCTTAGTCCGGAAAACGTGGACGATATCCTTGGTGAAGTGGCCGGTGTGCTCGTCGCGCCCGGATTTGGCGAGCGCGGCATCGATGGAAAACTGACCGCGATTCGTTATGCGCGCGAGAACGATGTGCCATTCTTCGGAATATGTCTGGGGATGCAGTGCGCTGTCGTGGAATTCGCCCGCAACGTTTGCAAATGGGAAGACGCGCATTCGACGGAGTTCGATCCCGAGAGCGCGCATCCGGTGATCGATCTCATGGAAGAGCAGAAACGAATTGCCGACAAGGGAGGAACGATGCGCCTTGGTTCGTACGACTGCTTTCTTCTGGCAGGATCGCGCGTGCGCGAGATCTATGGTGAAACCGAGGTTCGCGAACGCCACCGTCATCGGTATGAGGTCAACAATGTCCTGAGATACAAGCTGCTGGAGAACGGCATGCAGTTCCCGGGTGTAAACCGCGCGCGCGACCTCGTTGAAATTGTGGAGCTGCCGGAGAAAAGATGGTTTGTCGGTGTGCAGTTTCACCCCGAGTATCGCAGCCAGGTTGGCAAGCCGCATCCGCTGTTTGATTCATTCGTCCAGGCCTCCGTGGCGTACGCGCGCGAGAAGGACATGCTCGTAACTCACCAGCCGGTCCGGAGGCGCAACGGCGCGACGCTCGCTACGGCGAACATTCTCATCTGAGCATCTCACAGTAGTCCGGGAGTTTCCCGATGCAGTCGCGCCCTGCGATACTGTCGATCGTCGGCGTACCGTTCGACGCAGCTGTCTTTGTCTTGGTCGCGCAACGCGACATCACCCACCGATAGTTCGACTGCCGCTTAGTGCTTGCGCCCGTTCGTTGCGCCCGGGTTTGACCGTTCGCACGGTGATTGCTGAATCGCGTTGTGAAATTTCTTCTGCAGTCTCCCCGTCTGAGGCGTTTGTCACGGACATTTACATATTTCGCACATAGGCTATCCCCAACAAAAATAGAGTTAAGCGTCTGCCGAGCGCTTGACATTCGATTCTCAAACTGTACCTTATGCCGTTCGGTGGGGAATAGTGGGGAATTGTCCCAGATCTTCCCATTGGTGTGTGTAATATGGGCAACGCTTACCCATGGCTGGATTCAAGGGGCAAGCCGAGTACTCGGTCGACAGCAAGGGACGGGTGGCCGTGCCTGCGAAGATGAGAGCGGTCCTCACCCCTGAGGCAAAGAGCACGTTCACGCTAACGCGTGGATTTGAGAAGTGCGTGTTCGGTTACCCCCAGGACCACTGGGAGAAAATGGAGGCGGACATCAGCACGCTCAACACCTACCGAAGCGAAACCCGAGACTTCATCCGCGGCATTCTGATGTGGGCGGAGGAAGTCACCCTCGACGGCCAGGGCCGAATCAGTCTACCGCGACCCCTGATGGAGTTTGCCGGGATTACCGAGCGCGCCCTGATAATCGGAGCCCTTGATCACATTGAAATCTGGAATCCCGACCACTTCGCGGAGTACCTCGAAGCTCAGGATACCCCATACGAGTCTCTTGCCGAGCGTGTCATGGGTCGCGAATGACCCCGGATGCTCTCGACAGCGAGTCTCAGCGTGACGCCGGAGGTGCGTCAGACAGATATGCCTCCGACTACCACGCACCCGTTCTTTGGAAAGCTGTTGTAGACGGTCTGATCACGGACCGGAACGGTACCTACGTTGATGCAACGCTGGGCGGTGGGGGGCATGCTGCAGCCATGCTCGATGCCCTGTCGGATAATGCTTTGGTGCTGGGTGTGGATCGCGACGACCGCGCCCGGGCAGAAGTCGAAAAACGCTTGGACGAGGCGATCCGCGGAGGACGTCTCAATATCCTGGCCGGCGACTTCGCCGACCTGTCCCGGCATCTGGAAGATGCCGGTGTCGACGCTGTGCACGGAGTGCTGCTCGACCTTGGTGTGTCATCACGCCAGGTTGATGATCGCGAACGCGGCTTCAGCTACTTGAAGGTTGGAGCACTCGACATGCGCATGGACGTGTCGCAGAAGGTGACGGCGTCCACGGTCGTTAACGAGAGCAGTGAAGCGGAACTCACACGCATCCTGCGCGAGTACGGAGAGGAGCCGAAGGCGGCTCGTATCGCTCGAGCGATACGCGCCGATCGGCCGCTGAAGACGACCGATGAACTCGCCTCGGTGGTGCGCGCGTGCGTCCCGCAACGCGACCATCTGAAGTCGCTTTCGCGAGTGTTTCAGGCGATACGCATCGCGGTCAACCGAGAGATCGAAGCACTTGAAGCAGTGCTACACGCGGCGACGCGAGTGGTCCGCACGGGCGGTCGGCTCGCGGTCATCAGCTACCATTCCCTTGAGGATCGGCGGGTGAAGCGCTTCATCCGCTTCGGCAATTTCGAAGGCAAGCCGGTCACAGACGTCTACGGCAACGTGCTGTCCCCCTGGCGTCCCGTCACGCGTCGGCCCATTGTGCCTGGCGCCCGGGAAGTCGCCGCCAATCCGCGCGCCCGCAGTGCCAGACTGCGCATCGGAGAGCGCACCGGTGAAGTGGTGCCCGAGTAAGGGCCGGCACGGGAAGAACTAACGAAGCCCCACAGAGCCCACAAGCGAACGACATAACCGCAGTCTGGAGATGCCGGTCGTAAGAAAATCCCACAAGTCTGCTAAGAAGTCGGTCCGAACGCCGACGACCGTTACTATTGCTCCACGGCGCACGCGCAAGAAAGCGCCACGTGCCGACAGTGCAACGATTGTTTCGGCGAGCGGCGTCGCGCCGGCTGCAAGGAAGCGCAGCCGGACCCGGAAGTCGGGTAAGGACCACGGTCAGTTTCCGTCGTGGCGGGAGCTCGAATCAAAGAAGAACAAGAAGGTCAAACCGCAGGAGTCGGTTTTTCTCGATGCGGTCTCGACGTTTCGGTTTGCACTGCTACTTGCCGGTGTGGCGGCAGCGTTCACGCTTTATGTGGGACACGTGCACGCCACGCAGGATCTGCTCGTCCGCGTGGAAGACGCGCGCCGCACCAACGACCGGATGCACCTGAAGCACAATCGCCTGAAGGGCGAATTCGATCGCCTTACGGGCCCTGCGGAAATCTACCGGCGCGCGGGTGCTCTCGGGTTTGTGCAGGACGCATCGTACGCCCCCACCATCGTACTTGAAGACTGACGTAGCGTGAAGCCCAAAGATCAGATAATGGCCAGGATGTACGTGGTGCTGACATTGCTCAGCATACTGCCGGTTCTCGTCTTTGGACAGGTTCTGCGCATATATCTGTATGAGGGTGCCGACCTTCGTGAGCGCGGCGAGGAGCAGGCAAGCAGTGTGCTCGCAATACCTGCCATGCGAGGTGCCATCCTCGATAACGAGGGACGTACACTCGCCGTCAACGCAGCCCGCTACGACCTCGCTCTTGATCCAAGCGTGCCCGGTTTTGCTCAAGCCCGGAAGTCATTTGTCGATCGCCTTTCGCGTCTCACTGGCGAGCCGGCGTCGAGGCTCGCTCAGCGTATCCGCAATCGGCCGAGTCCGAAATACGTTCTGCTTCGTCGCGGTTTGACGGAGCCTCAGAAGGAGGCGATCGAATCGTGGAACGTTCCCGGCTTGCTTCTTGAACCCGAGTTCGCCCGTCGATACAACTACGGGCGAACACTATCCCATGTGCTTGGTCACGTGAATGCCGACGGCGACGGCATCGCTGGGCTGGAGCTGCAATACAATGACGTCCTGCGCGGACAGGACGGACGTCGCGTAGTGAAGCGCGATCGGCGCGGCGTCATCAGATCGTACGTCGGGGGGTCGGTCGTCGAGCCCAGGAACGGCGAGCAGCTCGTCCTGACGATCGATCTCATCCGTCAGACAATTGTCGAAGAAGAACTAGCGAGTGGCGTAGAAGAGTCCGGCTCGAACTGGGGAACGGCGGTTGCCATGAATCCCTACAGTGGCGCCGTACTGGCGATGGCGAACTATCCCACATATGATCCGAACACAACCGGGCGCTTTCCCACCGAAGCCCGGCGGAATCATGCCATCACCGACCGGATCGAGCCGGGCTCAACTTTTAAATTGGTCGCTGCTGTCGCCGCAATGGAGGAGGGCGGCATTTCGCTCGACGACACGATCGACACCGGCAACGGGTATCGCGTCTTCGGACGACGCGGGTTGCGTGACACGCACGGTCACGGACGCATATCGTTCGAGGAAGTGATCGCCGTTTCAAGCAACATCGGTGTTGCGGAGTCCGTCCGCGAGCTCGACGGTGGCGACCTGTATCAATATGCCCGCAACCTCGGCTTCGGTCAGCCCACCTGGATCGATCTGCCCGGCGAGGTGTCAGGGACGCTGAAGAAGCCTTCCGACTGGAGCGGCACGACGAAGACGTCGCTGAGCATAGGTTACGAGGTGGAGGCCACACCACTGCAGCTTCTCACCGCTTATTGCGCTCTGGCCAATGGCGGTCTGCTGGTCCGCCCGTTCGTGCTACGCGAACGTCGCGACTACACGGGTGAAGTCATTTGGACCGCGCGACAGGACTCAATCCGGAGGGCGTTCCGCCGGCGCACGGCAAACAAGCTCCTTCCGGCCTTTGAACGCGTTGTAAACGAGGGCACGGCCACGCGTGCTCAGATTGCAGGCATTCCGGTTGCGGGAAAGACAGGAACGGCCTGGAAGGTGCACGAAGGTTCTTATATGAGCCGCCGGGCGCGCGCCAGCTTTATCGGGTTTTTTCCTGCGGAGAAGCCGCAGGTCGCACTGATCGTCGTACTAGACGAGCCCCGAACCAGCATCTACGGAGGTCTGACCGCTGCTCCGATCTTCCGCAGGATCGGAGAACGTTGGATCAACACGTTTCCGGATCTGGCCCGGCAGCGCTCGCTTGCCGTTGCGGACGCTGAACGTGAGCGCACAGCCGCCGCCGAAGCCGTGAGTCTCGCCGATGTTTCCGGCCAGCCGGCCGCCGTGGCGGTCGCGGCGCTCGTCGCACAGGGCTTTCACGCCGACAGGCCGGACGCTGATGAAGCCGCGCTGACCGTCGTGCGACAAAGTCCCCGTCCCGGCACTGACGCAAAGCCTGGTACGCATGTTCGACTGGAAACGGACGCCGTGTCCGAAACGAGTATTACTCCGGATGCAACGGTCATGCCGGACCTCCGCGGACTGTCGGTTCGGCAGGCCGTCTTCTGGCTTGCTCGCGAGGGCGTGACACCCACCATTGAGGGTCACGGCCGCGTCGTGCGGCAGTCACCGGACCCGGGAACGCCCTTGACGAAGAAGGCGGTGCTTAGATGCAGCTAGCGTGCGACACATACGTTGTCGCACGATGGCAAAGGCCGTCCGCGAGCCCCGAAATAGTCAGCTATGAACCAGCTCAAGAAGCTCACCGATAGGCTCGAGCAGAAAGGGCTGCTTACAGAAGTTGACTTGTTTGACAAGGATGTGATGATCGGCCGGCTGGTAAATGACAGCCGGCTGGTCGGGCCTGACGCGCTGTTCGTAGCCATCAAAGGCGACGAGTCCGACGGCCACCTGTTCATTGATAAGGCTGTTGAAAACGGAGCTATCGCCATCGTGTGCGAGACGGTGCCGGGAGACCTGAAGACCCGGTTTCCCGGCACCGCTCTCGTCACGGTCAGAAATTCGCGACTCGCCTGGGCGGAACTATCCGCTGCCTATTTCGATGATCCCGCGCGCGAGCTCGCACTTGTCGGCATTACCGGCACAAATGGCAAGAGCACGACCGCCCACTTAGTGCACCACGTTCTCGAAACACTGGGGCGACCGGCCGGTCTGGTCGGCACAATCACGTACCAGGTTCGTGCGCACCGGCAGGAGGCCACGCACACAACTCCGGACGCCTTCGAACTATCCCGTCTTCTGCATGAAATGCACGAGGCGGGCTGCGTCGCATGCACGATGGAGGTGTCGTCGCACGCGATCGCCCAGCATCGGGTCGCCGCGTTGTCATTTGACGTTGCCGTCTTCACCAATCTCACGCAGGACCACCTCGATTATCACCGGACGTTCGAGGAGTACTTGCAGGCGAAAAAGAAACTCTTCACCGACCTGGCCCCGGAGGCAACTGCGGTATTTAACGCAGACGATCCCTCGGGCGCCGATATGGTCGCCGACTCCAATGCACGGAAACTGTCCTATGGACAGAGCAGCAGTGCGGACATACGCTTCGAGGTGTTGGACAAGGGCGTGGACGGTCTCGTTCTCCGCCTGGACGGCTTGAAAGGAAAGTACCGCCTCGTCGGGTCGTTCAACGCTTACAACATTTGCGCAGCGTATAGCGCAGCCAGGGCTCTCGACTTACAGTCGGGGGACATCGTCGGGGCCCTGGCTGTTGCCCCGCCTGTACCGGGACGATTTGAGCAACTGAAAACGGCCGGCGGCGGCCTCGTGATCGTCGACTATGCGCATACTCCGGACGCACTCCGTAACGTCCTCAAGACGGCGCGCCCCATCGTTCCTTCCGGTGCCCGCCTGATCTGCGTTTTTGGTTGCGGCGGCAACCGCGACGTAGACAAACGACCAAAGATGGGGCGGATTGCGGAGGAACTCGCTGATCTCGTCATCGCCACCAGCGACAACCCGCGCACGGAAGATCCCGAAAGCATACTGCACGACATCCGCGCCGGCCTCGAAAAACCGGAACGGGCGTTCTGGATTGCCGACCGCCGAGGTGCCATCAAAAAGGCCGCGGAGATAGCCGCCGCTCGTGACGTAGTGGTGCTGGCAGGCAAAGGCCATGAAACGTATCAGGTCATCGGCACCGAAAAGGTGCCGTTCGACGACCACGAAGTCGCGCGCGAGCTTTTTGACATCACCGACACCCCACAGACGTCCTAGAAACCCACCGACATGCTCTACCACCTCGTTGATTACCTGGAGCGTCTGTACCAGCCGCCCGGCTTTCAGATCATCCAGTTTATCACCGTGCGGGCGGCACTTGCTGCCATCACGGCGATGGTGACATCGCTCTTTGTCGGCCGCAGAATCATCGAGTGGCTCGCGAAACAACAAATTGGCGAACAGGTCCGCGAAGGCAGCGCTGCCGGATTCATCGACCACGCGCACAAGCGAGGCACTCCCACGATGGGCGGTGTCATCATGCTGCTGTCGATCCTCGGAGCGACTCTGCTCTGGGGCGATCTCACACAGGCTTATGTGTGGATCATCGTCCTCGCCACCGCCTGGATGGGAGCGTTCGGGTTTGCCGACGACTACATCAAAGTCGTCAAACTAGACAAGAGCGGTTTGCCCGCGCGAATAAAAGTCGCCGGCCAGATAAGCCTCGGACTTGCCGTTGGCTGTCTGCTCTACTTCCTGCCTCAATTCTCCGAGCTGCACACAGTCACATCGCTCCCCTTTGTGACCGACGGCCGGCTGAACTACGACTTTCTCTCCGGTCTCTTCGACGGTGCGGACCTGGGATGGCTCATCTATATCCCGGTCTGTGTCTTCATAATAACGGCGGTTTCGAACGCCGTTAATCTGACTGACGGTCTCGACGGTCTAGCGGCCGGCACCACCGGCATCGTCGCTCTCGGGCTTGTGGTCTTTTGTTATATCTCCGGTAACCGAATTCTCTCCGACTTCCTCAACGAGATGTACCTCCCTGGAGCCGGGGAACTGACTGTCTTTGGGGCCGCCATGGCGGCCGCGTGTTTCGGATTTCTCTGGTACAACGGCTATCCCGCGACCGTCTTCATGGGTGACACTGGCTCGCTGGCACTTGGAGCCGCCGTCGGTACGCTCTCGCTGATGGTCAAAAAAGAGCTCCTGATTCCGCTCCTGTGTGCGGTCTTCTTCATGGAGTCTCTTTCCGTGATAATCCAGACGTCCTACTTCAAGTACACACGCCGGCGGAACGGCGTCGGCAAACGAGTCTTTCGGATGGCACCGCTGCATCATCATTACGAAGTGATGGGAACGCATGAAGCCAAGATCGTGGTTCGGTTCTGGATCGTGACGGCGGTCACGGTGATCGCCACGTTGCTTACGCTGAGGATCCGGTAACACGCGCGGCCATGTTTGAGGAGAGAGCGGCATATGAGGTCAACGGGAAACGCGTCACGGTGATTGGCGCGCGTCGCAGCGGTGTTGCAGCCGCCCTTCTACTGCGGAGCAAGGGCGCAGACGTCCTCGTGAGCGACAGATCGCAGGTCGATGCTGAATCACTTGAACCGCTTGTGTCGGCCGGAATTGCCACAGAGACCGGCGGCCACACCGCGCGAGTGCTCGACGCGGATCTCGTTGTCGTCAGTCCGGGTGTACCCTCGGACGCGGACGTCGTGGCCGGAGCTCGGGAGCACAAAATCCCGGTTGTCTCCGAGCTCGAGCTCGCATTCTGGTTCTGTCCCGCTCCCATTGTCGCGGTCACCGGCTCGAACGGTAAGACGACGACCACTACGCTGCTGGGACACATCTTCCGCAACGCCGGCCGTCGCACACACGTGGCCGGC
>JBFHWK010000042.1:0-16688 GCA_041589075.1 Rhodothermales bacterium
ACCCGAACATCACGCCCTCGCGATCTCGCAGCGTGCCGGCCGCAAATCCAATCAACTGACTGCCTGATACTGCTTTTATCAAGAGTTCGGGAGCAGCACCGTCGTCTTCGAAAAGCTTCTCGCACACAAGTGCCTCCGTGAGTACGTCGAACCGCGCAGCACGATTCCACAGACTGACAACTGCGGTTGTGTCCGTGCGCTCTAGTGGCGCAAGACGAATGTCTTCGGTCATCGAACGCGAATCACTTTATCAGAAGAGCCCTGCCGACGCGCGCCTCTCCTTTGAACTCAAGACGAAACAGGTAGACGCCGCTCGCAAGCCCCGCAGCATCAAACGTTCTAGACCACACACCCGCCGCCATCAACTCGTTCGCCAGGGTCATCACAAGCCTCCCCGTGACATCAAACACTACGAGTCGTACGTGACCGCTTTCGGGGATCTCAAACTCAATGCGGGTGGTCGGGTTGAATGGATTGGGATAGGCCTGGTGAAGAATCAGGCGATCAGGAACCGCTTCATCTTCGATGGCGACCGGTGCGGCGAGAACAGACAGCGCGAGATCGTCCACGACGATCCGTCCGAATTCGGCTGCGCCTGGTGCGTGTGTGAGCTGGATACTGTCGAAGCGCAGCGTGCCATCCAGCACCCCGTCTCCGATCCAAGATCCGACGTCGCCAGTACTTAGGTCCCACTCGACGAGCCGCCACCCGCGCCAGTCGATCGTGTACCAAGGGCTGACCTCGTGATTCTGCGCGGATTCGATGGGCCAGTTGTCGTCCACCGCGAACCGGAAGCGGTTGCCGCTGCCGTCGCCGAACACCATGGCAGATAGGATAAATGTATCGTCAAAAAGTACATCGCGCGGTGCGCCCTGCGCCAGATACTCGCGCAAGAGCCATCCGGAGGCTGCCGCGTCCCAGCCGTAGTCGATCGCCAGCGCTGAAGAGCCACCGGACTGTGGGTTGACAATACTGGTTTCGACAAAACGGTCCGTCGAGTCCGTCACTATGCCAGCCGTCGACCCGCTTCGTTGTGGAACCCACCAGTTTGTCTCCACACCCGACTCGAAATTGTCGATGTCCTGCTGCTGTGTTCGCGTGTTCAGTCGCGTGCGAAAAATCAACCGCTTCTGATTCTCCTCCACGTTGCCGAACGGGTCAGAGATGCCCGGGTCTATCTCAAACCGGTACCACTCGACACCGGTCATCTCCTCGGACGGAAAGAACTGTATCACGCTCTGCCGCCGGACGGTGTAGTGTCGAAGTGCGCCCGGTACGTCGGCACCGCCGGCTATAGGCAAGAGGCGAAAAGACTCAGGCCGAACCGATGAGCTGAGTAGCTCCTCGTCATACTCCACCGTAACCACCGACTGGCGGTCGATCTCTGTTGAGTTGTGGACCGGGTGCGAGGACACGATCCTGGGTGGCAACGCGTCCGGCAACCCGGTACGAAATGCCAGAATGAAATCGTCACCGCCCGTTCCGTCTCCGTTACCGTCGAGCAAGTCACCGAACTGACCGGCGGCCGAGCCCGCGATGGTGAGCACGAAATCCGTCAAAGGTGGCAACGAGTCCGGTACGAACCTCAGGTTCTTGTCGCTTGCCCAAGCCAAAACGCCGGGCACGTCCGGATCGATCTGGAAAGCCGCCTCGACAGTGGGCCTGTCCATTGGACGCGAGAAGTTGACGACAATCGGATCGAGAATGCGAAACGACGTATCGGCCTCTACCGGTGTCGTGCTTACAACAACGGGAGGCTTAGTCGAGACGAGTGCCACGTCGACGAACGTGAAGAACTCATCCGCGGGCGCCAACTGGCTCACGAAGTCTCTGTAGTCCGGCGCCGTAACCGTTATTGGTAAGGCACCCTCCGGAAGCCGGTCAAGGTAGTAGAAGCCGTTCCTGAGCTGATTGGGGTCTGTCGAGTATCGGTTGAACAAACTTTCGAAGGTGTCGGTCGTGTAGGTAGTGTCACCGATGGTCACGACTGCGCCGTTGATCGGCAGGCCCGACTCGAAATCGGCCACGATTCCTGTTGCGATTCTCTCGGCCGGTGCGGCGATGCCGTGGAAAGCAAGGATGGACCAGTAGAAGGTGCGCGCCTCAAGCACCTTCCAGTCCGCGTTCATGTTGCGCTGGTTCTGAGTGGGGTTGGTGTGGAAGCCGGCTTCACTCAGCTCCGAGGGCATCGACGTACGCCGGTTTACGGAGAGCCACGGACCGCTATTGATCGAGCACCCGTAAAAGCTGCAGTCGCCGATCGACCCTGAGCTGCCGATACGCATACCCTGTGTGAGACGGGCTACCATAATGTCGGACATTGCCTTGCCGCCGTTGGGGACTTTCTCCGTTCCATCACCATTCTGTCCCCAGAGCAACAGCGTGCGGTTTACGGAGGGCGGACCGGCATCGGAGTGTATAGAGTGAAACCATGTCGCACCGACGAAATTGGCATGGTCCGAACGCTGGTTGAGGCTGACCTGTTCGACGTCGGTCGTACGCGACATGTATACGGTGTCGATATCTGTTGTCGAAAGGAGGAGATCTCGCAGGGCCAGCCCCACTCTCAGGTTTTTCTGCGCCTCCGAATAATTGAACACGCCCATGTTCTCCGTCCCGCTGTGTCCCGGGTCGATGTAGATGTCCCAGCCTGCGAGGCCCGTCACCTGGGCTCGTCCGCCTGCGGGTGGCAGCAGGAGGACCAGCGTGACAGCGACAATAACCGACCTCGGCAACATCAGCTCAATTCTCCTCTTTCACACGAAGGACATAGAGGCGACCCTTATCGTCGTAGGCGATCTCGTCCCCGCGCGGAGACCATGAGGGGTTCATCTCGAGCGCGTCCGGCGTGTCCGTCAGCTGGCGGACTTCTCCCGAGACCCTGCCAACGTATAGATCGGACGCTGTGAAGCGATGACCGTCGTCGCGTGTTCGCATGAATACGACCCACTGGCCGTCGGGAGAGAAGGAGGGTCGATTACCTGGTCCCAATGACACGATCGACGACCCGTCAGAACTGCCGACGTACAGGTCACCGCCAAGTACCTCAAAGGCCATCATCGAGCGGTCGGCGGAGAGTACAAGGTTGAGTACGGTGTTGTCGAGACGGGCAAGCACTCGTCCGTTGTCACGGTCGTCCTGCTCAAGTCGTATGACATTGCCGTCAGTAACGATGGCAGCGGTCGGTTGTAACGCGGCCTTTTCCGCTCGGGCGGGGTGCGCCAGCCGCACTGGTACCTTGCCACCGAGTACCATGCTTTCGCCACCCTCGGCCCAGGTCGGGATCGTTCGTATCCGAGCGCCGTACTCCGTTAGTTCAAACGCAGCGCCCGACTTCGCGTCGAAAACCTTGATGGCGTCGACGCGTCGAGGTCCTTCGTAACGAGAGACGCGTGCGGCAAGCGCCGATGCGTCAGGCGACCACTCGAATCCAAAGCCTGCGCCGACTTCATCGGTCAGCTCTCTCACAACGTCCGTGTCAAGGTCTATCGTCCAGATGCCTCGATAATTTTCAGACGTGAAGGCTATCTCGTGTCTCGACGAGTCGGGCGACCAGCGCGGGCACATAACGAAGCCAGATGGCAGACCGGTGATCTCCACCGGTGGGCCGTCGGACACAAGTGTACTTTGCGCGGAAACACCGCTGACCGTCAATGCCGTCAAAAGGCGTGCGGTAGTGCAAACCGCTGATAGAAGCTTCATGTGAGATGATTGCCGCCGTGGCACGTTGGCGAGTGAAGAGTACGATTGATGGCCTCGTGCCCGCATTCGTACCTCGAACCCTCGAAAACGTTCATTTTCTACATCGTCAGGTTGCACCCGATTCCTGCCGTTCCTATTCATAGTCGTTACTCCATCCACCCGATGTGACCGAAATGACCGCCAGTCGCGAAACTCCGGCTCAGAAGACATCGCTGCCTCTTCCTCCGTCGCCCGGTGAATACCTCGAGCGGGTTCCAGTTCTGATTTTCGAGGACTCGACCGACATGGCCCGACAAGCCGCAAAGCGGATACAGAATATCATCGAGGCGAAAAAAGCCGTCGGTGACCATGCGGTGCTGGGGCTGCCGACCGGGTCGACGCCGATCGGCGTGTACCACGAACTGATCCGGATGCACAGGGAGGAAAGGCTTGACTTCTCCAGCGTCATAACCTTCAACCTCGACGAGTACTATCCGATCAAGCCTGACAGCCTGCAGAGCTATCGGCGCTTCATGCAGGAAAACCTCTTCGATCACGTCAACATCCCGGCCGGGAACATTCACATTCCGAAGGGTGACATCGCGCGTGAGGATGTAGAAAGTCACTGTGCGGAATACGAGCGTCTTATTCGCAAGGCGGGTGGCATTGACTTGCTGCTGCTTGGCATCGGCCGCAGCGGCCATATCGGTTTCAACGAGCCCGGGTCCGAAATCGAAGATCGAACCCGGCTCATTGTTCTCGACGAGATCACACGCAAGGATGCTGCGAGTGACTTCTTCGAGGAGAAGTACGTGCCGCGCGAGGCGATAACGATGGGTGTTGGGACGATCCTGGAGGCGCGCGAGATCATCCTCATGGCCACCGGTGAACACAAGGCGCCCATCATCCGACGCGCGGTCGAGGAAAGTCACGGTACGGATGTCTCAGCGACCTATTTGCAGATGCATCCCAACACGACCTTTTATCTCGATCGTGCAGCGGCGGGAGAACTGACGCGGGTCAAGACGCCCTGGCTTGTGAGGACCGTAACCTGGGACCGACCTACGGCCAAGAAGGCGGTTGTCTGGCTTTCCGAGAAGGTCGGGAAGTCCATTCAAACGCTGGAGGCCTCGGACTTCCATCGTAATCATTTGCACGACCTGACCCACGTGTCTGAGCATGTGGATGAACTGTGCCGTTCCATCTTCGAAGACCTCCGGACCAGAATCAAATACGCGCGGGACCTGCCTTCGAAAAGAAAGATCATTGTCTTCAGTCCCCATCCGGATGACGACGTGATCTCGATGGGTGGGACGCTGCGCAAGCTTGTTCGAAACGAAAACGAGATGACGGTCGCCTACATGACGAACGGCTCAGTCGCCGTTTTCGATGGAGATGTTCGCCGCCACCTTCGATTCATGCAGATGTCGGCAGACCTGTTTGTTGACGGTGGACCCGGTGAAGAACTCAATAACCGTGCGGACCGGATCTACGCATTCATGGCTGAGAAGGAGCCTGCGTCTGTAGACCTCGAGGAGCTCCAAAAGCTCAAAGCATATATCCGATACACGGAGGCGATTGCAGCCCTGGAGGTGATCGGTCTAGGTGCATCGAACGCGCGCTTTCTCGACATGCCGTTTTATCGAACGGGTCGCGTGAAGAAGGACCCTATTGACGACGAGGACGTGACGATCATTCTGCAGCTTCTCGAAGAGATACAGCCGGATCACATCTTCGTTGCTGGAGACCTTTCCGACCCTCACGGGACGCATCGCATGTGCTACTCGGCCATCGAGCAGGCAGTTGTGCGCTACAACTCGCGTTTTGGTGAGACGGCGAGTGCGGTCCGGACAAACGGTTATGGTCCACCGGAGATCGATACAACCAACGACCGTCGGCCACTGGTCTGGCTGTACCGGGGAGCGTGGCAGGAGTGGGAGATCGATGTCGCCGACGTGTTCGTGCCGTTGTCGAAGGCCGACCTGGACACGAAAATCGAGGCGATCTTCAAGCACGAAAGCCAGAAGGACAGGGCCCTGTTTCCCGGTGCCTACGACGAGCGTGAGTTCTGGCAGCGCGCTCGCGATCGCAACCGGGACACGGCGCGTGATCTGGACCGGCTGGGCCTGCCCGAATTTTACGCGGTCGAGGCTTTCGTTGTCAGCAGAGAAATGCCCTGACTGCAGGTATTGCACTCTGACACAAGAGGGACGTGCGATCAACAAGGTGGCCGGTTTGTCCTGGGATTGGCGGGATGTGAGAGATTTCCCGGCGCGCGCGTAAGGGAAACGAGCACTATCCAGACGGACTGAATAGCCCTTGTCGTTGTAGCGCCGAAGTCGTAAGCTCCGACATTATTTGAAGGGTCCTTACCTGGAGAGACGTAAGTCTTATCCGCCCGAGCGATGTAGAGATTCAACAAGTCCTAATGACAAACTTGTCCTCTCGCCGATTGACCCTCTTGGTGGCCGGGCTGCTTGTGGTCCCCGCCGTATTTGGTCAATCCGGCAAGATCGCCGGACGTGTGACGGATCAGAGCAACGGCGAACCGTTGCCGGGCGTGAACGTCGTAATCGAGGGAACCACCCAGGGTAGCGCGACGGATGTCGAGGGCTATTACGTCATCCTGAACGTGCTTCCGGGTACGTACGATCTTCGAGCGACGTTTATCGGCTACACGCCAGAGGTCGTTCAGGGAGTCCGCGTCAAGATCGACCAGACGACTACGGTAGATGTTTCCCTCGGTCAGGAGGCGATTGGGATTGCGGAGGTGGTCGTGACGGCGGCGCGGCCGGTCGTCGAGGTCGACGTCTCGAACAGTCGTTCCAGCATCAGCGCAGAAGAGATCGAGCAACTGCCCGTTTCGGACGTCAGGGGTGCGATAGGGCTGCAAGCCGGAATCCTTAACGGGCTCGACATACGCGGCTCGGGCTCGGACGAGATCTCGTTCATGGTCAACGGCCTGACCCTGCGGGACTCGCGCGACAACTCGCCCTTCACGATTATCAGTCTGTCTTCGATCCAGGAGGTTCAGGTACAGACGGGCGGTTTCAACGCAGAATACGGAAACGTCCAATCCGGTATCGTCAACGTCGTGACGAAAGAAGGGTCGCCGGACAGATATAGTGTGGACGCCATCGTCCGGTACAGCCCTCCAGCGCAGAAGCACTTTGGGCCGATGGCCAACGACTTCAACGCGTACTGGATCAGGCCGTTCGTAGATCCGGAGGTTGCGTTCACCGGGACCGAGAGCGGCGCTTGGGATCAGTTCACGCAAGCACAGTACGCCAGATTCGAGGGATGGAACTCCGTAGCACAGGCACTGCTCGAGGATGACGATCCCACCAATGATCTCTCGCCGGAGGGCCTTCAGCGGGCATTCCTGTGGCAGCACAGGAAACCCTTCGAGGTCACCGAGCCAGACTACGATATTGATGTCGGCATTGGTGGACCGATCCCCGGGTTGCAGCGGACCGGTGCCCGGCCGCGCTTCTTTGCGACCTTCCGTCGTGAACAGGATATGTATGTGCTCCCGCTGCACACGGACAAGTATCTCGAGTGGTCCGCTCACGGCAAACTTACATTTGATGTCGGCGCGGGGAAGAAACTCAGCCTTGAATACCTTCAAGGAAAGCAGGAGGGAACAGGCAGTAGCCGCGCCGGACAACCAGGTCTGTTTCGCAGTGCTTCTTCAATAGCGGCCGACTTGTCGAGAGTAAGTTTTATCGAGAGCAGGACATTTTCAACCGACTACTGGGGGCCGAGCCGCGTGAACACCCGTCTCGTGGGAGGCAAGTTCACGCATGCATTGTCAGCCAGCACGTTCTATGAGGTGCAGGGACAGTACTTCTCGCGCGACTACTTTTCTGCGCCTGGTCGGGCGCGTAATGACTCGACGGCCGCAGTTATCATTGGTGGTGTAGCCTTCGATGAGTCCCCCTACGGCTTTCAGTCAAAGCCGACGAATGGTGTCAACGGTTTTCGCACCGGCGTAGGAATGAGCAATTCGCGCGACACCAGTTTCGTGGCTACGTGGTTGATCCGGGCCGACCTGACAAGTCAGCTCACTCGAATCGTTCAGGGGAAGGCGGGGATCGAGTTCGAGGTGACCGATTCTCAAATCAACTATGGATCTGTCGACGCATTCCTGCCGAGCGGACGAACGCGGTCTGTGTGGGACAGAACACCCCGGCGAGGAGCACTCTACGGCCAGACGAAGCTGGAATTCAAGGGAATGATTGCCAACGTGGGCTTACGACTCGACTACTTCCATGCGGGGGGCGACTGGTGGGTGTTCGAGCCATTCGAGTCGGCTTTTTCAGCCCGATTGGCTGCCGCCATCGATACACTTGTGGCGCAGGAGCCAACAGATCGGATCTTTACGCTGAGCCCGCGCCTCGGAGTCTCGTTTCCGGTCACGAGCTCCAGTAAGCTTTATTTCAACTACGGCCACTTTCGACAGCTTCCCGACCCCAACAACATCTTTCTTTTCCGCGAGGAGACCCTGACGGGTGCGATCGTTCGGTTGGGCGACCCGAACAACCCGCTCCCCAAGAACGTCGCCTACGAGCTGGGTTTTGAGCAGGCGGTTTTCGATCAGTTCTTGGTCAAGGCCGCGGGTTACTACAAAGACCAATCTCTACAACCACGGGTCGTCGAGTTCACCAGCAGGGATGGCGCATCCAATTACGAAGTCAGCCAGCCGGTTGCCTATGGAGACATCAGGGGATTCGAACTCACGCTTGCCAAGAACCGTGGAGCGTGGGTGCGTGGCTTCATCAACTACACCTACATGGTGGAGTCGTCCGGCTATTTTGGCCTGGACGAGTTGAAGGAAAACCCCACGGAGCAGAGACTTTTTGAAGCCAGCGATGTCGAGCGTCGTCGACAGCAGCAAAGGCCGGTTCCGCGGCCGTACGGTCGTCTAAACCTGATCGTCGAGACACCGAGCAACTTCGGACCACTCTGGGGAAACGTCAGGCCGCTCAGCGACTGGAGAGTTAGTTTGCTTGGATTCTGGCGGGCTGGTTTCCCGTTAACCTGGGCTGGTGGTGGAGGAGCGCCTGCGGGAGCGTTGAACAACCTTCGCTTCAGGGACACGTGGGATTTCGAATTGCGGATTTCGAAGGACTTCGTGTTGGCCGGTAATCGAGCACAGTTCTTCGTCGATGTCGAGAATCTTTTCAATCGCAAGACATTGAACTTCAACGGAACTGTCGACGGCAACGACTTCAACGATTACTTCCGGTCTCTACATCTGCCGCAGAGTGAGTTCTACGACAACATCCCGGGGAATGACAAGCCAGGCGACTATCGCGATGATGACGTGGCCTTCCAGCCGATGCTTCCCGTGAGTTCGCTTATTGAGTTTGGTGGGGGCAATCGTCCGGTCGCTGGAGCGATCTATTACGACCATTCGACGGGTCAAGGCCTGGAGTTGTCGGGTGGGCAAATGGTGACCGTCGAACAAAGCCGAATAGACCGGATCCTAGACACGAAGGCATATATCGACATGCCGAACCAGTCGTATCTAACATTCCTGAACCCACGGGATGTCACCTGGGGTATTCGTCTTCAGTTCTAAGTGTCCTGAATGGCTTCGCGAGTGGCGGACAACATGACAGCAAGGTCTCATCTCTCACGCACGTATCTGCTGGTACTCGTCGCACTAGTGGCGGGATTCGCTTTGCTGCCGCAGGACAGCTCCGCGCAATTCCTGAACAAGTGGCTCTCGGCCGGATCACTGCATAACTGGTATTCGGAGATCGGAAGCGAAAGGGAAGAGGGCGGCCCGGTCGTAGATCAGCAAGCGGGTATGCGGTGGCCCGGGATCTACAGCTTTCAGGACATGCAGGCCGCCAAGGGGTTTTGGATCGGGGCAAAGAATGTAACGGGAGAAACAGGTCGCGTCTGGGCCGAACGCGTCGTCCACGTAGGACCGCGTGCAACGGGAGGAGACGAGTTCTTCCCGATAAGTTTCGAGATGGTCAGCCGCTACGAGCCACCGATCGTGTTTGTTGACGGAGCGATATCGGAAGGGCTGGCGCCGATGGTGAACGATCGCGTAGACCCGGAGATGATGCCAGACCGTATGCTGATCAACGTGGTCAACACATTGCTCGGCGTCACGATGCAGCGCAAGATCTACCAGTTCAGCCAGGACTTCCACGATGCCTATCACGTGATCGAACACACCTTCACGAACACCGGTAACGCCGATGGTGACGCTGAAATCGAGTTGCCAAACCAGACCCTGGAGGGCGTCTATTTCTTCTGGCAGTGGCGATGGTCGGTAGCGGCCGAAACTCGCGGCATCATCGGAAACCCAACCAGCTGGGGAAAGAACGCCATGAACGATGCTCGCGGAGATGGTGTGCTTCCGGATCCACCGGGCGAGGACTTCCGCGCCCAGTTCACGTGGCACGGCCATTTTCCGCCGTTCACGCTTTACGATAACATCGGCGGGCCTATACTTAAGTCTGCTCTCCCTGACAATGACTACGGCCGGGTCGCAGACGCCGATACGCTCGGCCGGCTTGGTGCGTCGGCGTTTGTGGGTCACGTCGTGTTGCATGCCGATGCGTCGGCGCAGGATCCGACCGACGACCCCAGCCAGCCTGCAACGACGACATGGTTCGATTCCGACGAGTCTTTTACCTCGCAGAACAGTGCGTTCAATCCGGCAGGGATGGCGACCGAATACAATCTGATGTCCTCGGGACACAAGAGCCCCCGACATGCCTACGTCGTAGAGCCGGCCGGTGAGTCTGCATGGCTCGACCCGACGGCAGATCCGTCGCTGGGTCAGTCGGGGGGCGCTTCGCATGCGGCTGGCTTCGGGCCCTACACCCTTGGACCCGGAGAGAGCGTCAAGATTATTCTCGCGGAAGCGGCAAATGGTCTCAGCAGGGAGGAGAACGTGCGTGTCGGTCGACTCTACCAGCAGGGGGCGATCGACGACCTGGAGAAGAACCGGATCGTATTCCAGAGCCGCGACTCGCTTTTCATGATGTTCCGTAGAGCCATGGCCAACTTTGAGTCCGGATGGAACATACCCAGGCCGCCCTATCCTCCGGCTCAGTTTGTCGTGACCTCCGGTGGAGACCGGATCAGCCTTGAGTGGGATGTGCTGGATGGAGGACCCGCCTTCGACGGCTTCGAGATTTATCGAGCGCGTGGCGACTATGATAGTACCTACACTTTGATACGCACGGCGTCCCCTGCAGAGCGATCTTTCGATGACACTTCGCCGGTTAGGGGAATAAACTACTACTACTATATCCAGACAGTCGGGCTGGCCAGTGACAACGACGGAACCGGTAACACTCCGGCCGGTGTACCTCTCCGCAGTAGTCGGTATCATACACAGACGTATGAGGCGGCCAACCTCAGGCGACAGGCAGGCTCGTCGTTTGACGACCGGCCGTGTCCGTCCGATGCAGACCCCCGCTGCATCCGCGACTTCGAGACCGGTGAGCTAATTCTGCCCGGTCTGCGCATCGTTCCCAACCCATTCCACATTGGTGCGGATCAGAACATCCGGTGGCCCGATCAGACGGACAGGCTAGGATTCCTCAACATTCCAGGCTTTTGTCGAATCGAGATCTTCACCGAACTGGGCGAACTGGTGGACTCGATCGAGCACACGGACGGTAGTGGGGACGAATTCTGGGATCACACGACTGCTTCCCGCCAGATCATAGCCAGCGGGTTGTACATCGCCGTCATAACGGTGACACAGGACGCTAAAGATCCAGAAACGGATGAACTTCTTTTCAGGAGAGGCGAGAAGGTGATCAAGAAGTTCATCATCATTCGCTAACGTCGGAAAGCACGAAACCCTTATGCAGATGGCTAGAAACTGGCGACTGAGCACGACACTCTGTCTGGCGGTGCTGCTTCTGTCGGGATCGTTTTCAGTTGAGCGCGTGCAGGGGCAAAACGAGGAGCGTGAGAAGCGGGCCCAGACGGGCTTTAAGTTTCTGAGTGTCTCGACACACCCCCGTGCCGCGGCTTTGAGCAACGCCATGACTGCCCTTGAAGGATCGGCTTGGACGATGTTCTATAATCCGGCCAGCATGGCCTTCCAACAGGAGCGGCTGTCTGTGATGGTCGGCATCACGCGGTGGATCGCCGAGATCGACTACAATGCGGCAGCTCTGTCCTTCCAGCCGGCCGGCGGTCGGTTTGGTGTGTTTGGTGTGACCGTGCGATCCGTCGACTATGGCTCCGTCGAGGGAACAGTTCGAGCGGACAACGTTCAGGGATTTCTCGATACGGGATCTGTCGACCCGACTGCCTTCAGTATCGGTCTGGGTTATGCCAAGGCGCTCACCGATCGCTTTTCTATCGGTGGTCGTGCGAAGTACGCCACACAAGATTTGGGGAGCACGCCTCTCACGGGTACAGTCTCAGACGAGGGACGCGTCTTTACCAGTGAGACCGTAAGCGACGACAAGATCGGGGTTCTTGCGTTCGATTTCGGCATGCTCTACAAGACAGGTTTCCGAAGCCTGGCGTTCGCGGTCGCCGCGAGCAATTTCTCGCAGGAGATTGAATATGTCGAGGAGAGCTTTCAGCTGCCGTTGACGCTGAAGATCGGCGTGGCGATGGACGTTACTGATCTCATGCCGAACATGTCGTCATCGCACTCCCTGCTGATGGCTCTGGAGGCGGAGAATCCTCGCGACTTCACCGAGCATGTGAATCTCGGTCTGGAGTACGGCTTCATGGAGTCTATTTTCCTGAGAGCCGGCTATTCATTCCCCATGGACGAGCAGGGTATTAGCCTCGGAGCCGGAATGGCGCAAAAATTGGGTAGCCTGAGATTGGCCGCTGACTATGCCTACACGGACTTCGGCGTATTCTCAGACGTACATCGAGTAGCATTCCACGTCGGGTACTGAGACTGGTTGGCGAATAGCCTCTGAGGTGGTCGCACGTATGGAAGCAATGTCGAGATCAAGGGGACACGACATGGGATTTAGATGGTCCTTCTCTCGCCTGGGAGGCCTTTTTCTTCTGTTTGTTTTTGCCGCCGTTGTTTCCGCGTGTGACACAGGTCCGGCAGAGAGCCTCTGGGATCCGGATGCCGCCGTCGGTGCAGAACCGTCGATATCGGGTGTTGATCCGCCGGACATCGCCCTTTCCGGGGTTGATGTCATTACGATTACCGGTCAGAACTTCTCCGCGACACAGAGCAACAACCTGGTCTTCTTCAACGCCACTCCCGTGCCAGTTCTTCAGTCTTCCACTACGGAGCTGAAAGTGCGCACACCTATTATGGAAGTTACCAGCGTGACAATTCGCGTAGCGGTCGTTGGCGGTGATGCCGAAAGTTTTAGCAATGGCTATCAGCTTGGTCTTCTTCCGGCCGCAGAGGAATTTGGCGACATACTCCGCTCCGAGAGGGTCTTTGCCGTGGCGACCGATTCGAACGGTGACATATTCGCCTCCGTTTTTCAGGGTGGTAGATCCGTCGGTATCAGACGTATCACACCGGCTGGCGAGGCAGATGATTATTACACATCTACCTTCCCATGGGACGGATTCGACTTTGGGCCGGACGGTGCTCTTTATGCCGTGCGAGGTGTTCGTGCCATTTTTCGATTTGCACCGGAGGGAGGGACGCAAGCCACCTGGGCTGTCGAGGCTAACACCGCCGTTAAGTTCGTCGATGTTGACTTTGACGGACTCGGCAATCTTTGGGCCGTCGGCGATAACGAGAATCTCTATCGAGTAAGTCCCGACAAGACCATTACGCCATTTCCGTTTGCAGCGAACGTACAAGCTGTGAAGGTAGCCGGCTCAGAACTGTATGCTCTCGTCGACGGAACCGGTGGAGGAGAGCTATGGCGGTTCATGATCGACGGCGCTGGAAACATCGATGCCGGCGAGCTCTTCTTCGATGTCGGGGTCGCGGCCGGTAGTGAGGTCAAGATGCTCTCGCTCGAGGCTGCGCAGAATGGGGATTTGTTCGTGGGAACCGACGCCGAAGATCCCATCTGGGTCGTGCATGCGGACAGGACGGGCGAAGTGCTTTACCCTGGCGTACTCGATCGACCCGCGGAATCATTCGCGTGGATCGAGGAGACCTTCCTCATTATGGTCGAAGGTCTTCGTGGGGTTGAGGGAGAAACGGTATCATTACAGAAGATCAATACTCGAAGAACCGGGATTCGCTGACGCTGCCCGGTTGATCCTGAGACAGCGAATTCGTAAATGGCGTATGACAGGCACGGGAATCTCAGCGGCTGTCGACGCGTGATCTCTCCAATCAAACTCATATTCGGAGGAGACAATGAAAAAGATGTTACTAGCCGTGGCTTCTATCGCGTTTGTTGCTTTCGTTGTACAAACGGCCGTAGCCCAGCAGGAATGGATGTCGACCGGAGTCTTTTGGCCTCCTGAGCTGCAGATGAATGAGAATGGCAACGGCGGTCACGGTATCGCCGTGGATCCGGACGGCAAGATCTGGTTCCAGTTCTTCAACGCTACCGATAGCGTCGAAGTCGCCGGTGTGTGGACGTCGACCCGCGTAATCTACGTTTTCGATTCGGAGGGCTCGCCAGCCTTGTTCTCTCCGATCAAGTTTCTCGGTCCAGCGTGCGACAGCGACACCCTGGGTGGCTTCACGAACGATAGCGGCGCGTGGGAAGGAAAGTCCAACCGGGGCTTGTCCGCCGACCACAATGGAAACATACTGGTGTCGTCATTTGACTTCCTTTACAGGCTTAACTACCAGACGGGAGAATGCATGAATAAGGCTCGCCCGTTCTCTGATTTTGTTGGAGTCTTGGCAAGCACCTCTATGACCCGAGCGACCGCGGATGCGAACGGAAACGTCTATGTGGGTGAGGTATTTCCAGACGCGCCGATCAGGATGCTCGCGGAGGACTTCACATTCCAGGAGAATGTAAGCGATGCCCAATCTAACTTCTCGAGAAGCCATCAGGTGTCTCCCGACGGATCCACTTTCTACGAGACCGATTACGAGAATACGTTCACTATTCTCCACTCCAAGCCCGACGAATTCTCGCCGTGGGATTCCGTGGGTGTGGCCTTCCGCGGCATGCGTACCGAGTCTTCGGAATTCCATCCGACCACAGGCCGGCTCTGGGTCAGCAGTGGTAATCCGCTCAACCTTGTGAACCAAGACCCGATCGTCATGACGAGTTGGGAGTCGCAGTCCTGGTATTCGTTCGACCCGGCTGATCTCGACACACCGCTCGAGTTCTTCACGTGGGACAATACACTGGCGGCAGACACCCTCGGCCGGCCGCGCGGCTTGGCATTCAGCCCGGACGGTAACACAGCCTATGTGACTATGTTCGCCACCGGTGGTGCCGCAATCCAGACGTTCGCACCGGGAGCGGTCAGCATCGAACGAACTGACGGGACGATACCGGAACAGTTCACGCTCAAGCAGAATTATCCAAATCCATTCAATCCAACGACGACGATTGAATTCGAAATGGCTGAGGCTGCGCATGCAACCCTGCGCGTTTTCGACGTGCTTGGAAGGCAGGTTTCTGAACTCGTCAACGAACCGCTTGCTGCCGGCTCCTACAGTGTCGTTTTTGATGCATCGGATCTGTCCTCCGGAACGTACGTGTATGTACTTCAGACCGACTCCTATTCGAAAAGCGCGAACATGACCATACTCAAGTAGGCGCTGGTGCATTTGGAGTTCTGAGGGCATCCGGTCCGTGCCGGATGCCCTCGTTGGTTTCTGTGTCAGCCACGGACCACATTAAGATCACCAAAGAGACGCAATTGGCTTCACATGAAAGCTGTCCTGACAACGTTCTTTTCAGTTCTCAACTTCGGCCTGGTGTTGTCCAGCGTCGCACAATCAGGAGGTTCGCCATCGTCCTTCGACAAGAACGAGTTTCGAGCGGCATGGATCGCAACAGTAATCAATCTGGATTGGCCTAATAGTTCGAATACGTCGACGCAACAGCAACAGCTGATCGAGATTCTTGACGAGCTCAAGGCATCCGGAATCAATGCGGTGTTTTTTCAGATTCGGACGGAAAGCGATGCGTTGTATGAGTCCTCGATTGATCCGTGGTCAATCTGGCTGACCGGACAACAGGGTCTTCCACCCAACCCATACTACGATCCGCTGGAGTTTGCCATCGAGGAGGCCCACCGCCGTGGCCTTGAGCTGCACGCGTGGATCAATCCGTACCGGGCCGAGCGAAACCGCGGGAGTTATGCGCTCGACTCAACGCACGTTGTACGCCGGCACCCGGAGTGGCTTATATCAATCAACAACATCTCCATCACCAACCCCGGCTTGCCTGAAGTTCGAGACTACATCATCTCCGTCATCGAGGATGTCGTCACCCGATATGATGTGGATGGGATTCATTTCGACGACTTCTTCTATCCGTATCCGCCGAACCACATCTTCAATCAGGACCAGCAGACATTTCTGGACAACAACCCACTGGGTTTTACCTCAATCGGTGACTGGCGGCGGTGGAGCATCAACGTGTTCATCGAAGGAGTCGCCAACGCGATCGCAGCTATCAAGCCTGACGTCAAGTTCGGTATCAGTCCTTTCGGGATCTGGAAGAACGGTGTGCCGGTGGGCATCATCCGTAGTCTTGACGCTGTTAATGTCATTTTCTCCGATCCCGTAGAATGGATGAACCAGCAGTGGCTGGATTACCTGACACCGCAGCTTTATTGGGCGTTCGGTGGCGACCAGGATTATGGCAAGCTCGCGCCATGGTGGGAATCGGTTCGAAACGGGCGCCACCTGTATCCCGGCCATGGTCTCTATAAATCCGATCCCATCACGTGGGACGGCACGCTCTTCGGTGCGAGCGAAGTTCCGAACCAGGTTAGGTTCAACCGAGCACATGCCGGAATCGACGGAAGCGTCTTCTTCCGTGCTCGCAACATCACTACGTACTCGTCGCAGGGCTTTGCCGACTCGCTGAAGACCGACCTTTTCCGGTACCCGGCTCTCGTTCCGTTCATGGACTGGCGCGATG
>JBFHWK010000043.1:0-16645 GCA_041589075.1 Rhodothermales bacterium
AGCCGAGCAGGCGGCGCTGATTCTCTGGTACGGAAGCGAAACTCTGGATTTCCGGCCGCCTCACGACAGGCGTCATCAGGTGAATGCCCTGACCAGTACAAACGTGCAGGGTTTTGATATCAGTCTCCGGTGGGAATTCGGTTCCGGGCTGCCGTTCAGCCGCGCCATAGGCTTTGATGGATTCGCACTCGTCAACGACATAGCACCGGCGCACGAGTTTCCCGGATTCCGCCGCGTAATCTACGAGCGGCCATTTCGAGGACTGCTGCCAAGCTATCACCGAATGGATTTCTCCGTAAGTCGGTCCTTCAACACACGCCAGGCACGTTTCACGGTTCAAGCGAGCCTCATCAACCTCTATGACCGAAGTAACGTCTTTTATCTGGATGTCTTTACGCTGCGGCGTGTCGACCAGCTTCCACTCATCCCGTCCCTGAGTCTGAAGGTGGAGCTGGGCCAATGAGCAATCGCCGTTTACTTCTGCAGGCATTTGGTGCCACGATTCTGACAACGGCAAGTCTTTTGTCGGGTTGCGAGCAACACGTCGACCCCGTAATCGGAACCGACGCACCCTACTCATTCTTCGGAGTGCTCTCTCCTCAACTTGACACCCAGTCCATACGGGTATACTCGATCGACGGCATCCTGGAACCGATACCGAATGCGCCGCTGGACGCGCAGTTCGAGTCAGAGAACCTCACAACCGGGGAG
The DNA here is from genome assembly GCA_041589075.1 of Rhodothermales bacterium. Taxonomy (GTDB): domain Bacteria; phylum Bacteroidota; class Rhodothermia; order Rhodothermales; family JABDKH01; genus JBFHWK01. The sequence continues at coordinate 712 of JBFHWK010000043.1, forward strand.
CGCCGAACCTGGTCGGACTCGATCATCGTAGAGGCGGACGGAATGAATGCCCACGTGTTTCTGTCCGCTTTTAGGGCCGGATTTGACGAGACCTATCGCCTCACGGCCACCCGCTCGGACGGTGCAACCTCTACGGCAACTGTTGCGGTGCCGCCGTTTTCGGAACTGGTGCTTCCGCCATCGCTCGATCTGCCGCCGGCCGTGATCGAAGCCGTGGTAACAGGAACGCCGCCCAACCTGATTCGGGTCGAGGTTACCTACGAGTATCGCTATACAAGCTTTTCCGGCATCGAGCGTGACAAAACAACCGTCTCTTATGACGGAGTGGGATCGCAAGGCCTGACCGGTTTTGTCATTCCCATACAAGTGGGGCGCGATCTTTCGGCGATCCTCGCGTTTCTGACCGAGTCGACGGGCTTCGATGTCGAGCTCAAGTTGGCCAAGATGACGGTCCGACTGATCGTCGCCAATCTGGAGTGGAAGCCGCCCGGCGGCCGGTTTGACCCTGACATTATTGTCCAGCCGGGTACGCTCTCGAACGTCGAAAACGGTTTCGGCTTTGTGGGCGCCGGGTTCAGGCTCACGAACGTATGGAACCCGCGTGACACACTGCTACTTAAACTCGACCAACCGGTGCCGGCAGACGTCACTCCGGCGTCGATCACCTGGTAGTTGTCCATGCGCGTCTCTTTACGCAAGGCGGGCACGACACGCAACGGCGCGGCCGCGGTCTTGCTATTGATCTTGATGGTGTCGTGCGACGACCCTGTGCGCGAACCGTACGTCGAGCCCGAGCTGGAGCCCATAGTAGGTCAGCTCATCGCAGAGGGCGCGGCCCGCGGCTACAGCGTGTCCGCTGAGAACCTCGAAGCCCGGTTTGTCGACCGAATTGTCGTGGACGACCGCACCCTCTGCGGACTCGTTCCTGCGGGCTCGAAGCGGTCTCGACCCGTGATAGAGATCTCCACGGAGCCGCAGTGCTGGGCGCTTCGACACGCGGCCGACCGCGAAGCGCTGGTCTTCCACGAGCTTGGCCACGCGCTCCTCGGCCGTAAACATGACGATGGGCTGCTGCCCGGCGGCGCCTACCGGAGCATCATGAACTCGCGGACGATTGTGGGTCTTTACACAAAGTCCAAGGGGCTCGAAACCGTCATCGACCATAACAAGCGAAGCTATTACGTTGACGAGCTGTTTGACCCGGCGACTCTCGTTCCCGGCTGGGCGATGCCATTCTGAATAGCAAGACCGACGCCGTAGACACCGCAACAATCTTGTTGCGTCCTATTATCGCATTATCTATCTACCGCTAGAGTCACGAACGGGAGGTACGACAATGCGTGAACGGCTGATCGGCGTATTCAAACTCGACGCCGCGACCTTCGAAGCGATCGAGCACGACGAAGGTGCCACCGGCCAGGCTGCCTTGGTGGTTCTGGCGGCTGCGATCCTCAGCGGAGTCGGTACTGCGTTTGCTTCCGAGTACCTCGCGGAGGGTTCTGCGCTTGGAGGTTTCTTGAGTGGTGTCGTGAGCACGTTTACCGGCTGGGTCATCTGGTCGTTCCTAACCTACTTCATCGGGACACGGCTGTTCGGTGGAGAGGCCGATCTCGGAGAAATGCTTCGCGTCATTGGCTTCGCCTACGCGCCGCAGCTTCTTGGTGTCATCCCCTGCTTCGGCAGATTGGTCGGTGCACTGTGGACGTTGGCGGCTGCGTTCGTGGCGATCCGGCAGGGACTTGACCTGAGCAATGGAAAGACCGCACTGACGATCCTCGTGGGCTTTGTAGTCTACGTCGCCGTCTCTGTGGTGCTCGACGCCCTCTTTTGAGACGTGATGATCGACTGCACTTCAGGAACGGAGGGTGCGTGAAATGAAGGTACTCGTCGTGGGAAGTACCGGTACCGTAGGCAGCGCGACGGCTAACGTTCTGCGGGAGCGCGGCATGGAGGTGCGATGCATGACGCGCTCGCCCGATAAGCTCGTTGCGTTGCCCGCCTGCCTGCACGGCCGCATCGGTGACCTAACCGACGAGACATCGCTGGCCGCCTGCTTCGAGGACTGCGACGGTGTCTTCATGGTGCTCGCATTGAGTGAGAGCGAGAGAGGTCAGGGCCTCAACGCCGTGCAAGCTGCCGTGCATGCCGGCGTCAAGAAATTCGTCTACATGTCCGTGTACATGCCCGAGGGTACCGACCACATCCTTCACATGGGCGGCAAGAAGCCGATCGAAGACGCTGTCCGTGATTCGAGAATGGCACACGTCATTCTCAGGCCAAACAGCTTTTTCCAGAACGAGCTCCGTACCAGGGTTCCCCTGCTGCAGTATCACATCTTCCCCACACCATTCGGCCACAAGGGTGCGACGCGAATAGATGTGAGGGATATTGCAGACGCCGTCGCAACACTTTTCGAAACGTCGGACTACGATGGGAAGACGATTGAACTGCACGGACCGGAGGTACTGACAGGCCCGGAGATGGCCTCCGTCTGGTCGCAACACCTGGGTGAGCGGATTGCATACACAGGCGACGACATAGAGGCGTGGGAGGCCGCGGTCTCCCCTTTCCTTCCAAGCTGGCTGACGCCGCACCTAAGGGCGATGTACGAATATGTCGTCGAGCGCGGCTTCCGTGGGACCAACGAGGCTATACAGCAGACGAAACACGTGGTGGGGCATCCACTGCGTACCTACGACGCGTTCGTATCGGAAACCGTCGCAGCCTGGAAGTCCGAGGGCTGACCCACCGACACATCACCGTCTGTGGACAGGGTACGCCTCAGAAGCCGGTTCCACGCAAAGACGCCAGCCAGTGCCATCACGCTCGCCACGAACGCAATCGCGGCCTGCACCGCAGCGATTCTCCACTGGGTCTCCGCAATTGAAACAATAACAATGTCCTGATCCGCACCCGGTACCACCCGCACATCTAGCGTCTCCCGACCCTCCAGCTTGTGCATCAACGTATGTGGTAGCGACATCTTCTCCCTGACGAACTGCGAGCCGTCGGGACGCGTCACCTGCAGGTCGACATAGCCATACGTTACCTCCGCCCGGTCGATGCGTTCGTACACCAGCACCTCTGCAACAGCCGGCATTCCCTTGCGGAGTGTGTCTCTCACGTCACGAGCAACATCCGCCTGGTTCCACGAGAGCAAAAGCAGACCTGCCGGAACGACCCATGCAAGCCTTGCAAGAACAAGCTGTACCGGACGCTGACGACGCACTTCGCTCACGAAATAAACAGATAAGGCTTCCAGCCGTCCTCGACTGAGTCCACGAAATCGCGAATGAACATGACGTGCGACGGCCTGAACGGCTTGCGTGAAAGAGGCATGCGCGCCTCCTCAGGCTTTCGGTTGCCCTTACGGTTATTGCAGGGAACGCATGCAGCCACTAGGTTCTCCCAGGTATCGCGCCCCCCTCGCGACTTTGGCATCACGTGATCAATCGTCAGCCGGTCCCGCGAGCCACAGTACTGGCACCGGAAACCGTCCCGCCGAATGACGTTCTTGCGCGTGAGCATGATACGTCGATACGGTATCCTCACATACAGATTGAGGCGCACAATACTCGGCCACGGATGATGCCTGGTCGACGTGCGAATCCAGCGGTTCGCCAGCCCCTCCACGAGTTCGGCTTTCTGAAGATGGAGTAGAATGACCGCGCGTTTGACGCTGCAGATACTCACTGCGCTGTAATCCCGATTCAACACTAGGACGTGTCCGGTCATACGGTGCCCTCCGCGCGATCATACGGATCGGCACCAAATACCGGACTATGTGATATGTCGCAACAGCAGAATTGGAAGTCGCTCGCCGGTACAACCCGACTTCGGTGTCATCAGGATATGTGATGGGCGACCGCCCGCAACGGTTCACACGTTCACAAGGCGGCCACAGAAGCGTCAAACCATCCGATTTCCGGATCGTTCCTTGCCGACTCGGCCCGTTTTCGACCGGGCGCGCCCCAATATGGGCTCGTGAATACCCCCCGCGATTGCTTTAGGATGGCCAATTTTGGGCCGATATTGAATTCTGGCAGTTCAGCGTGCCGCGAAACCCTCCATCCAGGATTCGATTGGGCGGCGAGATTATTTCGGCGTCCGACATTATCAATACGCACGGTGTCCGACGACCCCATCGCTTCAGCTCTTAGGAGCGCCTCTTACCAGCACCTGCGGCCGGCCTTGATCGGCCTGGGTGCAATCCTCGCGGTACTTGCCACTCTGTTCGTATTTGTTCTCGACGCTTCCGTCGTCTGGGTACTCGTACCGCTCGCCGGCGCCTCAGCTATACTCCTGCTCGCACTTTCCTTTGTCCTGCAGCACTTCGCGCTCGAAAGGTGGGCGCATCAGCTCAGCACAGCCGTCATCGTCACTGTCTTGTTGAACTGTGTGGCGTTCCTCCATCTTCACCCGGTCGCGAAGCACACTACGAGCCTGATGCTGGTCCTGATGGCCGCCGGCTTTCTCGTCTTTTCTAGCCGCTGGTTGATCTTCCTGATTTCGCTTACGACGGTCGGCTGGGTCGAGCTGGTTCGTCGAGCGCCCGCGGATGAGGACTGGATTTACTTTGGATTTGTTCTTCTCGGGGCTGCAGTGGTGGCCGTGATCATTCACGTTGCACAAGTCCGTGCCGTTCGGAGAAGCATGCAGCATCTCGAGCAGGAGGAGCGCAGCGCCTCACTGGAACAGGCCTTGCGCGATTCGGAGAGAGCCTATGCGGAGGTTGAGGACGCGCGGAAGAAATTCGAGGAGGCAGCCGAGGCTGCGCAGCGCAGCGAGCGACGCTACCGTGCCTTATTCGATAATGTACCGGCTGGTATCTATCGCGTAGCTCCATACGGTAAACTGCTTGCCGCCAACGCCGCAATGGTCAAGATGCTGGGCTTCTCAAACACCGAGGAGCTCCTTGCAAAGAACGTGAAGAAGAGTGGTCTTCTGAACGTGGAAGCGCGCCAGCGCTTTGAAGACTTGCTCGAGCAGTCAGGTGAAGTTCGGGGATACGAAACGGCGTGGCTCTGCAAGGATGGAACGGCCCTATATGTTCGCGAGAATGCCAACGCAGTGCGTGACACGGAGGGAAAGGTTAAGTACTACGAGGGCACAATCGAGGACATTACCGACCGTAAAAGGGCCGAAGCCGCACTGAAGAAACAGGCGCGTGAACTCGCACAGACCGTCCGGGCTCTTGAAAAGGCCAAGGTGGCGGCGGAGGCGGCCACGCGCGCCAAAGGCGAGTTCCTCGCCAACATGAGCCACGAGATTCGGACACCGATGAACGCAGTCATCGGAATGACCAGTCTTTTGCGTGATCTCGAGCTAACGCCTGAGCAGCGCGACTACGTCGAAACCATTCGCGTCAGCGGTGAATCCCTGCTCGCAATCATCAACGACATCCTCGACTTCTCCAAGATCGAGGCAGGGCGTGTCGAGTTTGAGAAGCATCCGTTCTCACCACGTACGTGCATCGAGGAGTCGTTGGAGCTGGTGTCCGCCAAGGCATCGGAAAAAGGCCTCGAGCTGACGTATGAACTGGGTGCCCGGGTGCCCGATTTTGTGATGGGCGACGTGACGCGAGTTCGCCAGATCCTAGTCAACCTACTGTCAAACGCGGTCAAGTTCACAAAGAAGGGTGAGGTGACCGTCAGTCTCGATGCGGAAGCGCGTGCGGAACATGAGTACGCACTCCATTTCTCCGTCCGGGACACGGGAATCGGCATTGACGGCGAACGCCACGCGAGACTCTTCAAGGCGTTCTCTCAGGTTGACGCATCAACCACGCGCAAATACGGTGGAACCGGACTCGGTCTTGCCATCAGCAAAAAGCTCGTCAACCTCATGGGAGGCACGATCTGGGTCGATAGCGCACCGGGTAAGGGATCCACCTTCCACTTTGCGTTTCCTGTGACCTCCACCCCGTCCGACGGCGGTCCAGGCCTCAATGGTCGCCAGCCCGCCCTCGAGGGGAAGCGCATACTTGTCGTGGACGACAACTCAACGAGCCGTCGCATACTGTCGACTGTGATGGACCGCTGGGGCGCAAATTCGGTCACGGTCGGCTCTGGCACCGAAGCAATGGCGCGCTTAAAGTCCGGCGAGAACTTCGATGCGTGTTTGCTAGACCTCGAGATGCCGGAAATGAACGGAATGCGACTCGCCGAACGTATTAGAGACGTCTACCCGGCGGATCGCAACCCGATTCTGATCATGTCTCCCATCGGACAGCGGATCACGAACCGGAAACTCGTCGAGGGTGTGGTAAAGAAGCCGATCAAACACGGCCAGCTTCTGGAGACACTGCTGCGGGTGCTGCGCTGCGAGCAGGAAGAAGACACAGCGACACAGGTCAGTCGGCCACTCGATACCCGAATGGCCAGGGAGTGGCCGCTAAGGATTCTGATTGCCGAGGACAATTTGATAAACCAGAAGGTTGCCCTGCGCCTGCTGGAGAGGCTTGGATACGAAGCTGATGTTGTAGCTAACGGAATGGAAGCACTTGTCTCCGTTCGACACGTCCAATACGATGTCATCCTGATGGATGTACAGATGCCGGAGATGGATGGCCTCGAGGCTACCAGGCAGCTTTGCAAGCAGTACGCACCTCACGAACGCCCCAGGATTATAGCTGTGACAGCCGATGCGCAGGCGAGCGACCGAGAGGCATGTCTTCGTGCAGGGATGGACGACTATCTCTCCAAACCCGTACGACTCGAACAGGTAGCCGAGGCTCTCGGCAAGGTGGTCCCAATTACGGAAGCCGGCAAGGAGAGCCACGCAGGCGCAAACGACAAACTGTCGAAAGAGACCGATCGGTCAGATTCCTCCGCAAGCTCAGCCTTCAACGCCGCGCCGTCCAACGAAACAACCGAGGCCGAGCCAGTCAAGGACGACGACCTCCAGCTGCTTGGTGAAGACGATCCCGCATTCCTCGCTGAACTCATAGACAGTTATCTCGACTTGACGCCCTCTATGCTGACCGAGATGCGCCGCCATCTTGCGGCGGGTGACCGCGGCGCCCTCAAATCGGTCGCCCACAAGATGAAGAGCTCCTCCAGTCAGATCGGACTGCATCGACTATCAGGATTGTGCGGCGATCTGCAGCAAGCGAGCGGCGGCCAGCGGCTCCAGGTTAACCTTCACGACCAGGTCCAACTCATCGAGAGCGAGTTTAATCATATTCAGCCGCTGCTAAGAAAGAAGCAGAACGACTTGATGGCTGACGAGTAACTCAGCGCGTCAGCGGCAACGAGACGTGCAGATGATCCGCCGTCCCTACATGGCGGAGCGTTGCAAATCCGAGCGCGCGAAAGTAGCCAGCGATAAGCCAATTACGAAATTCTTTGCGCTCCAGGGTTCGCAAATCGATGGCGTGAACATAGCCCGTCGATTGACGGAGATGAAGAGATCGCTCGTTCGCCGGCAGCCCCATGCGATCGTAGTCTTCTACAGAGCGGCCCGCGTCGGTTACAACCAGGTCACTGTCAACAATGACCAACGTGCTTACGGCGAGCCGAAGTAGCGGATGCAGCGAGCCGTACGTTTCCTTTATGCGTTCCGACTTCACGTTTGCCGCCGAGATATACAAAAGCGAGTAAACACAGAAGATGCCCACGAGCACGCCTGACGCCTTCAACGTATTTGTACTAACCCTAAATCGGCCCGTCACCCAGTACGCTACAAGAACCGTGTAGAGTGCCACGAGTCCGGTCGTCAAAAACGCAGATGCGGCTATCGATACCCAGACTGACACGTCGTACTCAGTGTATAGTGACACGGAGATTTTTAAAAGAACAAAGAACGGCAGCAGAGCGGCGATTACGGCCAAGACCACTTTGCGAAGGAATCGCCAGAAAACAGGCGCGGGCTTTTCTCGTCGCTTTCGGTATGTCCCACGGACAGCGTCGAGCTGCTTACGCAGCGATTCTAGCGCGCCGTCGACAGCGTCGGTACGGAACCCGCCTGACATGCCGGACCCTCTCGTATTTCGCGTACTCCGTTCGCAATTCTCTACTCAATCAGCAAGTCGCCGTAGGACACGATCTCATTGAAGTCGTCTAGGATGAAGAGACGATGCAGTCCAGCCCGGTTTATTTGTGCGGCACTGAACTGAAATATCCGCGCCCCCGGACTGGACGTATCGAGTAGTTCGTCGAGCAAACGAAAGTCATCGTCGACATCGACCCGCAGCGAGAGCCGACCCGACAAATCCTCAAACTGCAAGATCCTGAGCGGAATCGTGACCGTGCCCCCGACCGGCGTCGGATTCGGGAATGCCGGATCTACGATTACCTTCCCGACGAAGAAGGGCGCGGTGCGCCAGTCATCCCTATCCTCCGACACGACCTGTCCGCTTGCATCCGTACGCGTGATGCCGGACGGCGGTGCGGTCGCATCTTTGAGAAAATCGTCCTGACTGTCGGACGAGTCGCAGGATACCGTACAAAGCGCCAGCACCAGGATTATCATTTTGGGATGGGACCGATTCATCGATAAGTCCGTTCTCTGATGTCGATGGGACGGGCAGGACACCGTACCCAAAGATGTGACGCACATTTGGTTCCTTCAACAGACATGTCTGATTTCGATCGGGACGCGTTTCCGGCACTCGAAGCGATTTCGGCTGGCGTAGATCTGGACGGTCGCGCCGTGGTGGTCGATGTGAATGTGACTGTCGAAAAGAGCCAGTTTGTTGCCGTCATCGGTCCGAACGGGGCCGGAAAGACGACCTTGCTGCGCGCCGTTGCCGGTCTTCTTCCCTACCATGGCAGTATTCGGTTGTCCGGGCAAGAGATCAGGTCCTGGAGACGCAAGGAACTGGCAGCACGGATCGGTTTCGTCCAGCCGGCGGTGTCTATCGCATTCGACTTTCGCGTACTGGACCTCGTAATGTTGGGGCGATCACCGCACAAGCCATGGTTGTCGCCGTTTGACAGCTCTGACCGGACTGCAGCAATGAGGGCGCTGGCATCGGTCGACCTCGAGGGTTTTGAGCGCCGATCCGTTCATTCCCTGAGCAGTGGCGAACGTCAGCGCGTCTTCCTCGCGCAGGCGCTCACGCAAGATCCGGACGTGCTTCTGCTTGACGAGCCGACGACCCATCTTGACATTCATCATCAGTTTTCGATACTGGGTCACGTTCGCAGATTTGTTCAGCTCGGAGGAACGGCTGTCGCTGCCTTTCACGATCTCGAGATCGCCGCACGCTATGGCGATCGTCTGCTCGTCCTCGCCGGTGGCCGCGTCGCTGCGTTTGGAGCGCCACAGGATGTACTCTCGTCAGAACTCGTACATTCCGTCTTTCACGTCGACGCCGACGTCATTCTACAGGACGACGGTGTACGGTCAATTCGATATCACATTAGTGACCAGTAGAGTTCCGCGTCCGGGTCGCCATCCGAGGGCGGGAGTGAGTGCCGATGAAGATTTACACGAAGACGGGTGACTCCGGGACCACGGGTCTCTTTGGAGGTGGACGGATTAGCAAGAGCCACCCGCGAATAGAGGCCTATGGCACCGTAGACGAGCTGAATGCGTCGCTGGGGTTGGCCCTTGCGCTGTGGCCGGAAGGTAGCGGGCTCGAGGATCTCCGTGCGTATTTGACCGATCTACAAAAGCAGCTTTTCGTAGTGGGGGCCGACCTGGCAACGCCGCTCGATAGCAGCGCCGAAGTGCCCCGGATTTCGGGCGCCGACGTGGCATCACTGGAAGAACAGATTGACCGGATTCAGGACACGCTGAAGCCGCTGAGGGCCTTTGTGTTGCCGGCGGGGTCGTCCGCCGCGGCCGCACTTCACGTGGCAAGGACGGTCTGTCGGCGTGCGGAGCGCCGCGTCGTCGAGCTGGCGGACGCGGAACCGGTGACGAGGGAAGTCACGGTCTTTCTGAACCGGCTGGCAGACCTACTGTTTGTGTTGGCCCGAAGGGTAAACCACGTCGACGGCAGGGGCGACACCTTGTGGTCGGGGCGCAAGTAGCGCTTATTTGGCATCAGAGCACCGCCGATACTAAGTGCTCCAGGGGACTTCAAGACCCGCGAGCTCTTCGGATCGTGACCGGGGATTCGTATCTTTAAAGTTTAACCCTTCCGTGCTGATGCCGTCCGTGACTCTGCAGGGCTCTCTCGTATTTGCCGTCGTCTTAGGTGCGCTAATCTTCATTTCGCCGACCGGCGACGGCACATCGTCCCCACCAGAGCTCCCCGCCCAGCCTCTTTTACAGCCGCCGCTACCGCTCTCATTCGACGGTTACGACCGATACGGCTTCGATAAGACACGCTTCACGAGCGAAACGTCTCGCGTACGCCGCCACGAGACACTCTCCGATATACTGAGGCGTTACGGTGTCGAGGGTCCCGAAGTCGCCGCTCTTGTTGAGGCGGCCTCCGGCGTATTCGACGTACGGTCATTGCGTGCGGGCGTCCCCTACCGCGTCTATCGAGACTTGCGAGAGCGACATCGGCTCGCGGGCCTTGTTTACGAGGCAAGCCGGACGAGGTACGTCGTCTTCGAATTGCGAGACCGAGCGCATGTAGCGGTATGGAATCGGCCCGTCTTGCTGCGGCGCGAGGAGACGGCCGGAGTCATCGAACATTCCCTCTACGTCACGCTGGAAGAGCAGAAGGCGGACGTGGGACTTGCCTTCGAGTTATCCGAGATTTTTGCATGGCAAATTGACTTCCATCACCTGTATCCCGGAGACCGTTTCTCCGCCGTATATGATCGGCGGTACGTCGGCGGAGAGCCAGTCGGCATTGCCCGCGTTCACGGGGCACGATTCCACAACTCGGGGCGCGAGTTCGTCGCGTACCATTTCGACGAGCAGGGCCCGATCTCTTACTTCGATGATGACGGAAACAGCCTGCGGAAGAGCTTTCTCGCCGCTCCGGTCAGATACTCGCGCATCAGCTCGCGCTACAGCGGCAGACGATTTCATCCGGTACTGAGGCGGTACCGAGCGCATCTCGGAACGGACTACGCGGCACCGCGGGGAACGCCGATTCGTGCCACCGGTGACGGCGTTGTCGTAGAGGCACGCTACCGAAAGGGCAATGGCCGCTACGTCAAGATCAGGCACAACGGAACGTATACGACCGCCTACCTGCACATGTCCCGGTTCGCGCCCGGGATTCGGGCCGGGAGTAACGTACTTCAGGGAGACGTCATCGGTTATGTAGGAAGTACAGGGCTTGCCCGCGGGCCACACGTGTGCTACCGTTTCTGGAAGCATGGACGGCAAGTCGATCCACTGAAAGAGACGTTCCCCTCGGCGCAACCCGTTGCGATCGAGCACAAGGAAGCCTTCGACAGGGTCCGGGCCAGGCTTCGACCCGAGCTCGATGCCCTTACGTTCGAGACACAGTTGCCGCCGTACGCGTTCATGATGAAGTAATCGCATCCGGAGACCCATCGGCGGCTTAACGGTGACTCGCAGTGGCCGATCATACCTTCACAGATTAATTTTAGGCCACCTATCGACGCCGGGAACCGCCGCTGGAGACATGCGGTTCACGCGGGCCAAAATTATGTCCACGAGGTCATCATGAGCCTGAACCCTGATTCGTCTGACTACCAGGAAGTCCGAGCGGTGCCGTCGGTTTCTCGGGACCGCTGGCTGGAGCACGCCCGCAAGAAACTCGAAAAGGGCTATGCACTCATCGTCAGCGATCAGAGGAGGAACGCCAATTTCCACATGGCGGGCAAGGGCTACGAAACCTGTCCACACAAGACCGCGCTTCAGCTAATAAAGCAGGGTGTCGTCAAGAAGGCGGGACGCCATCACCTCGGGACAATGTACTTCCTTTCCGATGATGCCCGCATCGCACCGCCGCCGCCGGCGAAAATCAGCGGCGACAACGACGATGACGATTCCGAACTCGAGGACGCGAGCGAGTACGACGACCTTGTGGACGAACTGGAAGACGCGGAGGACATCGACGGCGAAGAACTGGACGACGACGATTATGACGACGAAGAGGAGGCGTAGCAGTCCGTCAGGGCTCCCTCTCCACCATACTGTCGTCGAGTAGCTCCCCGGCGATCCGCGAGAAGTCTTTGTCGGTTATGATCCCCACCAACTGACCTTCGCGAACTACCGGCAGCGCGCTGATTTTACGATCACGCATGATCTGGATCGCTTCGGCCGTCGGGCATTCAGGTGCTATCGAGATGGGGTTTCTGATCATGATCTTCTTCACAGGCACACCGGATTCCCCCTGTCCCGACCCACCTTCCTGTGATATGTAGCGCAGTAGGTTACGGTGGGTGACGAGGCCCACCAGCTTGTGTGCGTTGTCCTCGACAAGCACATGCCGAATCTTCCGCCAGTCCATCAACGCCGCTACCAACTCGACGAGCTCTTCCTCGTTCACGGCAAACAAATCCGTAGTCATGAAGTGCTCAACGCGAGTGCCTTGCATCCAACGCATCGCCACCGCTTCATCGATCTTCGCGGGTGACCATTCGTGCACAGGCGCTCCGGTTTTCTGCCGAGCTACCATGCCGGCAACTACGGCGTTCAGTCGGTCGGACCGGGTGCTGCTACCCTCCTTTCGCATACGAGCCAGTGAGTCGAGAGTCCACTGCGATCCCGTCTGGCCGGATGCTACCCGCCGCTCCACAATTTCCAGATACTTCTCAACATCGGCATCATCAATGTTCGACGATGTCAGCCCTTCACGCGCAATGGGCAACAGGTCTTTGAGAATCAACTCGTCGGCAGGCAGGCGTTTTCCCTCCAGCCACGTAATCTGGGACCCGAGACCCTGCCGGGCCGCAGAAACGAAGTTGCTCTTCGCATCGTCGAAGTCGACAAGTTTCGATACATCGTCGATTCTCCTGGCCAGACCGTTCACAAGCCCGAACCAGAACGCAGCGTTGGCCACTTCGTCGACCACGGTGGGACCCGAGGGCAGAATTCTGTTTTCGATCCGAAGATGCGGCCGTCCATCCGTTATTCCGTAGCAGGCGCGGTTCCACCGGTACACCGTGCTATTGTGCAACTGAAGCGCCTTGAGCTTCGGCACGCCTCCGGATTCGAGGACATCAAAGGCGTCCTCGAATTCCGCCGTCATGATTACGCGAAATCGAGCGATGTCCTCCTTATAGATTTCGGTTACTGACGACCTCACCCACTCCGTACCGAAGTGCACACGCGGGCTCATCTCCCGGAGATACAGGTTGGTGCTGCGTGTATCAACCGCCTGCTGGAAAAGAGCGATTCGTGTCTCCCGCCAAAGTCTTTTGCCGAACAGGACGGGTGAGTTTGCCGCCATGGCAAGGCACGGCCCGGCCACGAGCTGGGCGATGTTGTAGTAGTGTGCGAACTCCTGTGGAGCTACCTGGAAGTGCGTCTGAAAGCTCGTATTACATCCTTCGACGAGTATGGTGTCGTGCCTGAAGAAGAGTTCGTCGACGCCCCGAATTTGAAACTGTGCAGGACCGCCGCGCAACCGCATTATCGCATCGTTCAGTGCGAAGTAGCGTGGCTTCGGCGCCATATTTTCAAGGCCGAGATCCGACAGGTGTATTGTGGGCAGGATTCCCGTAAGGACGATGTCCGCATTCAGCTCAGTCACCAGGCCGCCCACATAACCGAGCAAGTCCGTGATCTGCCCTTCCATTCGCGACAGGCAGTTGCCCTCAAAGACATACGGGTGAAGATTCAGCTCCAGATTGAACCGCGTGAGCTCGTTGACCACGCGCGGGTCCTCACTTCTGGAGAGAACCTCTTCCGCGATAGGTGCCGGCTGCCACTTCCGGTCAATCAGAAACAGCTCCTGCTCCGCACCTATGCGGCGCTGGTCGGAATCGAACATGTCCGCATCGAGCATATGTTCGATCGCCCGAACGTCCTGCAGAAGCTGACGCGTGAACGCACGCAGCCCTTCTCCGTCGAAGGTGTCTTTTACATTGTGAACTCCCACCTGACATCTCCGTTTGACGGGTTGGAGACGGCCCGCTGACCGGGCTGTATACCTGACTGGTCGCCTGCCAATCTCAGTGATAATCTCGAAAGCTGCAACTCAGGTACTAGCGGACCGGCTCGACGCGACCGCGAAACCTCGGTGGTCGAGCCACGTTTTTCGCACTGTGATTTACGTCCCGTCATACCGTAGTCTTCTTCTTTGCTTCGTGCCGGCCATGTGCTGTCTGGCCCTTCTGACCTGTGAAGTTAGCGCGCAGGAGGCCGTCCAAGACGACACCGTCTTTGAGCGAGGGCGTGCCTCCCGCCTCTATGTCCGTGGGTTGACGCGCGCTCGCAACGGCGATCACGAGTCCGCTCTCGATCTATACGCAGACGCCAGCCGGCTGGCACCCCGCGAGCCGGCAATCCTGCTCAGTATGTCGGAATCACACCTTGCTCTCAAGCATATCGATCGCGCGCTCTTTTACGCGGAGCAGGCGGCCGCTTTGAACCGTAGCCGGCCGTACGTTCACCACCTCGCACGCATGCAAGTGCTCTCCGGCAATACGGAACTGGCGCTCAAAACCTACCGCGAACTCACAAGCGCGGATTCTACGGATACGGACGCCATGTTTGAGATGGCCAGGCTGCTCGTCCACCAAGGTAAGGATGCCGAAGCGGCTGAGGCTTTTGAGAGCCTTTTGAACGTTCTGGGTGACGATCGCGTCCTGAGAACACAGTTGCTGCAACTCTATGGTCGTCTCGAGGACCACGGCGGAATCGAGAGGACACTTCGCGCACTGATACGGTTGCGCCCGCAGTCGGCGCAATACTACTTGCTGCTCTCGGATGCGCTGAAACAAACGGGTAACATCGACGCCGCCATCGATGTGTTGGTCGATGGGACCACGGCCAATCCGAATAGTTACGACTTGACGAGCGAACTCATCTCACTTTACCGTTCGTCAGGCAAGACGGATCGGGCCGATAGTCTCGCTCAGAGCCTTGCCGATGTCTCGAATCTTACGCCCGAACAGATTACCGCACGCGCTGAGCAGGCTTACCTGCGCGCATCCTCCGATCCCTCGACGCTCGATGCTGCCGTCGACCTTCTCGAGCGCGCCGTCGAAGTAACCGACGACACGTCGCTCCAGATTATGCTGGGTGATCTTTACTACGCCCGCGGGGAGTTCGAGGGTGCCGCCAGGCTTCTCGCCGCCGCTCTGGAGCGCGAACCACGGAACGTGGATTTGTGGGTTCAGACATCTCTTGCACGACTCAATGCCGGGGATCTAGAGGGGGCTGGCCGGACGGCCGAGGAAGGCCTCATACTTTTTCCGGGTCGAGCCGAACTCGCCATCATAGCGGGCCACGCCACACTCAGAATGAACCGCAACAGCGCGGCAATCGACCACTTTGAGTACGCGCTTGAACTAATCAGCGATGACGAGCATGGGAGCCCGGAAATTGCAAGTGAGGCCCATGCGGCACTAGGACTCCTTTATTCCCGGCGCCGTGACAACGGGAAGTCGGATATGCACTACAGAGCGGCTCTTGTGATTGACAGTACGAATGTGCTGGCACTAAACAACCTAGCTTATAGCCTGGCCGAACGAAACGAGAACCTCACCGAAGCGCTGTCACTTGCCAAGAAGGCGCTCGAGCTTGACGCCGAGAACGCCTCTTTCCTCGACACTGCCGGATGGATCTACTACCTGATGGGAAACCTTGCGGAAGCGAAAGACCTGATTGCGAAGGCCGTGGCCAGTGGATCAGCCTCAGCGGTGGTGCATGAGCACCTTGGTGACATCGAGCATGATCTTGGAAATCACGAAGAGGCCCGTGCCCACTGGACAACGGCGCAGCAGATGGATCCCGACAACCCGCGGCTGAAAACGAAGCTCGCGGACACCGCGTCGGATAAAGGATGAGAGCGGGCCGCTCGTCTTTATTCTGCCACGCCGGACCACGACTCGCGGTGGTTGCGGTTTTGAGCTGTGCCGCTTGCGTCGGCACGCGTCCGACG
>JBFHWK010000044.1:0-2500 GCA_041589075.1 Rhodothermales bacterium
AGATAGGGACCGAACTGTCTCACGACGTTCTGAACCCAGCTCGCGTGCCGCTTTAATGGGCGAACAGCCCAACCCTTGGGACCTTCTTCAGCCCCAGGATGCGACGAGCCGACATCGAGGTGCCAAACCTCCCCGTCGATGTGAACTCTTGGGGGAGATCAGCCTGTTATCCCCGGCGTACCTTTTATCCTTTGAGCGACGGCCCTTCCATTCGGAACCGCCGGATCACTAAGTCCTGCTTTCGCACCTGTTCGACCTGTATGTCTCACAGTCAAGCACCCTTGTGCCTTTACACTCTACGCACGATTACCGACCGTGCTGAGGGTACCTTTGAAAGCCTCCGTTACTCTTTAGGAGGCGACCGCCCCAGTCAAACTACCCATCTAACACTGTTCCCCGGCCGGATAACGACCGCGGGTTAGGCTTCAGCCAAGAGGAGGGCGGTATTTCAAGGGTGACTCCACCGGAGCTAGCGCTCCGGCTTCAAAGTCTCCCGCCTATCCTACACACCCCTTGGGCGAAGTCAATGCTAGACTGCAGTAAAGGTGCACGGGGTCTTTCCGTCCCGCTGCGGGTAGCCGGCGTCTTCACCGGCACCACAATTTCACCGAGCTCGTGGTTGAGACAGTGCCCAAGTCGTTGCACCATTCGTGCAGGTCGGAACTTACCCGACAAGGAATTTCGCTACCTTAGGACCGTTATAGTTACGGCCGCCGTTTACCGGGGCTTCGGTCGCCAGCTTCGCCTCCGAAGAGACTAACAAGCTTCCTTAACCTTCCGGCACCGGGCAGGTGTCACTCCCTATACGTCATCTTACGATTTAGCAGAGAGCTGTGTTTTTGATAAACAGTCGCTTGGGCCAATTCTCTGCGGCCCTCCTACGCTTTTGGATGCAGGAGGGCGTCCCTTCTCCCGAGGTTACGGGACCATTTTGCCGAGTTCCTTAACCACGAATCACTCGAGCGCCTGAGGATGCTCTCCTCGCCTACCTGTGTCGGTTTACGGTACGGGCACCCTAAACAACATACGACGCTTTTCTTGGCAGCAGGCTTGGGGTCTCTGTGAGTTTGTCTATGACTCCCTCTACTGTCGTCTTTCAGCCTTGATGAAGGGCGGATTTGCCTACCCTTCAGCCTACGGACTTCAACGCACATCCGTCAGTGCGCGGACCTTACGCTTCTGCGTCACGCCTCATGTTAACGTTTTCGGGTGGTACGGGAATGTTGACCCGTTTCCCATCGCCTACGCCTTTCGGCCTCAGCTTAGGACCCGACTAACCCTGTTCCGATTAACGTTGAACAGGAACCCTTAGGCTTACGGCGGACACGTTTCTCACGTGTCTTATCGTTACTCATGCCTACATTTGCTTTTCCAGAGGCTTCACCATACCTCGCGGTACGGCTTCGGCGCCGCTGGAATGCTCCCCTACCACCCCGGACCTAGATCCGGGATCCAAAGCTTCGGTGCTACGCTTGATGCCCGAAAATTTTCGATGCCGGGCCGCTCGACCAGTGAGCTATTACGCACTCTTTCAATGAATGGCTGCTTCTAAGCCAACATCCTGGTTGTCAAAGCAGCCCGACTCCCTTCGATCAACTTAGCGTAGACTTGGGGACCTTAGCTGTTGGTCTGGGTTGTTTCCCTCTCGGACACGGACCTTATCACCCGCGCCCTCACTGCCGCAGAGCATGTTACTGGTATTCGAAGTTTGTCAGGGTTTGGTACCCGGTGAAGGGCCCTAGCCCAATCAGCGCTCTACCTCCAGAACACTAACTGCGACGCTGTACCTAAATACATTTCGGGGAGTACGAGCTATTTCCGAGTTTGATTGGCCTTTCACCCCTACCCACAACTCATCCGAGCCTTTTTCAACAGACACCGGTTCGGACCTCCACGCGGTCTTACCCGCGCTTCATCCTGGCCATGGGTAGCTCACTCGGTTTCGCGTCTACCCCATCTGACTATACGCCCTATTCAGACTCGCTTTCGCTTCGGCTACAGCTCTTAGAGCCTTAACCTTGCCAGACAGGAGTAACTCGTAGGCTCATTATGCAAAAGGCACGCCGTCACCCCCGAAGGGGCTCCGACTGCTTGTAAGCGTATGGTTTCAGGTACTATTTCACTCGCCTACTAGGCGTTCTTTTCACCTTTCCCTCACGGTACTGGTTCACTATCGGTCATCAGCGAGTATTTAGCCTTACCAGATGGTGCTGGTAGCTTCTCACAGGATTTCTCCGGTCCCGTGATACTCAGGGACACCGCTGGGCCGTTTGTCGTACACCTACAGGGCTTTCACCTTCTTTGGCGCTGCTTTCCAGACAGCTTCGATTTGAACGCGCGGTCCCGTTATGCGGGCCCTACAACCCCGACAGAGCCTAGACTCTGCCGGTTTGGGCTGGTCCCCTTTCGCTCGCCGCTACTCAGGGAATCACTGTTGTTTTCTCTTCCTCCGGGTACTGAGATGTTTCAGTTCCCCGGGTTCGCTTCCCGGAAGTCCGGG
>JBFHWK010000044.1:5000-16424 GCA_041589075.1 Rhodothermales bacterium
TACCACCCGCCGCGTGACCCATAGGGCCGCGAAAAACAGCAGCAGGAATACCAGATCAACCACTGCCATAGGCATCCACATCCACGGCAGATCCGACGCGAAATAGTACGAAAACGCAACAGCACTGTACGATGCCTTCAGCCAGACGCCGTACCACATCATGAAACGGTACGCAACCGGATCACGAGCGATTCGGAAGAAGATCGCCGCGAATACAAACAGCAGCAGCCCCGGAAATTGCACGTACCCCAGGTAGTCAGGCTGTGCCACGTCAAAGAAGTCGAATATTGACCCGGGCACAAACACGAACGCGAAGCCCAGGATTAGATCATACACACCCGCTACTATAAACAGCGGTTTGAGCCAGATACTCTTCATGACAACACCTCCGCCGGCCCGGTCCGCCTCGCAAGCCCCTTGCGTACCTGCCCCATAAAGGCCCGCCTCCGCGTAGTCGTACACTCCTCACCATAGACCTCCTCCACCAGCCTTCGGTAACCGCGCCGCAAGTCCGTGACGGACAACTTCTCCGGCTTAAAATTGACGTCGAAAAGCGTGCACAACTCCCACGCCCCGTCCCGCAGGATTCTTCGTTCACGCTTCAGCCTGTTGTACAGCGGCGTGCCCGGAAAGGCGGTCATGATTGTCAACTGCACATCGAACAGACCGCACTCTCTCGCGAAGTCGGCGATCTGCTGAAAACTCTCTTCGCCCGTACCGTCGAGCCCAAGCACAAAACAGCCGTTCACGGCGATGCCTTCCTCCTGCAGGGTCTCGATTGCCTGACGATAGCCGCTGAGTCTGCGCGCCTTCCAATCCGAATTGGCCTCGAGCCCCCGCAGGCCGTCCGGATTAAGGCTCTCGAAACCGATAAGCACTTCGGCACATCCGCTGTCGCGCATCATCCGCACGAGGTCGGGATCGTCCGCTACCGACACATCCGTCTCCGTAAACCATTTCACTCCCTCTCGAGCAATCGCGCGCACGAGCTCCCTGCCGTGCTTCTTGTTTACGAACGTGTTGTCGTCCGCGAACTCGATAAACGGCTTCGGCCAGATGTCCTTGATGCGCTGGATCTCGGCAATAACCTTCTCAACCGGCTTCACACGGTAGTGCGGCGCAAGCCGCACCGACGATGCACAGAACTCACAGTCGAACGGACAGCCGCGCTGCGTCTGCACGGTCAGTCGATTGTACCGAGCCGGGTCCAGTATTTCGAATCGTGGCATCGGCGCCTCTGCGAGATCGAACGGACCGTTGCGCGAATAGTAGACCGGCTTAAGCCGCTTCTCGAGCAGATCCGCCACGACTTGCGGCCACGCCGGCTCACCTTCGCCAACCACGACGGCGTCAGCGTGCTGCATCGCCTCCTCGGGCATCAGCGTAACATGAAGGCCGCCAAGTACGACCCTCGTGCCCTGCGCGCGATACAGATCAGCCAGCATGTAGGCATCTTTGATCCGAGCCGAGAAGCTGGAGATGGCAACCGCATCGTACTCGCCCGGCAGCTCTGCCACTTCGCCCGGCAACTCCACATAGTCGACGTCAACCGTGTCGGGTGTCATGCCGGCCAGCGTCAGCAAACCGAGGCTGGGTAATTCCGCGATAACTTTGTTGCGTTTCACAAAACCAGGCAACGTGAGTCCAAGCTTCGTGAGCTCGTCATCGTGTGCGCGCACACCGCTCATAGCGATTAGGCCTAGTTTCATAGCAGAACACCTCCTACCAACATGAGAATTACAGCGGCCAGTGTGCAGACGACAGGGATGGGAAACAGATGGCGAAATCCTTTACGCCAGGCGGCGAGATAGCAGCAAGTCGGCATTGTCGCGGCCCCGGCAATAAACAGAGCCGAGGCCACCGCATCGTAAGGAACACCCACACCAAGCGGCCCCGATGTGAGGGCGAACAGCATGTTCAGAAGACCAAGACCGACGAACGAGATGTGACCCAACCTGATCATGCGGCGGCGAAACGAACCATAACCGCCCGCCCAGTCCTCGCGGTGGAAAAACAGACCGATCGCCGCACCGGCCACAATCCCTCCGAGCACCCACAGCCAACCGAACACAAGGTTCGCTTCCATGAGACTGTCCGATTCATGCACCTGTGCCACTTCCACAAGAGCGGGTAGGAATGGCTGCCATGATTTTGCGACAGGGTTTGCCGGTTGCTCTCGTGGGCGTTGCCAGCGACCTTTTGTAGGCGACTTTGGCGTGGACCGCCGGCCGCGTGCGACAACGGTGCCGATCTTCACGGCACATTGAGCGGAAACGTGCGTATGACGCTCTCGAACTGCGAGCGACGGGATCTTTCCGAAAGCCTGTGGAACGACTACCTACCTTCCTGAAAAAGCCCGTCGACTACGTGGTCTCTCTGGTCCGGAATCCGCTTTTCTGGGGTGGTGTCGGATTCTTTGTAGTGTTGGGCGTTGCCGGTCTCGTCTTTGTCGACGAGGTGCTGATGCCGACCTACACACGTCAGGACGTCTCCATCGAGGTTCCTAACGTGCAGAATATGCCGTTCGAGCAGGCCAGCCGCATCATTGAAGCCAATGACCTTCGGCCGGAGCGCATCGTTCACCGGTTCAATCCGAATGTTCCGCGCGATGTCGTCGTGGATCAGAACCCACCTGCGGATGCCCGAGTCAAGCCCGGTCGTCACATCTACCTGTCCGTCAACTCAGGCTCGGTGCCGACGGTCACGGTTCCCCGCGTCGAGGGCCTCGCACTGCGTGAGGCGAAGAACAGGATGATCAACGCGGGGCTCAAGGTCACATCCGAAAGGCCTGATCCGATTCCATCACCTTATGAGAATACGGTTACTCGACAGAGTCCTAACGCCGGTGAAACTGTCGATCGAGGCAGCGAGGTCACACTCTGGTACAGCACCGGACTGGGATCGGACTACATCGAGGTGCCTGATGTTGTCGGGCTTACGATTGCGGACGCCCGCAAAGCCCTCATGGATAGGAAGCTGCGCTCGGTGGCTGTGGACGCCGTGTCGGGCGAGGATCTTGTAACGCGTCAGAGCCGTGCGCCCGGAACACGGGTTCGGCAGGGCTTTGAGATCCGCCTGTTTGCGGGGGGGTCGGAAGAGGAAGGCGGTGAGTGACGGCGACGTTCACTCCACCACATGTACCGATATCCCGGAGCCCGTGCGCACGTCGACGCGCTCGGTGTGCTTCGTCGGTATAGTCCGACCTACGTAGTCCGGCTGTATGGGATACTCACGGTGGCCCCGGTCGATCAACGTAACGACCTGAATGGAGGCAGGTCTTCCCAGCTCCACGACCGCGTCGAGCGCGGCTCGCACGGTTCGACCGGTGTGCAGGACATCGTCCACCAGAACGACATCTTTCCCCTCAATGTCGACGCCGGGTAGTGCAGCCTTTCCTCGTTCCGTGCGCGGCACGTCGTCGCGAAAAGGCGTGACATCGAGCGCAACCGTCTGTACCTCGTCACCCAGGCGCCCGACCTCCGCGGCTATTGCGTGCGCCAGCACCTCGCCGCGCCGCACGATGCCAAGGAAGACGAGGTTCTTCGAACCACGGTTGCGTTCGACGATCTCGTAGGCGAGTCGTACGATGGTCCGTTTGACTCTGTCGGCAGAAAGGATCTCGAGCTCAGCCATGAACCGAAAGCTCAGTTTCCGAGGAACGCCCCAACACTCCGCCGCAGAAGTCGGCCACTCTAGAACATGGCCTTTATACTGCCCCAGGTACGGCGAATCGCAGTGGGCGTGTAGTTGACCGAGCGCACCACCAGAACCTGTCGCGAGCCGTCGGAAAAGACGGCCTGCAGCCTATAGTCGATCAGCTCACCGGCGACCTTAAAGACCTGCGAGTCGCGCAGCGTGTAGGCGCGACCGACTCCGTGCGCTGTGTGGGTATCGACCAGGACGAAGTTGTTGTTGGTAGTGCTGGTCCGCCTGTGCAGTTCGTAGGTGACGACTTCGTCCTCGATGTCGCTCTGCCACGTTACGACGAATTCGTTGCCCTGCGCCTCGACATTGAAGTAACTAAGCCTGACACCGGCGAACATAGTCGCCGCCGCGAGCAGCAGCAGGGTTGGTATCGGCCACGAACTTCGAATCACAGCGGGCGGCACCTAGAGCATGCCGCGGAATTGAACACATAAGATCGTAATGGCCGCAAAATAGCCTGCCGACAAGAAGATGTCCACAGGGCTTCCTGTGAATAAAATTCGCTCCGAATCGGCCGGGAAAACCTTACGAAGGCCGGTTGGGGCAGTTCTCCCGCCGGCAGTGCCCGTAGATGTGCAGGGAGTGGTGTTTGACTTCAAAATGGTAGATATCGGCCACCATTTCCTGGATGCTCTGGATTCTGGGGTCGCAGAATTCGAACAGCTCGTTGCAATCCATGCAGATCAGGTGGTCATGCTGCCAGTAGCTGTACGCTCGCTCGTACTTGGCCTGTTTGTTACCGAACTGATGCTTCACGACCAGCTCGCACTCGATGAGCAGGTCAAGCGTGTTGTAGACGGTGGCACGGCTGACGCGCACGTTCTTCTCCTTCAGCTGCAGGTAGAGCTCGTCGGCGTCGAAATGGCCCGAGGTGCCGTACACCTCATCCAGGATGACGAATCGCTCGGGCGTCTGGCGCTGGTTTCGCTCCTTGAGAAACTCGCCGAAAATGCGGCGCACTTCTTCCAGCTGTCGCTTGGGAATGATCGTCATCGGAGCGTTATCGGGAGTGGGCTTTAGCCTCCCAGCGTGAACAGGAGGCTCGTCAGCCGGGTTCCTGGATCAGAGCTTCGGCGTCGTCCCAGATCTCTTCCGCGATAGCTTCAGGGCGGCGTTCTCCGTCGATCACCATGAAACGCTCGGGCATCTCCCGAGCGATTCGCTCATAGGTTTCCTGCACCCGGGAAAAGAAGGCATCCCCGCCGGCCTCGAGCCGGTCCACCTCTCTATCTGCACGGCGACGCTGCGAGGTTTCGGGCGACACCCGGATGTAGTAGGTACGGTCGGGCACTAACCCACCGGTCACCCGCCGGTTGAAGTCGGTCAGCCACTCGAACTCGCCCAGCCCGCGCCCGCCACCCTGGTACGCCACGGTCGAGTCGTAGAACCGGTCGCAGATCACGACACGGCCGGCTTTCAGGAGGGGACGGATACGCTCGGCGCTGAGCTGGCACCGGGCGGCGGAAAAGAGCAGCAACTCCGCCATTGGATCCACCGAGAGTGTGTGGTCCAAGAGCACGGCCCTAACACGCTCAGACAGGATCGTGCCCCCCGGCTCGCGAAAAACGACGGGCTCATGACCCTCTGCAGCCATTCTACGTCGCAGAAGCTCCACCTGGGTGCTCTTGCCACTGCCGTCGATCCCTTCGAAGGTTATGAAAGGCAACGGCTTATCCGAACTATGTATGGACCACGAACCACCGCGAAAATGCGAGAATTCGCAAATGATACGTTAATAGAACCTGTACCAAAACGGCTACAGTGCGTAGCTTGCAAATCCTGCAACCTCCGTTTATAATGATGCGGCCTCAAATCGCCTGCCATTGCTGCTCAGTCGGTCATTTAATGGCACCGCAGCAGGAGGTTACGAACTCTCGCACTCCAACGCGCCCACTCTGAGAGTATGTTCGAATTCGGCTACGACGACCAGGACGATTCTGCAGACGAACACCGCCTGAGCGATCTGGTGTCGTCCTACGAGAGGCACGGCGAATCCGCCTACTTTGACTCGGACGCCCTCGAGGAGATCGCGAGCTTCTATTTCGAGAAAGCCAAGTTCGGTGATGCGCTTGGGGTGATCGACCGAATCCTGGAGGCGTACCCGTTTTCAAGCGACGCCTGGATGCGTCGCGGTGTCCTGCTGAACAACCTCGGAAAGCACCACGAGGCGCTCGCGTGTTATGAGAGAGCGCTCGAATTGAACCCGGTCGATTCGGAGACCATTATCAACTTCGGCATAACGCTCGATACGCTCAACCGCAGTGAGGAAGCGTTGGAAGCGTACGACAAGGTATTGCGCCTCGACCCACTCCATGACGATGCTCTGTTCAACAAGGGCGTCACTCTCGAGAGGCTGGATCGAATCGCAGAGGCGATCGAGGTTTTCGAGTCTTGCGTCGAGATCAACCCGGAGCACCCGGAAGCGTGGTACGAACTGGGGTACTGTTGCGACCGCCTCGGGCAGGACGAAGACAGCGTCCGCTGCTACGACCGCCATCTCGATGAGGACCCGTACTCGTGCGACGCGTGGTACAACCGGGGCATCGTGCTCAACCGGATGAAGCGCTACGAGGACGCGGTCTGGTCCTATGAGATGGCGATCACCATCAAGGACGACTTTGCGTCTGCGCATTACAACCGCGGCAATGCGCTGGCCAACATGAACAGACTGCGTGAGGCGATCGCCTCCTACCGCACGGTCATTGACCTCGAAGGCGGCGACGCGGCGACCTTCTATAACATCGCCCTGGCGTATGAAGAGCTGGATGAGTATGACAGCGCAATCCTGTTCTTTAAGAAGGCGCTTGGCGAAGACCGGACGTATGCGGAGGCGTGGTACGGACTGGGCTGCTGCTTCGACGCGCTACAGAAGCATGAGCAGGCCATAGCCTACTACGAACGGGCTATCGCAGAAAATCCCGAGGTGGCGGAGTTCTGGTACTCGAAAGCCGACAGCGAGTGTGTAATCGGTGACTTCAAGCGCGCCGTGTCGTCTTATGCGACCGTGGTCCGCCTGGACCCGGAAAACCGGGACGCATGGCTGGACAACGCCGAGACTCTATACAAATCCGGCAGACTCGAGGACGCTCTAAACGCCTATCGGATGGCGCTGACACTGAAGCCGGATTGCGCAGGAGCCTACGTGCAGCAGGCCAAGGCGCTGCTCGCGCTGGGGCGACCGGAGGAGAGCCTGAAGTCGCTCAAGATGGCGCTCGTCATCGACCCGAAGAAGAAGGACGAATGGGAGATGGCGTGTCCGGACCTCCTTAGGGATCTGCACATTCGGCGGGAGCTTGGGCTCGACTCCTGACTTAGCGGTCGACTGCCCGTCGCCATGCCGGCGGGCGAATCGTCTTCCCAACAAACACCAACCGTAGCCGCGCCGTGGTTCTCGACACCGTCGCCAACTATGTCCGCGGACTCTTGATGGGTGGTGCCGACATCATTCCGGGCGTAAGCGGTGGCACGGTGGCGCTTATCGTCGGCATCTACGAGCGCCTCATCCATGCGATCAAGGAGGGTTTTGCTGCGCTCGTCAGTCTGTTGCGAGGTGACATCGCCGCCTTTCGCGAGCACTTCGGCGAGATCGAGTGGCTACTTATACTTCCGCTCTTTGCTGGCATTGCGACGTCACTCCTGCTGGGCGCCGCCATCATCCCGGGCCTGCTGGATCGACACCCGATCGAGATGCGGGCGCTGTTCTTCGGCCTCATCGTAGGGTCCCTGTTTATTCCGTGGCGCCGCATGGAGTCGAGAGGACCTCAAGAAATCGCCCTCGGCCTCGCCGCCGCGGCGCTCGCATTCCTACTGGTGGGTCTTCCGGGACGCGAGACGGCCGATCCGAGTTTGATCGGTGTGTTCTTCATGGCATCGGTTGCCATTTGCGCCATGATCCTGCCTGGTGTAAGCGGGGCGTTTCTACTGCTCGTCTTCGGGATCTACCAGCCGACCCTGGAAGCGATACATGATCGCGACCTCCTCTACATCACGGTGTTCGGCGCAGGGGCGGCAGCCGGGATCGGCTCCTTCAGCGGACTGCTCGACTGGTTGCTGCGACAGTACCACGACATGACCATGGCGGTCTTGATTGGTCTGATGACCGGGTCGCTGCGCGCACTGTGGCCATGGATCACGACTGAGAGGGACCTGCTGCTGCCCAGACCGGGAGAAGACGTGACGGTACCCGTCGTACTTATGGTCGCGGGCGTGGCGGCGGTCGTCGCCATCTTCCTGATCGCCGGCCGTTCTGAATAGTCATCGGACTACGACCTTCCGGACATCCGAAGCACCACCGGCGGTTTCCACACGCACAACGTAGACGCCCCGCCCCAGCGAAAGTACCGGCAATTCTATACTGAACTCACCGGACGGTGTCTGAAACCAGCGCTCGACGACGGTCCGACCCAGCACGTCGAACAAAGCCACCCGTACGCTGGACGAATAGCCGGAGTGTAGCTGAACCGCCAAGCGCACCTCGGCCGGATTGGGAAAGACGGAGACGATGCGCACCGAACGATGCCCGTGTTCGGGACGCTCAATGCCGGTCGTTACTCGGTCGTTTCGAAGGAACCGCAGACCACCAGACGTCGTGCCTACAATCAGATCAAGGTCGCCGTCACGGTCGAAATCTGCCGCCGCTGGTGCAACGACATCCGCTGCGACCGGCAGAGGGTCTCCCGCAACGAACTCGGCGACCTGTTGCGTTCCGTCGTTGCGAAAGTACGCGACACCGTTCGCTTCAGTGCCAACGAATAGATCAAGATCCGCGTCGCCGTCGTAGTCCACGAGGAGGGGACGACTGCGCTGACCGACATCGATGCCTGCAAAGTCCTCCGTCATAAGCATGTACTGCGCCGAGGCGATCGTGCCGACGTTGCGGAAGAAGTTGAGTTTGCCGCTGGACTCACCTACCAGGAGATCCAGGTCGCCGTCGCCGTCCACATCACCAAAAGCCGGGGCACTTTCCGCACCTACGTCGATTCCTTCAAAGCTGTTGGTAGTGAGTGCGTAATTCGGTTCGCTCGGACTCCCGCTGTTTTGATATAGATGCAGGCGCCCCGAAAAACTTCCCAGGAAAAGGTCGAGATCGAGGTCGGCGTCGATGTCCGCGAACGTGGGCGTTGTCAGAAAATCCCCAGCGAAATTCAGGTAGTCTCCGCTTTCGACGTCCAGAGACGGTGTCGAGCCCACGGTGGTGTTTCGTATGAGCGTCAGCGATCCGCGCGTCGGATCCGACGCGTCTATTCGATTTCCCACCACCATGTCGAGGTCGCCGTCGTTGTCGACATCCGCCAAGGCAGGCGCGGCGTCGGAGCCTACGTCAATCGAGGTGATCAGTCGACGCGTCCGAAGCTGCAGCCCCGCACCCTCGCGCACGAACAGGTAGAGATTGTCGATCGACGAGGTACTGGGTACGAAAGCTCCCCCAAGGACTCCCGCTACCAGATCCAGTTGACCATCCGCATTGATATCAACAGGCCTGGGCACATTGTGGCCCGAAGTCGAGACGGCAAGGCCCGCGTCGCGCATGTACGCGTCGTCTACCCGCTGAAAGACCGGCGCGGCACAGGTACCTTGATTCTCAAAATGAATGATATTCGGCTCGAAGAAGTCGCCCCACAGGATGTCGGGGTCGAGATCGTTGTCAAGATCTGCGAAGGCCATCGCACTTGCACCGTGCCTTTG
This sequence comes from Rhodothermales bacterium, assembly GCA_041589075.1. Taxonomy (GTDB): domain Bacteria; phylum Bacteroidota; class Rhodothermia; order Rhodothermales; family JABDKH01; genus JBFHWK01. Next base: position 14,391 of record JBFHWK010000044.1, read on the forward strand.
CCGCAGTACCTTCGATCTCTTACCCGTGCCGCCGACAACTTCGATGTCGCCGTACCGATCTTCGACAAAGCGAAACATCGGCATCGGCTCTGCACCGTCCGGATGATCCAGTTCGTATCGCGAAATCGTACCGATCTCGCGCCCGATCATGAGATCGGTGCGCCCGTCGCAATCCACGTCATGTAAGAACGGCAGCGTGGGGGGCTCGGTCGTGATGATCTCTCCCACGACATCCTTGAGCGTATCCACCCATGCAGTGAATAACGGTGCACTTGTCGTGCCGTCGTTACGGTAAAGTCGTATCTGACCCAACGCCTGCTCGGCAGCGAGATCCAGATCATCGTCAGCGTCCAGGTCCGCAAAGAAGAACCAGCTTCCCACCTCCAGATCCATGTACGAGCGCGTTCGAAACTCGAACTGCGCGTTTGTTCTCGATCCGATGTTGGCGAAGTGCATCACCGAGCCGATTCCATCCTGCAAAAACAGATCGAGGTCGCCGTCGGCGTCGATGTCGACGAGCTGCGGGCGCGGCGTATCGAAACCGCCGAGAAACGGTGCCTGCATTACCTCACCCAGTTCGGTAACCGGAAAAGGCTGGACCGATTCGAAAAGGAGATGGTCTTGCGCGCGTGAGGGGACGTGACCGAGGCCAATGCCGCCGACAATGAAGATCATCGCGAGCCTCGAACGCCCAACGTGTCTCTTTTCAGCCACGCCGTGCACTGATCCCGGCGGTAAATCGCCCCACTTCGAGAACCTTCAGGACCTCGCCGGTGGCCACGTCGATCACGACGACCGTTCCGTCGTCGGCATTGTCGCCAAGATCGTGGCGAGGTACATAAGAACCACTTGTGTTGCGGTTGGAGATATACAGCGTCGAGCCGTCGGGCGAGAGCGCCGCACCGTGCGGATCGGCGATTCCTTCGTGAACGATGATCGCTTCGACGCGCCGGTTTGCAACGGACACTCTCGATACCGTGTTGGCGTCCTTGTTTCCGGCGAAAACGAACCGTCCGTCTCGCGTGAAGACGGGGTGCCACGGAGCCGCGTTGACCGCGATTGACCAGCTCCAAACCGGCTGCGCCGGCTGCGTGAGGTCGAAGAAAAGTATCTCGTTCGTCAGTTGAGCCGTGCCGGCGAGCAGCGCACCGTCCGGCGACACGGCGTGTTGAACAAAGGAGCGAAGCGGTCCGTCGACGGCCGTGAACACCACGTTGTCGCCGGCGACATCGAACGTGATCAGTTGATTCTGTCCAAGTGACGCGGTGTAGACGAACCGTCCGTCCGGCGAGGTAGTCAAAGCATGTGGCCTCGGAAAGACAATCGGGATGAGCTCGCCGGTCATGTCAGTCCGACGAATTTTTCCAATGGATGCAGGCGGGTTTAGTGCGGAGAGCGACCGACCCACATACAGCCAGTCACTCGCAGGGTCCAGTGCGAGCATCCCCGGCGTTTCGAACACGAACATGCCGACCATGCGGTGTTCCGCGTCAAACTTGACGACACGGTTGTCACCGATCAACGATACATACCAATACGAGCCGTCGGGTTCGACGGCCACATGGTGCGGCTTGGACCCCGATGACAAGCCGTAGTCCGTCAGATCAACAAGTCGGATGACGATGTTGCGCTCGGTGTCGATGATGCTGACCGTCGCATCTTCCTGGTTGCATACGAATAGAAGGTCTCGCGCGTCCGCGAACGGCACCGTTCCCTGGTCGTCCGGTGCGCCTGCCTCTATCCACGTACGGAGTTTGTCTATCTCTTCGTCACTCAGCGAAGCCGCCTCGAGCTCGGAAGGATGCGGACTGCTGACCCGCTTGGTCGTCATTTCAAGAATCAGACTATTGTCCGCGTCGAAGGGAATTACGACCTCGCCGTAGGCGGAACCGCGCATAACCTGTTCCCAAGAATCGAGCGCAAGACGGGCCTGCGGCACCGGCCGGACGGAGGCGGCATGACACGACACGCACTTAGCATCGAAGATCGGCTGCACATCCGCCGAATAAGACGGCACGCCGGGTTTACGGGGCA
>JBFHWK010000045.1:0-16322 GCA_041589075.1 Rhodothermales bacterium
GATTCTCTGAGCAAGATCGCTCGAACGTACGCCTGCTGATCTTCGATCGAGTATGCCTCCGCTTCGATATCATGCGCTTCATCTTCGGGGGCCTCGGTCAGGATTCGACGAAGAGCTGAGACAAGATCGAACAGCGAGGCCGACTCAACGATCGGCTTCGCTGCCAGTCGCAACTGGTCGTCCGCCGACGCCGCACCTCTCGTAAACAACTCGCTCCGTCGTTCGAAATGCTCGCCCAAACTCGTTGCAGCTTCCTTGTAGCGAACGTATTCCAGAAGCCTCTCCACAAGTTCCGCTCGCGGGTCGATGGGCTCGCCTTCCTCGTCAAGTTCGGGCGACGGTAGAAGCATGCGTGCCTTTATGTTTATAAGCACGGCGGCCATGTAAAGAAAATCACCGACTCCGTCCAAATCGATCTGCTCGAGTATCCGGACGTATTCAAGAAACTCATCGGCGATCCTGGCGACCGGGATGTCATAAATATCCAGTTCATCCCGCTGGATGAAGAACAGCAACAGGTCCAGGGGGCCCTCAAATTGGTCGAGTCGAACCCGGTACGTCATTCGTCGACTTCTTCTTGGTTCGGTGTTGCGACGGTGGCGAACCACTCGACTGTTCGCAAGAGACCGTCATCTACCGTGACTTCCGGCGACCAGCCGAGCTCACGGTGCGCAAGGGCAAAATCAAGTACACTTCTTTGCTGTTCTCCCGGGCGACTGCTTTCATGCTTCTCGGGTATTTCCGGCGCAATCTCGTCGCGGAGTGTTTGAAACAGGTGGTTGACGTTCGTTTCAACAGATGTACCCACGTTGAAGATGCCCGACTTATCGTACTCAAGAGCGGCAAGATTGGCACGTACGACATCGGCTACATAGACGTAGTCCCGTGTCTGCTCGCCATCGCCGTATATGACGGGCTGTCGAGCGGTCATGAGTCTTTCGATGAAGATGGCAATCACACCCGCCTCACCATGGGGATTCTGGCGCGGCCCGTACACGTTTCCATAGCGCAGAGCTACATGTGGGATCCCGTATTCTACCTCATAGAAATGAAGGTATTTTTCGGTCGCCAACTTTGTGATGCCGTACGGCGACACGGGACGCAAGGGATGACGTTCATCCTGCGGAACGTATTCGGGTTCACCATAGATGGCGCCGCCGGTCGACGCAAAGATGACCTTCTGGAGTCCCGCCGTGCGACCCGCCTCCATCAGATTCAGGAAGCCTCTCAAGTTGACATCCGCGTCGAAAGACGGGTCCGCGACAGAGCGGCGCACGTCCATCTGTGCCGCGTGATGCACAAGAACATCGTAACGATGCTCGCGCACCAGATCCGCTGCATCTTCGGATCTGATATCCAGCCGGTAGAACTGACCCGCCGGATTCACATTGCGCTCCTTACCCGCAGAGAGGTCATCCACAATGTGAACTTCGTGACCGGTTTTCAACAGCGCATCGGCCACATGCGAACCAATGAATCCAGCTCCTCCGGTCACCAGGATTTTCATATCCTCAGTCCTCGTTCGCTTACGCGGTGGGTCGTAACACGACTATAGAGAGTCGATCTGGGCCGAGCACACTACAGGCGACTTCGCGCACGTCCTCAGCCGTCACGGCGTCGACCTCATCCATAACCTGATCCAGGGTAAAATACTGTTCGTAGATCAACTCTTGACGTCCAAGCCGCATCATCCGATTGCTCATGGCCTCCAGACCAAGCATGATAGAGCCTTTTACCTGGGTTTTCGCGCGAGAGAGCGTGCGATGACTGACTTCTTTTTGACAAAGACGGTCCAGTTCTGTGAGAATCAGCTTGCGAGCACGATCGACCTTCGCGGCATCCGTCCCCATGTAGACCCCAACATCGCCGGAGTCCGTGTGGAAGTTCAAGAACGAGTAGATGTGGTAACAATAGCCGTAGCGTTCCCTGATGTTTTGGTTGAGGCGGCTAGACATCCCGCCGCCCAAAATTGTGTTGAGAACGACGAGGGGAACTCGGCCGGCATCGCGTGCTCCCGGTCCTCGAGTTCCGACGACAAGATGGGCCTGTGATATCGGCTTCACTGCCGTACGGTCCGCCGGTTTGTATTTCGCTGCCCGGCGGCGACGAGGCGCTTTGTTCGGGCGCCTGGAGTCGGCAAACGCGCGCTCGACAAGCTCCACAACCCGCTCGTGCGTCACATTGCCGGCAACGGCGACAACCACCCTGTTGGGCGCGTAGGCTTCTTCGACGAAGCTGATCAAATCTGACCTCTGAATTCCGCGGACCGTGTCCGGGTAACCGATTACAGGCCGAGCCAGCGCGTGTCCGTGGTAAGCAACCGAGTCAAAATGATCGAAGATGAGATCCTCCGGCGCGTCGTCGTACATCTTCATCTCTTCGAGCACGACATCTTTCTCCTTGTCGAGCGCCTTCTCCGGAAAACTTGGAGAGAGGATCAAATCGCACACGGTGTCGAGTGCCCTGTCAGTGTGTTCGTCGAGCGCGCGGGCGTAGTAGCACGTGTACTCTTTGCCGGTGAATGCATCGAGGTAGCCGCCGACGGACTCGAGACGCTGCGCGATGTGATGCATGCGCCTGCGCCTCGTCCCTTTGAAGACCATGTGTTCGATGAGATGACTGATGCCGCTGAGGCGTGCCGGCTCGTCACGGCTGCCAGCCATCACCCAAGCCCCGACAGATGTCGACCGTACGGACGGAATGGTCTCGGTTACAACCCTAACGCCGTTGCCGAGCACAGTGCGGGCGAAGGCCGCGCTCCCGTCAGAGGCTATCGGCAGCTTCTTGGTCGACATTCGGTTCACCCATCAGCCATACAAAACGGCCGGACAGCATGTGTCTTACTGCCCGGCCGAAAGGGATCAGTTGCGGTCGCCGCCGCGTGAGCCGCCGCGGCGTCCACCGCCACGCCCGCCCTGTCGTCCACCACGACCCCGACCGCCGCCGCGTCGCTCACCGTTATGGCCTCGTGGACGCGACTCCCGTTGGCGCTCCTCGTAACCCTCAGGCTTCTCCAGGAACGGCTTCCGACTAAGCCTGAGCTTACCGTCGTCACGAACTTCGACGAGCTTGACCTTGACCTTGTCTCCGACGGCGAGGTAGTCCTCCACGTTGTCAACGTAGCCATAGTCAAGTTCTGAGATGTGCAACAGGCCCTCTTTGCCCGGTGCAATCTCGACGATCGCGCCGAAGCTCTGAATGTTTCGCACCGTTCCCTCGTAGTCCTGGCCCGGTTCGGGCTTCGATGCAATACCCTTGATGATGTTGATCGCCGCTTCGGCATCCTCGCCGTTGGTCGCAGCAACCGTCACGTAGCCCAGTCCGTCGCGCTCCTCAATCTCAATGATGGTGTTCGTATCTCGCTGCAGGCCCTGAATGATCTTACCGCCCGGTCCGATAACGGCACCGATGAAGTCGGCGTCAATTGTAAACTGGGTGAGCCGAGGCGCAAAGGGTGACAGGTCCTCGCGCGGCTGCGGCAGCACCTCAACCATCTTGCTCAGGATGTGATCGCGGCCCTCGCGAGCCTGAAGGAGTGCTGTCTTGAGGACGTCACGCGAAAGGCCCTCGATCTTGATGTCCATCTGGCACGCGGTGATGCCGTCACGTGTGCCCGTGACTTTGAAGTCCATGTCGCCGAGGTGGTCTTCCGTGCCGAGAATATCACTCAGGATCGCGGTACGGGACCCGTCCGAAATCAGTCCCATAGCGATTCCGGCTACGGGCTTGCCGATGGGCACTCCGGCGTCCATGAGCGCCAGCGTGCCTGAACAGACAGATGCCATCGAGGACGAGCCGTTTGATTCCAGCACATCGGCGTTGATGCGAACCGTGTAGGGAAATGCGTCTTCGGGCGGAAGCTGCCGCGCAAGAGCACGTTCTGCAAGGTATCCGTGTCCTATTTCGCGGCGACTCGCGCCACGCAGAAACTTGACTTCGCCCGTACAAAACGGTGGGAAGTTGTAATGGAGGTAGAACCTGCGATCTGTGGTGTCGAACACTTGATCCACAGCCTGCACGTCTTTCTTTGTTCCCAGCGTCACCGACGCCAACACCTGAGTTTCGCCACGCGTAAAGACCGCCGAGCCGTGAACACGCGGAAGGTATCCTACGGTCGACCAGATATGACGCACCTCTGAAAGGCCGCGACCGTCGATGCGCTTCTCTTCGCCGAGGATCATCTCGCGCATCAGATCCTTTTCGACGGCGGCAACGGCCTTCTTAATATCTGCAGCGGTATACCCTTCAGGGGTAGCTTCGGCACGTTCAAGTCCTGCCTGCGGGTCGTCGGGCCCCAGGAGCTGATCGAGAGCATACTGCTTGATTTCCTTGAGGCCGGCGTAGAAAGTCTCTTTCGCGTACGGCTTCCGTATGAGGGTGTTGACGCTTTCGGTGATCAAGTCCCGCACTCTCGCGACCACGTCGTCCGCCGCCGAAACCGTTGTGTACTCCATGGGCGTGACCCCACCGGCATCCTCGACGAGTCTGCTCTGTCCGGCACACAGTTCACGGATCGCATCCTGCGCGATTTCGAGAGCCTCGAGAACGTCGTCCTCACCGACCTCCTCCATCTCCCCTTCGACCATGACGATCGAATCCTTTGTGCCCGCCACCACGATATTGAAATCACTTTCCTCGAGTTGCTCTATTGACGGGTTCACAACGAAGCGGCCGTTGCTCCGGCCGATTCGGACTTCCGCGATGGGGCCCTTGAACGGTGCACCCGTCAACACAAGTGCAGCCGACGCACCCACGGCCGCGACCACGTCTGCATCGTTTTCGCCGTCTGCCGAAAGGACGTAGCAGATGATCTGCACCTCATTGAAAAATCCATCCGGAAAAAGCGGACGGATGGCCCTGTCGATGAGTCTCGAAGTCAGGACTTCTTTGTCGCTCGGACGTCCTTCCCGCTTTATAAAGCCCCCCGGGATTTTTCCGGCGGACGAAAATTTCTCACGGTAATCGACCGTCAGCGGAAAGAAGCTCTGGCCTTCCTTGGCGAAGTCGGTGACCGTCGCGGTGCACAGCACCATCGTATCGCCGAGGCGCGCCACGACGGCGCCGCCCGCCTGCTTTGCGAGGCGGCCAGTTTCTAGGGTCAGCTTGTTTCCCGGGGTGTATTCGATTTCGTGAGTAACTGCTTGTGACATTTCTGCTCCTCTTCCAGTCAGTTCAGTGCTGCAGCCCGCGGCGTCATTGCCGTTTTGCTTCGAGTCTGCAAGGCGGTCAGCGTATGTTGTGGGACTGCGTCACCGCCCTAAAACGCAGCGGCACTCCGCTGGGAGTGCCGCCCCAAGATTGTTCTACTTCCGAATTCCGAGTTGCTCAATGATCGCGCGGTACCGGGTAATGTCCCGATCCATGAGGTAGTTGAGCAGACGTCGCCGCTTTCCAACCAACTTAAGCAGACCGCGGCGCGTCGAATGATCCTTCGTGTGTCGCTGCAGGTGCTCGGTGAGAGCGTTGATTCGGTCGGTGAAGATTGCGATTTGAACCTCGGCGACGCCGGTGTCCTTATCGTTTTTTCCATAGGAGCCGACCAGCTCCCGCTTCTTCTCTTTGGAAATCATATACTGAAATCCTCTTTAGATTATTACCATGCTAAAGAAGACCAGCGCCTCCGGAACTCCGGTAGACACAATGTCTGATGTGGCTCGCGTGCGTCGCGTAAGGTCGATACGACTTAACTACTTGCTTTGAGCGCGTCCGTACAACGCGCCCTGTCTTCGTAAAGTTGCTCCCTGAGCGCGTCCAAGCCGCTAAATTTTCGCTCATCCCGGATTCTTTTGACGAATTCTACTTGAATCCACTCGCCGTAGAGTTCGCGGTTGAGATCAAACACGTGGACCTCCACTCTCAAGGAGGACCCGTCAAAGGTCGGCCGAAAGCCGATATTCATCATCCCACCCAACATCGCATTCTCCTTCTCCGTATCCACGCGAACTGCATACACTCCGCGGAAAGGCACGATTTTTCGCGTATGGCCGACCGCGATGTTGGCCGTTGGGAAACCAATACTCTGTCCTCGCCCGTCACCTTTAACAACCCGTCCACCCAAAGAGTAGCGTCGCCCTAGCAACCTGGCGGCCGTTTCGACATCGCCACGCAAAACCAGTGTCTTTCTGATTTCCGAGGACGATATCGGAGTGTCGTTGCTCTTTCGGACTCCGAGTTCCGTCACCTCGAACTCCAACTCCCGCGAAAGCCGATGGAGAAGCGATCGGTCACCGGTTCGCCCTTTGCCGAAACCGTGGTCGTGACCGATAACGATTTCCTGCATGCCGATCGTCTCATAGAGATCTTCCCGGACGTATGTATCAGCGGGTCGTGCCGCAAACGTTTTGCTAAAGGGTATGATCACGACACGCTGAACACCGGCCGCTTCCAGGAGCGCGATTCGTTCCGGAACTGTCGTGACTAACGGAACGATTTCTCCGCTGACCACTTCCTGCGGATGCGGATCGAAGGTCACGACCGTAGCAATTCCTTCGACCTGCTCAGCACGCTCGACGACCGCCTCCAGAACGGTGAGATGTCCCAGGTGGACACCGTCGAAGACGCCGACCGTTACTACTGACCGGGGTTCGTGACGAACATCGCGTCCGAAGTGCTCTGCAATCACTCGGTACCTCCTTCCCCCACCGACAACGTCTCGTTGCCGCCAATCAAGCGGTCAAGTTCCGCTATCGTGAGCGCCTCCTCGACACGATAGCAACCGACGGCCGTTCGGCGCAGACGTGTCAGGTGCCCTCCGACGCCGAGGCGTTCACCAAGCTCATGAGCGAGGCTTCTTACATACGTGCCCGTCGAGCACCGGACCTCGAAGTCAAGATCTGAGCCGTGCAGACCTCTCGTTTGAAACTCATGTATCGAAACGATCCGCGGCGGACCCAACGACACTTCACCGCGTCGTGCCTTCCGATACAACGGCTCGCCACCGATGCGCACAGCTGAATACGCGGGTGTTTGCTGAACGATGTCACCAACGAACTCGCGCGTGGCTTCATGCACATGTTCGAGAAGAATTTCGGAGGCATCCCTTTCACGATCGACCGGAGTGTCCGCATCGTACGACGGCGTCGTTTGGCCTAGTCGGACGGTGCCTTCGTACTCCTTGTCCATCTCAACCAGCCAACGCATCTGTTTGGTCGCGCGACCGATCATACAGACGAGCAACCCCGTTGCCATCGGGTCGAGAGTGCCCGCGTGCCCCACCTTCCGCACACCGGTTCGCTTGCGCAAATGACGCACGACATCAAACGACGTCCAGCCTTGCGGCTTATCTATCAGAAGAACAGCGTCGTGTGGAACTGGGCCGGCGTGAGTTCGGCCCACAACGGTCACATCAGTCAGGATCTCTCGTGACGGCTGTCGACGCACGCCGCTCTTCCGGCTCATTCTCTGTCTTGCGCTCCGTCGCCTCGTGCTGCACGCTCTTCACGTATCTTATCAAAGATGCCCTCGATCTTCTCGGCCTCGTGCAGGGTCTCGTCGAGAAAGAAGCGAAGCTCGGGGATCTTGCGCACCTGGTGTCGTATCTGCTTTGCCAGTGCCGTGCGTATCTGTGGCTTCAGTTCTTCGACGTGCCTGAACGTTGCCTTTCGCTCGTCGGCCGTTGAACCGAGAACACTGAAGTACACGTAGGCGATGGACAAGTCGCGCGTCACTCGGGCGCCTGTGACGGTCACCATTGGGCCGAAGTGTTCGGAGAACGAAGTCGACAGGAGCCCGGCCACTTCCTTCTGGATCAGCCGCGACACCCGCTCGGTGCGAACGCTCAACTCGGACCTCCCGTCAACCGATTGAATTGTGTGGGTACCGACGTGTCCTGGAGGGTCAGGCTTCGAGCTTGCGCTTCGTCTCGATGATCTCGAAGGCTTCGAACTGGTCTCCCACCTTCAGGTCATCGTAGTTCTCCATGCCAATTCCGCACTCGTAGCCGCTCTGCACCTCCCGTACATCCTCTTTAAACCGCTTCAAGGATGCCAGGCTTCCCTCGTAGATAACAACTCCATCCCGTATCAGTCGAATCCGGTCACTTCGGCGAATTCTTCCGTCTACGACGTAGCAACCGGCGACGGTCCCGACCTTGGGTACCTTGAACAACTCCCGCACTTCGGCCAGGCCGAGCGTTTTCTCACTCTTCTCAGGTGACAGCAGGCCCTCAAGCGCATCGCGCACGTTGGCAATTGCATCGTAGATGATCGAGTACGTCCGGATATCGATCTCCTCTCTTTCGGCAAGCGCCCGGGCCGTTGCCATCGGTCTCACCTGGAACCCGATAATGACGGCATCCGATGCCGACGCGAGCATCACATCGCTCTCCGTGATCGCACCAACGCCCGTGTGGATGATGTTGACGGCGACCTCCTCGGTCGAAAGTTTCAGGAGCGAGTCGGACAGGGCTTCCACAGAGCCGCCGACATCCGCCTTTACGATTAGGTTCAGTTCCTGGAAATCGCCCAGCGCGAGTCGTCGACCGATCTCGTCCAGTGTAATGTGTTTCCGTTGCCGTAGTGACTGTTCCCGGAAGATCTGTTGGCGGTGTTGTGCAATACCGCGCGCTTCGCGTTCGTCATCCAGTACGACAAACTGATCACCGACCTCCGGCGAGCCGTCGAAGCCCAACACGAGTGCGGGTTTGGAAGGGCCAACCGCCTCTATGCGGTTCTCCCGCTCGTCGAACATCGCGCGGACGCGGCCACTGAAAACACCGGCAACGAAGGTGTCGCCGACTCGCAGGGTCCCGGTCTGCACGAGCACCGTAGCCACAACACCCCGCCCTTTGTCCTTACGGCTCTCGATGACCGTTCCGACAGCATTGCGATCCGGGTTTGCCTGCAGCTCGAGAAGCTCTGCTTCGAGAAGCACCTTTTCCAGCAGGTCGTCAATCCCTTCACCCGTCTTTGCCGAAACAAAGGTGCACTGAACCTTTCCGCCGTACGGCTCAACGAGCACGTTCTGATCGGCAAGTTCCTGCATCACTTTCTGTGTGTTCGCGTCGGGCTTGTCGATCTTGTTGACTGCGACAACAAGTGGGACCTCTGCTGCTCGGGCGTGGTTGATCGCTTCCGTCGTTTGTGGCTTGACCGAGTCGTCGGCCGCGACCACGAGTACGACGAGGTCGGTTACCTTTGCCCCACGTGCTCGCATTGCCGTAAACGCTTCGTGACCCGGAGTGTCCAGGAACGTGATGCGCTTGCCGCTGGCCAGCTCCAGGTGATAGGCACCAATATGCTGTGTGATACCGCCCGCCTCTCCGGCAACGACGTTCGCACTTCGGATGTAATCCAGAAGCGAGGTCTTTCCGTGATCCACGTGCCCCATCACCGTTACGACCGGAGCCCTGTCGGTGAGATCTTCGGGGAGATCCGCTTCGACTTGGATGTCATCGGTGCCGAACTCCGTAATGAACTCCAGTTCATAGCCGAACTCGTCGGCAACAAACGTGATTGTATCCGCATCAAGCCGCTGGTTGATGGAGACCATCATGCCGGCGCCGAGCAGTGTGTTGATCACGTCGGTCACCGGCACATCCATGAGGTTAGCCAGTTCTCCGGTCGAGAGGTACTCGGTAACGCGCAGGATTCCCGACTCCTTCTGCAGTTCGGCCAGTTCGCGTTCGCGCTCGGCGGCATGTTGCTCGCGGCGTTGGCGGCGGCGTCGCTGTCGAACCCTCGAGGCACCCTGCTCGAGCTCGCGAAGTGTCTCCTGCAGCGTCTGCTCCACCTCGGCGCTGTCCACGCCGGGGCCGCGCTTCTTCGATTTCTTCTTGCGGCGCCCGCGTTCGACTACCTGGTCTTCGGGCATGATCTTCATCTTGCCGCCTTCATCCGACGAGGCCGTCTTCTTACGCTTACGCTTGCGCCTGCGCCTGCCCCCTTCCGGCACCTCCACATCGCCGAGGTCAATCTTGCCCAGAATCTTAGTGCCCTGCAGTTTGTACCGCCCGGCAATTATCGTGTCGTCATCTTCCTCCTCTTCATCGGGCCCGGCTTTCACCTGCTTTTCGGCGGCCTTGCGCTTCGCAACCTTCTTATCTTTGCGGGCAACCGTAGCGGGCTCATGCGAGGGTTCCTTCACCTCCTCATCGGCGCCGACGACCGGTTCCTCGGCGCTTGGCGGCTCCTCGACCACGGGCGCCTCAACCTCCGGCGCCTCAACCTCCGGCGCCTCAACCTCCGGCACCGCAGCCTCCGGCACCTCAACCTCTGGTACGGTTACCTCGGTTGGTTCCGGGAGATCGACGGCATCCTCCGCCACTGGCTCCGCTAACGGCGGCTCCTCAAACGCAACTCCCTCATCCGCGACCGGAGCGGCGATTGTGACAACGGACGGTCTCGTCTCGGCATCGTCGCCACCCTCTTCCATCCAGGCGAGCCGCTTCTCCTTGACCCGATCGGCCGTGGCCTTGTCCTCCGCGTAGGTCTCAAGGAGGTGCTCGTACGCTTCCTCCTCCGTGATGGCAGCGTTGAGGCCGGTTCCCGTTAGCGCCTTCGCAAAGCCTGCTTTCTTCAAATCGTCGACGAGCGTGTCCACCGACACGTTCAGCTCGCGCGACACTCTGAACAGCCGCTTCTTCTTGAATTTCGACTCAGTCGCCATCTCAAGTCCTATGCGAATCGCTACTCGTTTCCAAAATCCAGGTCTTTAGGCTTCGAACTCCTCCTCCTCCTCTTCGTCCGGCGCAAACTCGGCCTTAATCACCGCCAGCACGTGAGCCGCAACTTCCTCATCAATCCCCGCGCGCCGCATGAGTTCTTCACGCGACAACTCGAGGACGGCCTTCGCAGAGTCACAGCCGATGTCACGCAGCTTTTGCAGCGTCTCCGCGCTGATCTCATCCGCGAACTCTTCCATCTCGATGTCCTCTTCGTCGTCTGAGATCTCGCGGTAAACGTCGATCTCGTAACCGGCGAGCTGTGATGCCAGACGAATGTTGATACCGCCGCGCCCGATTGCCTTGCTGACCTCATCCGCGTTGACGACCACCTTGGCTCGCGGAGGCGTCAACTCGTCGTTGGTGGAGACCGAAAGCGGCTGGGCCGGAGAGAGTGCGCTTGAAATCAACCTGTGCGGATCGTCCGACCACTCGAGAACGTCGATGTTTTCGTTCGCCAGCTCGCGAACGACCGCGTGGATACGGGAGCCTTTCATACCAACGCACGCACCGACAGGATCGATGCGCTCGTCGTTACTTATCACGGCCACTTTGGCGCGGTCGCCCGGCTCACGGACGATCTTCTTTATCTCGACGATGCCTTCATCGATCTCCGGCACTTCGAGCTCAAAGAGCCGCTCCATGAACAGTGGATCAGCCCGACTTATAATTACCTGCGGGTTGTTACCGGCGTCGCGTCGCACCTCTTTGATCACGGCTCGCAACATATCACCCTTGCGGTAACGATCCTTGTAGATCTGCTCTTCTCGCGGCAGAACAAGCTCCACCTTGTCATGGATCACCAGGACCTCTCGCCGGCGGGTCTGGTATACTTCGCCAACCACGATCTCACCTACCAAATCCGAGTATCGGAAATAAACGTTCTCCTTTTCGATGTCGCGAATTCGCTGACTGAACGTTTGCCGTGCGGTCATGACGGCCCGCCGCCCGAAGTCGGTGATCTGCACTTCGGTCGCGACCTCATCACCGATTTCAAAACCCTCGTCTATCTTTGCGGCAGCCACGGCCTCGATCTGTGTCACGGGATCTTCGAGGTCCATGTTGGGGACGACTTCCTGGATGTGCATGATCTGGATGTCGCCGTTGTCCGGGTTGATGATGATCTCAAACGAGTCATCGGCGCCGTAGCGCTTGCGAATCATAGCCCGGAACACGTCCTCCACAATCAGCTGGAGCATATCCCGATCAATCCCTTTTTCTCTCGCGATCTCCGCGAACGAGGATACTAAATCGGTACTCTGCATAAACTCGTTTCTTAGGCTAGGCGCCTCGGATTCAAAGTGATAAAATTACCACGGAAGAAGGACTCGGACCTCCTTGACCTCTTCGTACCCTAGGCGGTTTTTTCTGTTTTTCCCGGTTTGAATGAGAAAGCCTTCATCGTCGGCGTCTTCCAGTGTACCCTCCACGGGTGGGCGGCCGTATTCGCTGAACAGCACCCGCGCCTTGCGCCCGCGGTTCTTCTTGAACTGAACGGGCCTGACCAGGGGCCTGTCTGCGCCGGGCGAGGACACATTCAGTTTGTATCGGCCGTCGATGCAGTCTTTTGCGTCTAGTAAGAAGCCGATTTCACGACTCACCGCCGCCAGCGCGTCCACGGAGAGGTCACCTTCCGAGTCAACGTAGATCTCGACGACGCGGGAGCCCTTGTTGCCCCGCACGATCGTCTCCACGACAAACATCGGTGGCCGAACCACGTCCTCCGCGATGGCTCGAATCTGGCTTTTCAGCGATTCCGAAGTCGTTACGGTCATTTCCGCTCAGCAAAAACGTCTTCCTGCAAAAAACGCCCGAACCGAAGGAACGGGCGCCTCTCCCACGAAAACACCAACAAAAAAGGGTGGCTGCACTCACTCGCCCCCCTTCCAACAGACCTGTAATATACGCCCAGGTGGTCCTGCAGCGCAAACCAGGCTGTTGGACACGGTCAACGCCGCAACAGGCAATTCGGTTTCAGTTTCCGCGATTTCAGCATCGGTTCGCACCCCCGGAGCAAGTTCCGGACCTACGCTAGACCAGGGTCGGGCGTTGCTCGGCCGTACTCATCTCGGGGAAGTCCACCATGAAGTGCAGCCCGCGGCTCTCGCGCCTCATCTGTGCGCTGCGAATGATCAGATAGGCGACAGCGATCATGTTACGCAGCTCGCACACGGCGGCCGAGACCCGCGACCGCCGGTAGAAGTCCTCGGTCTCTTCGTAAAGCAGTCTGGTGCGCCGGCCAGCGCGCTCGAGACGGTGGATGGACCGCACGATACCAACGTAGTCCGACATGACACGCCGCAACTCGTCGCGGTTGTGTGAAACAAGAACCCATTCATGCGGGCGCGCGGTCCCGGAGTCATCCCACTCCGGGATGTCAACTTTCCACGCGGCTCCGACGGCATACTCGGCTGCCGCCGTCGCCGCGCGTCGGCTAAAGACAAGCGCTTCCAGCAGGGAGTTGGAGGCCAGCCGGTTGGCACCGTGGAGTCCCGTACAAGCGACCTCACCACAGGCGAACAAGCCGGCGATCGACGTGCGAGCCATCCTGTCCGTCTTCACCCCTCCGCACTGATAGTGTGCAGCCGGAACTACCGGGATGGGCTGCTTCGTAATGTCTATCCCGAAACGAAGGCACGTTTCGTAGATGTTCGGGAAGTGATCGACGACGATGTCCGCCGGTCGATGAGAGATGTCCAGGTAGACATAATCATCACCGCGTTGCTTGAGCTGATCGTCGATTGCACGAGCGACGATGTCGCGTGGGGCCAACTCACCTCTCTCGTCGTAGTCGCTCATGAATCGGTAGCCGTCACCGTTCGTTAGCACGGCCCCTTCTCCACGGACCGCCTCCGAGATCAGGAAGGAATCACCGTCCGGGTGGTAAAGACTCGTCGGGTGGAATTGGACGAACTCCATGTTCTCGAGGCGGGCCTTCGCACGATACGCCATCGCGACGCCGTCACCGGTTGCGATCGCCGGGTTTGTTGTGTGCAAGTACACGTGGCCCGAGCCGCCGGTTGCCAGCAGCGTCGCCTTAGCGAGAATCTTATGCACGCGGTCGTCGTGCTCATCCAGTACGTAGGCGCCAAAGCAGTGGACGTCCGGGCGCAGTCGAGACACATGCTGTCCGAGGTGGTGCTCCGTAATCAGCTCGATGGCGAAGTGGTACTCGAACAAATCGATGTTGGGATGGTCCGCAATGCGCTCCAGCAGAGTGCGCTCCACCTCACGACCGGTCGCATCGGCGGCGTGAACGATTCGGTTAGCGGAGTGCCCACCCTCACGGCCGAAATGAAGCACACCGTTGCGCCGCGAGAATTCCGCGCCCATCTCCATCAATTCGCGAACTCGCTCCGGTCCTTCGCCGACAACGATCTCGACGATGTTGGGGTCACAAAGACCGGCACCGGCCGTCAGGGTATCCTGGACGTGACTCTCGAAGGAGTCGCCCTCATGCAGCACGGCCGCTATTCCACCCTGGGCGTAGTTCGTATTCGACTCCGCCCTTTCTTTCTTCGTGACCACAGCCACACTGCCGTGCTCCGCCACACGCAGCGCGTACGACAACCCGGCGATACCGCTGCCAAGAATCAGAAAATCATACTTGAGTACCATGCATTCGAGGTCTTGCGCCGCTAGGCCGTCGATGTCTGCAACAGATATGCCTTAATAAACTCGTCGAGATCACCGTTCATGACGGATGTGATGTCCGTCACCTTGGTTTCGGTGCGATGGTCGTTCACCATCGTGTACGGCTGGAACACGTAGGATCGGATCTGGCTGCCCCACTCGATCTTCTTCTTCTTCCCCTCCATCTCGCTTTTGGCGGCTTCCTGGATTTCCAGCTCTAATTGATAGATGCGGCTCTTGAGCATCGTCATGGCACGCTCTCGATTCTGAAGCTGGCTGCGCTCCTCCGTGCACTCGGCAACAACCCGCTCCTCGCGTCCGTCCGACAACGTCCCGGTCCATATCAAGCGCACGCCGGTTTCCACCTTGTTCACGTTCTGACCGCCCTTGCCTCCGGATCGGAACGTCTGCATTTCGACCTGATCGGATCGTATCTCGATGTCGATCGATTCATCCACCTCGGGGTACACGAACACGCTTGCGAAGGATGTGTGCCGCCTACCGCTGGAATCGAATGGCGAAATTCGCACGAGTCGGTGTACTCCGGATTCCGCCTTCAGATAGCCGTATGCCATCGGGCCCGCGATGTGCAGCGATGCACTCTTCACACCCGCGACATCACCCTCCTGGTATTCCAGCATGGAGACGGCGTAGTCGTGCTGTTCGCCCCACCGCGTGTACATCCGCAGAAGCATCTCCGCCCAGTCCTGGCTCTCGGTCCCACCCGCACCTGGGTGTATCGTCAGGATGGCGTTACGCTGGTCGTCGGGCTCGCCCAGCATGCTGCGAAGCTCGAGCGCATCCACCATCTCCTCTAGACGATCGGCCTCGCTGTCTATCTCCGACGACAGGTCTTCTCCCTCTTCGTCGGCAAGTTCGACCAGCGTGCGGATATCGTCCGCCACGGACTCGAGACGTTTCCACTCATCGATCCACGACTTCTCCGCGGCGACCTGTTGCTCCACGAGCTTCGCTTCCTTCGGATTGTTCCAGAAGCCGGGTTCGACGCGTTTCTGGTTCATCTCATCCAAGCGAGCCTGACGCGACTCGATGTCAAAGATACCTCCCGAGCGCACCGACACGCTCTAACAGACTAGCGACCCTCTCGGTCATGTGGTTACCTGTTCGTTTTGATTTCCGGTGCGGGCGAGATGACGCGCGGCGCTGCCGACGAGGCCGCCGGCCAACCCGATCATCCCTCCCGCTCCCACACTCATCAGCGGAAACGCCCCTGCGGGCAGATCGCCGATAATATCCGCCATGACACGATGCATTTCGGCGACGGGTCCCGCGGCGACGACGAAATTGTAGCCAATCAGTGCAGCCCAGGCGCAAGCGACGACCAGAACGCCCTTCCACCAGCCACCTTTTGGAGAGAGCCAGCCGACGAGGACGCCGCCCAACACCCCCCAAATCCATCCAAAGAGCAGGTGACTAAGCAGTGCCACCGCGAACGAAACGAACAGCTTCATATCGGAATGACGTACGCTACAAATGCTATAGCTGCGAGAGTTGACGCTCGGCCTCACGACGGACGGCGGCATGAAGGTCGTCGCGATAAGCTTCGAGGTCGCTTATTACCGCCTTGCGCAGTTCCGGTCCAAGCCGGGCCATCGCCGCCCGTGCTCTTAGTGCCCTCGCGCGGACGCGTTCGCTGCGGCTTGGCGATAATAGTTTTGCGATATAAGCGGCCGCCTGCTGTTCGGGGTGTGCAATCAGTGTTTCGAGGACCGCCAACTCGACAATATCCTGCCATGAGCGTTCCGGGAGCATGCCGCTGAAGGCGCCAAAAGACGCGCCCGGTCGGGCCGTCGCATATCCCGTTATCGCCTCGGCCACGACAAGATAGGATGAGTCGTCGAGCGCCTGCCGTATCACGCCCACGGCTGATGCATCCCCCGACGCCGCCAGCAAGCGAACGGCGGCACGACGAACGCGCGCTATCGGGTCGGCACGCGCCGCCTCTCGCGCATGGAGTATCGTGGGAGTGTCGGCACTGTACGGAGTCAGCGCCCCGACCGCAGCGGCC
>JBFHWK010000046.1:0-16216 GCA_041589075.1 Rhodothermales bacterium
AGGTACGGAAGACTCCACAAACATAGCGGGGATACGGTTCTGGGCGACGAATTCCGCCAGTGCCTGGACGTCGGCCGCGCCGGCCTCCGTCACCGTACTGATGCCCTGCAATCCGCGCACCTCGTAACCGTAGGCGCGGCCAAAATAACCGAAGGCATCGTGTGATGTAATCACAACACGCGACGATGCCGGCAGCTCGGCGGTTCGTGCTCTGACGTATTCGTCAAGCACGTCAAGTTCCGCGAGGTACGATGTAAGGTTTGAGTCGATCGTTGCGGCGTGCTGCGGCACGAGGTCGGACAGTGACTTCGCCACGAACTTCGCGGCACCTTGCCACAGCGAAGCGTCGAACCAGATGTGCGGATCGTAGTTGCCCCCGAAGTTGGGCGACTCGATGTACAGCGAGTCGGGGTTGCCGGCGGTGACCGCAAATGTCGCCACGCCGCGTGCCTTCATCTGCGCGAAGATTTCCGTCATCTTTCCCTCGAGATGAAGCCCGCCATAGAAGATGGCCTCCGCCGAGGCCATGCGGCGCACGTCACCTTCGCTCGCCTTGTAGAGGTGTGGGTCCACCCCCGGTCCCATGAGCGACGTGACGTCGACAACGCTGCCGCCGATGGTGGCAGCGAGATCACCGACGAGGTTGGTCGTAGCCACCACGCGGAGCTTGCCTGACGTTCCATCCGCCGCGCTGCGCGTCGTGCACGCCGCGATCGACATCGCCAGCACGGCGACAAGGACACCCGTCCCGAAAAAGGCCCTCATCATAGCAAAAACGCAGAACTGCGCTAAAAGTTAGGCAAGGCTAACTTTGATGAGTGCCCGGAGGTTTCCGAGCTCACCCGCCAACGCTTTCTAAACGGCCGAACGCGCGATCCACGTCCTCCGGCTCCTCGATCCAGTCGGCGATGAAGACGTTCGTGTCGCGCGACGGCGCGCGGTCGACCCTGCGATTCGACGCGAAGGCGAGCTTGGTGCCGCCGAAAGAGAACATCGGGAACGCGTCGAACGTGCCCGAGAAGGTGATGCGCTCAATCGCAGTGGAATCGAGTGCCGCAGAAATCGGCACCATGAACAGGTCGAACTCACGGCCACCGGCAGCCATCGTGTGGTGATTGCTGGCGAAGATGATCTTTTCGCCACCCGGGTGGAAGAACGGCGCCCAGTTGGCACCCGGCAGGTCGGTGATCTGCTGTGCATTGGAGCCGTCCGCATCCGCCACCCACAGATTCAAGCGTCCGGGCTCCACAAGATTCTGCGACAGCAGCTCGAGGTACACCTTTGCGTCATCGCCCTGCGGTCGACTTGCCCGCCAGACGATGCTCTTGGAGTCCGGCGAGAAGAATGCGCCGCCGTCGTACCCGAGCCCAGAGGTGAGCTGAAGCAAGTCGCCGGTCGCCAGCTCGTATCTCCACAACTCGAGATCACCGGACCGCGTCGACGTGAACACGACGAACCGGCCGTCCGGCGATACGGTCGCTTCCGCGTCGTAACCGGGGCCGCCGATCAACACCTCCGGGTTGGACCCATCGGCATTGGCGACGTAGATCTCGTACGTGTCGAAGAGCGGCCAAACATATCTGGCGCCGCGTGGTGGATTCGGGGGGCACTCGGGAGCCGCCGCATGTGTCGAGCCGTAAATGATGCGTCCGTCCGGTAGGAAATAGGAACACGTGGTTCGCCCGGACCCTGTAGACACGAGTCGGTATCGGTCGTCGGACTCGGTGTTCGAGCCGTCGGCATTCATCACGAAGATCTGATCGCAGCCCTGGGGGTTGACGGCGGCCCAGTCCGTCTGAAAGATGAGCCGGCTATCGTCGAAGCTCCAGTAGGCCTCGGCATTGTTGCCGCCGAATGTGAGCTGCCGGATGTTGCGCAGGTGGACCTCACCCGCGAATCGAAGCGAGTCAGCGTCCGGATCGTACGTGCTGGGGGTTCGCTCCGCGGGTGCACCGCACCCCGCGAGTACGAGCGTCAAAAATGTGATGAAGGCGAATCCCTGGCGATGACGTGTGGTAGACATGCGAGAATAGATCGTGTGATAGAAATATGCGTCCGGGCTCTGTCCGGGCGACATTCAAACGGCGCCGAAGCGTCGGAAAAAAAGCTATCGAGCCCATGGCATACGAGGTGCAGAATTTTCAAGAAGATGTCCTGGACGCAAGCCACGACCTTCCCGTCGTTGTCGACTTCTGGGCACCGTGGTGCGGACCTTGCCGAACGCTGGGTCCCATCCTCGAGGACCTTGCGGCCGCCAATGGCTCGCAATGGAAACTCGCAAAGCTTAACACGGACGAGAATCAGGAGCTGTCGATCCAGTACGGCATACGTGGGATTCCGGCCGTGAAGATGTTTGTGGACGGCAAGGTCGTCGACGAATTCACCGGCGCGCTGCCGCGTTACGCCGTGGAGCAGTGGCTTGCACGCGCCCTGCCGAGCAAGAGTCGCCCGCACGTTGCGGCCGCCGAGCAAGCAATCAACGCCGGCAACCACGACAAAGCGCGGGAGCACCTGAAGAAGGCCATCAAGGAAGAGCCGGGAAATGCGAGAGCTACACTGCTGCTCGCACAACTCGATCTCTTCGAAGATCCCGAAGGGTCACTAGAGCTGATCCGGTCCGTCGAGATCGTAGATCCGGTACTGACTCAGATAGCCGACGGCCTCGGGGTTGTTGCCGGACTACTTTCGATGAGACCGCCGTACGAGAATCTGCTCGAAGGCGCGGGTCACGATGGGTACGTCAAGGCGATCGATGCTTTACGGAAGCGCGACTTTCGTTCAGCTATCGAGGCGTTCATCTCAGTCGTTCAGCAGGATCGGTACTACGACGACGACGGTGCACGGAAAGCGTGTCTGGCGATCTTCAGTATTCTTGGTGAGGGGCACCCGGTTGTGAAGGAGTATCGCCCGCGATTCAATATGGCACTCTACTGAGTGCTGCGGCGGAACGTCACTCCGCGATCGCGCCGCCGCAGCTGCTTCCGGCTCCCGCCGTACAACCGTAGCAGTGCCGATGCGTGCGGATGTCGTGCACCTTCCATGCATCGAGGCTGAAGTCCGAGACATGCGGCCGCGTGCCGTTGAGATCCATGTGCATCTCGAGCTGCTGATTGAAATCGCAGTCGTACAGGTAACCGTCCCACGACACTGAGAGTGTGTTGCGGCACATGAGGCCGGCTATGGTGGCGGGGTTGAACGCATTGACCAGACGCTCCATGTACTCCTCGAGCAGCCCCTTATCCAGGAGCCACTCCAGGTATCGCGACATCGGCATGTTGTTCAGCGCGATCAGCCGGTCGAAGTAGACGCCGTGATTGCTCGCAAGCGCCTCCTTCCACTCGCGTTCGAGCGAGGACTGGCTTCCGGCAAGGAAGGCGCCGACGGGATTGGTGACCAACGTCAACCGACGGTCTTCATCACCGCGGCCGTAGCCGGCCGCGTTGAGCCGGCGCAGTGCTTTGATCGACTTGTCGTAGGCGCCGGCGCCGCGCTGAGCGTCC
This sequence comes from Rhodothermales bacterium, assembly GCA_041589075.1. Taxonomy (GTDB): domain Bacteria; phylum Bacteroidota; class Rhodothermia; order Rhodothermales; family JABDKH01; genus JBFHWK01. The sequence goes on from JBFHWK010000046.1 coordinate 3,501, forward strand.
GTGCCCGTTTTGCGATAGTGCGGCAGCGAGCACACCACCTCCACTCCGCGTTCGGCGAACCATTCGGGCAAGTGCTCAAAGCGCCGCACTGTGAGTATTGTGAGGTTACATCGGTCGATCACGCGCTTGTCACGCTTCACGACCTCGTCCACAAGGTACTCGAAGTGTGGATTCAGCTCGGGTGCACCGCCAGTGAGATCGACCGTGTGGGCGCCACTCACGTCAATGGCTCGAAGGCACGCATCAACGGTCGCCCGGTCCATGTTCTCGTACGTGCGGTCCGGGCCCGAATCGACGTGGCAATGGCGGCACGTCATGTTGCAGAGCTTGCCAAGGTTGATCTGAAAGATGTCCAGAGATGCCGGGCGCAGATCGGTCCAGCCGGATGCCGCCACGTCTGAAAAAAAATCACCTGACCCGGATGGTCCGTCTGAGATCTCGACCGTCTCCAGGGCCAGAAACTGTTCGCCCGGCGAAGCGAGAGGCGAGCGCCGGTAAGCGAGGCTTGTCGTGGTTCTGGGACCTTCAATCTCCAGTATCGAGCCGTCACCCGAGGCAAGAACATCCAGTGGAATCAAAGTCTCTGCCATCTTCACATTCGGTTGATCAGGCCAGTCGGTGGCCCGTCATCACATGATCATCTTTTTCGTCTGCTCCAGCATCTGGATCCCGTGCACCAGTGAGGCGCCGCCGCGAATCGCCGTGGCCACGTGTACGGCCTCGGTCATCTGTTCCAGATCCGATCCCTTTTGCAGGCAGTCCGACGTATAAGCGTCGATGCAGTACGGGCACTGGACGGCATGAGAAACCGCCAGCGCGATCAGTGATTTTTCGCGTGCCGAGAGCGCTCCGTCCTCGAAGACCTTGCCATAGTACGTGAAGAAGGCATCTGCCAGTTCCTCGTTTCCTTCGGCGATGGTGGAGAACTTGGGAAGATGCTCCGGCTTGTAGTACGTGTCCATATAGCTGTGGATGTTACGATTGTCGATATGAGTGCCTTTTTGTCGCCTGGAACGATCGATTCGAACTCGCTACGCGGCGCTGGCGGCCTCCTGCTCCTTGTACTGCAGCTCGTACAGCCTGCGGTACAGCCCGTCGACCGCGAGAAGTTCCTGGTGCGTGCCACGTTCCCGGACCTCGCCACGGTGCATGACGAGGATCTGATCCGCGTGCTGGATGGTCGATAGCCGGTGAGCGATCGCGATAGACGTGCGTCCCGTCATAAGCGTCTCCAGAGCATTCTTGATCGCCTCCTCGGTCTCGGTATCAACGCTGGAAGTTGCCTCGTCCAGCACAAGAATCTGAGGGTCATAAACCAGAGCCCGCGCGAACGAGAGCATCTGGCGCTGCCCGTGTGACAATGACATGCCTCGCTCGCGCACCTCCTGTTGAAATCCGTTCGGCAGGCGACCTACAAAGACGTCGGCCCCGATCATATGCACGGCGCGACGCACGTCCTGCTCCGTCTTGGTGTCGTCGTCGAGGGTGATGTTTCTCATCACCGAACCGGAGAACAGAAAGACGTCCTGCAGAACGAGGCCGATGCGACGACGGAGCTCTTCCAGCGACAGTTGGCGGATATCCGTGCCGTCCAGCAAAATCCGCCCACGCTGGATCTCATAGAAACGAAGCAGCAGATTGATGATAGTGGTCTTGCCGGCACCCGTGGCACCGACGATCGCGACACTGTCTCCCGGCTCGACCGAAAATGATACGCCTTTGAGCACCCAGTTCGGCTCGACACCGTCTTCGATCTCGCGGTCGTACGTAAACCAGACATTTTCGAACTCGATGCGCCCGGCCACTTTCCCCAGCAGGCGCGGTGCGGCGGGTTCGGGCAGTGACTCGTCGACATCGAGAAGCCCGAAGACGCGCTCGCCGCCGGCCATCGCGCTCTGCAGCGTATTGAACTGATCGGAGAGGTTGCGAATGGGCTCGAAGAACTGACGCGCGTACTGAATAAAGGCAATCAGTACCCCCAGCGTGAGCGTCCCGCCCATTGCACTGGCGCCGCCGACCCAGATGACAAGACCGAGAGCGATCGATGCGACGATGTCAATCGCGGGCCAGAAAAGTGCGAAGTAAAAGATCGTCTTGATTTGCGCTCCCCGGTGCTCGTCGTTGATCTGCTCGAAGCGCTGCAGCTCTTCATCTTCGCGATTGAACAACTGCACGATGCTCATCCCTGTCACATGCTCCTGCATGAACGAGTTCAGACGGGCCACCTGCTTGCGCGTCTCGCGGTACTGGTCCCTCACCATTCGTCTGAACCAGAACGTCACGCGTACCATCAGCGGCACCACGGCCAGCGTGACCAGTGCCAGCACCCAGTTCAGCGAGAACATGAAGTAGGCGATAAAAATCAGCCGAAAGAGGTCACCGAGTATCGTGACGATGCCGGCAGAGAGCACATCGCTCAGTGATTCGATGTCGCTCGTCACCCTCGTTATCAGCCGGCCGACCGGATTGCGATCGAAGAAAGACAGGGACTGCTTTTCGATATGCCGGAACAGCCTGGTTCGCAGATCGAAGATCGCTTGCTGGCCGATCCACTGCGTGAGGTAGGCATTGACGAAAGACAAGATGCCTTCGCCCAGAAGAACCACGATCAACAGGATGATAATCGATGTCAGGCCGCCGAGGTCACCGGTGACGATGTACTTGTCGATTGCGACCTGCACGAGTTTGGGCCGGTATGGGCCGAGAAACGCCGCGGTCATCACCGTGACGAACGCAACACCCACCCATCCCTTGTAGGGTAGCAGGTGCAGCACGATGCGTCTCAGAAGGCGACTGTCGATCCCCTTGACGCCCTCGGTGGTATCGCGATCTTTCTCAGCCAATTTTTTCCTCGAGCAAAGCCGCGTTCTGCAGCGGATAGCGCATCAGTTCCTGCGCCGCTTCGGTTTCTGGAAAGACCCCACGTGCTTCCCGGATCAGGTCATCGAATTGCGTGTAGCGCGCACTGAAGTGTGCCAGCAGCAACCGGCGCGCGCCTGCCCTGGCTGCGACACGTGCGGCCTCACGAGCAGTTGAGTGACCGGTAGATGCAGCACGGTCGGAAAGCTTATCCGCGAACGTTGCCTCGTGGTACAGGATGTCAGCGTTGCGCGCGAGCTCGACGGCGCCCGGGCACGGCCGTGTATCGGTCACGTAGGCAAACACGCCGCCGGGAAGACTTGGACCCACGACGTCGGAGGACTCCACGACGCCCGCATTACCCGTGACAGAATGGCCCGACTTCAGAAGTCCGTAGTCCTCCGGTCTCTCGACGCCCAGTGAACGCGCCCGTTCGACGTCCAGGTGTCCCGGCCGATCGTCCTCCTGATAGCGGTATCCGTACGCGGGCACTCCATGATCCAGCGGACTCGCCCACACCCGAAAGCCACGTTCCTTCATAACCGGGATTCTCGTGTCTAGTGTGTCGATTTCGACGAACTCGACTGAAAAGGACATCTCGAGCGGAGCCAGACCCGGTATCGATTCCAGGAGATGGCGGATACCGTGCGGGCCTACGACAAGCAGCGGCTCTCCCCGCCCCACCAGTGACATGGTCGCGAGCAGACCCATCAGTCCGAAGAAATGATCGCCGTGAAGATGCGTGACGAACACGGCGCGGACCCGCGACAACTTGATGCCCGCATCCAGCAGCCGCATCTGCGTGCCTTCGCCGCAGTCAAACAGGAGTGCGGACTCGGCGCGGCGCACGGCCACCGCCGAAAAACCGCGGCCTTGCACCGGCACCGCCGAACCCGTTCCGAGAGGAATGATCTCCGTCATGACTTACATGATCGATTCGATTTCCTCTTCCAGCAATTGCTTGCGGTAGAGGTTGGCGTAGAGGCCGTCCCGTGCCAGCAGTTCGTCGTGCGTGCCTTTCTCCGCGATGAGTCCGTCGTCGAGGACGATGATGAGATCGGCCTCCTGAACTGCGCTAACGCGGTGACTCACGATGACGATGGTGCGGCGTCCGTAGTGACGCCGAAGATGTCCGAGGATACGCCGCTCCGTGTCGGTGTCGACGGCCGAGAGCGCGTCGTCGAGAATCAGGATGCGCGGCTGCCGGATAAGCGCGCGTGCAATGGAGGTGCGCTGTTTCTGTCCGCCCGAGAGCGTGATTCCGCGTTCACCGACGAACGTTTCGAACCCCTGCGAAAGGTCCTCGATGTTCGCAAGGAGCTCGGCCTCCGCCGCGGCGTCCCGAATAGCCTCCTCGACGGCCTCCATGTTTCCGAAGGCGATGTTGTTGGCAACCGTGTCGCTGAAGAGAAAGACATCCTGTGGCACGTACCCGATTGCACCGCGGAGCACGGCGATAGGAATCCGATTGATGTCCACACCGTCAACGCGAATGTGTCCGTCCGTCGGTTCCAGAAGCCGCGGCATCATCTCAACGATCGTGCTCTTGCCGGAGCCCGTCCGCCCGACGATCGCGAGTGTGGATCCGGCAGGCACGTCGAAGGTGATGTCCCGCAGGACCCACGGCGCGTCGGACCCGTAGCGAAAACCGACGCCCTCAAAACTGATTCTGCCGTCGACCCGCTGGATTGTATCATCCGTTCGCTCGCTGTCCGCGATTGCGGGCTTCGTATCGAGAATCTCTCCGAGACGAATCACGGAAGCGGACGCTCGCTGCACCATGGTGATGACAAAACCCATTGACGCCACCGGCCACGTCATCAGCGCCACGTAAATAATGTACTCGGCTATGTTGCCAATCGTAATTGCGCCCTCGACGACGAGCCGACCGCCTACCCAGACAACGATAATCGTTGACATGCCGACCAGCAGCAGGAACACAGGTCGCCACGCCGCTTCCACGAGTGCGAGATTCAGCACGCGATGTCGATACTGTCGGCTCTCTTCATCGAACACGAGCGCTTCGGCCTGCTCACGCGTGTACGCTTTGATCACACGGATTCCAGCGAGCGCTTCCTGCACCCGGCTCGTCAATCGGGAGTATTGTTGTTGGAGGGCGTCGCTTCTTGCGTGGACCATGCGCGCCACGAAGAACACGCTCAGCGCTAGAAAGGGCATGGGGATGATCGCAAAGAGCGTCAGTCGCGGCGAAATCACGAACATCACCACCATGGCCGTTACCACGATCACCAGGGCCCGGGTCAGATACATAATCGCCGGGCCGATGTATCGCCGCACCTGCTCGATGTCCGACGTGGCACGCGTGATGATGTCGCCCGTCGCGTGTTTGAGGTAAAACGAGCGCGGCAACGTCTGAAGGTGTGCGTACAGCTCGTTTCGAAGATCGAACTCGATGTGACGCGAGGCCACGACCACGGTCTGTCGCATCAGAAACGAAAAGACTCCGCTCACCAGACTCAGGCAGACGATGACGAGGCCGAACAACATCAGCGTCAAAAAGAACGTCGTGAACAAATACCCCTGCGATGGTGAGCCGGAAAACGCTTGGTAGGTGGTCACGAAGCGAGGAATGCTATCGACTGCCTGCCGCACGATCATCGGGACCGCGATCGAGAACGACGCGGATGTCACCGCGCACAGCAGGCCCGGCACGAACAGCCGGCGATACTTCCAATAGAAGCGATTCAGTCGAGCGAGAGGTCGCATCTGTATACGTCTTCAATGACCGCCGGATGGAGTTGCCGCAATCAATAGCGTGTCGGGTCCGCTGCCGGCTGCGATCTTAAGAGCCGTGGCGAACCCGGTCAACCGTAGCGATACGGCGGCATAGATACCAAGGCTCTCGTACGCGCGGGACGGACGGTTAGGTTTCGCAACGAACTGCATTTCCCGCGTAAAAAGCGCAGCAGGTCCGGCGCATTGCCTCTCAGGACCGGCACCTCGCGAAGGACAGGAATGTGATCCGCCAATTTACTACGTTGTTGGTCGCTTTCCGGTCGGAAGCACCCTAATGGCCACAGCGAACCCGGTAGATATTACGGCGGACGCGGATCTCGAGCAGCTCCGCAGGGAAAACCAGCGCCTTCGGCGCGCGGTGGACGAGCTGTCCATCCTCAACGACCTGGCGACGGCGATCGGTGGAACAAACGATCCTACCGAGATCATGCGCATCATCGTCAAGCGATCGCTGAAGACGGTAAATGCGGAGCAGGGCGTTATCACGCTCATTAGTGATATCCGTCAGACCGACCAGCTGAAGACACTCGTGCGTACGATGTCGACTTCCGGCGAACACGAGGCCATCCATCCGGATGAGAGCATCCTCGGCTGGATCATCACGTACCAGCGCCCCCTGGTAGTCAACGATCCGGCAAGCGATTCCCGCTTCAAGGGTACACGGTGGAATCCAACCGTACGATCGATCATGTGTGTGCCGATGATGGTGCAGTCGAACCTGGTCGGATCCCTCACGATCTATAACAAGAAAGATGAGGATGGATTCACGGAGGCCGATCAGCGTCTGGTTTCAATCCTCGCGGCCCAGTCCGCTCAGGTTCTGGAGAATGCAAGGCTTCATAAAGAGGAGCGAGCACTTCAGCAGATACAGGAGGAGCTGTCGCTTGCGAACGAAATCCAGGCGAAGCTGTTGCCGCAGCTAATGCCGGCGATGCCCGGCTTCGACCTTGCGGGGACTAGTGTTGCAGCGCGATCTGTCGGGGGTGATTTCTTCGATTTCGTACCCGCCGGCAAAGGCAAACTCTACTTCTGGGTCGGCGATGTGTCGGGCAAGGGACTTCCTGCAGCGCTCACGATGGCGACCATGCAGGCCACGCTGCGCGGCAACACGGCGTCATCGCACGACGTGAAGACGTGCCTTGACAACGTCAACAAGTACCTGTGCGGGAATACGACCCGGGCGACCTTTGTGACGCTTTTCCTGGGGATGCTCGGCGGTGACGGCCGCGAGTTGCGCTACGGAAACGCGGGGCACAATCGACCGGTGCTATTCAGACCGGGCGCCGAACCGCTTATCCTTCAACACGGTGATCTCGTTCTGGGGTTCTCGGAAGATGTAGAGTATCACGAGAAGAGACTCGAGCTTCGGTCGGGCGACGTCGTCGTCATTTACTCGGACGGGATCAACGAATCGATGAACGTGCGTCGTGAGCAGTTCGGGGATCGGCGGCTCATCGAAATCGTCGCCGAAAGTGTAGATGAGAAGGCGTCCGTCATAGTGGATCGTGTGGTTGCCGCCGTCGAGGCGCATACGGGGGACACCCAGCAGACCGACGACGTGACGATCTCGGTGATAAAACGGCTGTGAGCCATGCCAGCGGCACAAGAAGCACGTTCGATAACATCCTCTTCGTCTTTTGTTGACTATGTGGGGGTCAACTTGTACCGTCCTGTAACGGCGAAGTGCGCCAGCCAGCCTTGAGGTAAGTCATGTTCATGCGCTTTGTACGGCTTTCGGTAAAGCCCGAAAGAATTGAGGCGTACTCCGACTTCTATGATGATGTCGTCGCCAAGGAGCTCCACAAGGTGGACGGCTGCCTGTTTGCGAGTCTCATCCGAGACGAAAGCGCGCCGCGCAATTGCATTTCTCTAACGCTCTGGAGCAGTGCCGAGCACGCCAGAAAGTACGAGGACAGCGGACGCTACGACGAGCTGCTCGAACAGAACAAACCCTACCTGCTTGAGTCGTCCGAGTGGCGCGTGCAGCTCACCGACGACCTGACGCTCGAGTACGGCCCGGTCGAGACTAAGCCCGAGGTGGACACGTTCGAGGTGACGGCTGCGACGACGGCGCAGGCACCCTCCGAAGAAGAGCTTTCGCGCATGTACCTGCGCATCACGAGCGCAAACGTGCAGCCGGGCAAGGTCGAGGTAATGAAACAGATCTATCTCGAGTCGGTCATCCCGGCGCTCAAGAAGGTCGATGGATTCAAGCATGCCTTTCTAGTAGCCAGCACGGAGAATCCCCGAGAGGTTCTTTCGGTGACGATCTGGGAAAGCAAGGAGAAGGCGGAGGCGTACGAGCGGAGTGGACAGTTTTCGTACCTCGTCGACAAGGTGAAGCCCATCCTCTCATCGCTGTACCAGTGGAAGGTTGCGCTGGATTCATCGAAGAAAGACAGGGTCGTTACGAGCGACGATCTCAAGGTCGAAGGATTCCAGGTTCTGACAGGCGATTAGAGCCCCCGGAAAAGGGGTGTTTCGGCACCTATTTTCGCGCCGTTTTATTCACCAATTTTATCGCCCGTTGACCGGTCATTTTCTGGCAAAAACCGGTTGATTTTCGTACTTTTCGACTCGGTGCCGAGAGATCGTGCTTCCCCTCGCGGCGGGCCTCCCCGGGTCCAGATCCGCGGCCGAAATCCACACCGCCATCCACCTGTTTGACCCGCTCTAAACTCAGGTCACATTGCTGCCCATGGAACCCGAAGACCTTCGCATAATCCCGATCAACATCGAGGAGGAGATGAAGTCCTCCTACATCGATTATTCGATGTCGGTTATCGTCGGGCGGGCGCTTCCCGATGTTCGCGACGGCCTCAAGCCGGTGCACCGCCGCGTCCTCTACGGTATGAGCGAGCTGGGGCTCACGGCCGGCAGCGCATACAAGAAGAGCGCCAGGATCGTCGGTGAAGTCCTCGGCAAGTATCACCCGCACGGGGACTCGGCCGTTTATGACACGATGGTCCGTATGGCGCAGCCGTTCTCAATGCGCTACCCGCTGGTCGACGGGCAGGGTAACTTCGGCTCTGTCGATGGCGATTCCGCAGCGGCGATGCGATACACGGAAGCTCGCATGACGCGGCTGGCCGAGGAGATGCTGCGTGACATCGACAAGGAGACGGTCGACTTCCAGGACAACTTCGACGGATCGCTGCAGGAGCCCGTGGTGCTGCCATCAGCGTACCCGAACCTCCTGGTAAACGGGACAGACGGGATCGCGGTGGGTATGGCCACAAAGATTCCGCCGCACAACCTCGGCGAGATCATCGACGCAATTCTGGCCTACATCGACGATCCCGAGATCGGCGTTGACGGGCTGATGAAATTCGTGCCCGCGCCGGACTTTCCCACCGGCGGCATTATCTATGGCTATGTCGGAGTACGCGAAGCGTATCACACGGGCCGCGGACGGGTGGTCATGCGCGCGCGCATCGAGGAGCAAGAGATACGACCCGGGAAACATGCCTTGGTCATAAACGAGATCCCCTTCCAGGTCAACAAGAGCGCCCTAATCGAAAAAATTGCGGCGCTGGCGCGAGATCAAAGGATCGAAGGTATTTCAGATCTGCGGGACGAGAGCGATCGGGACGGCATGCGAATCGTGATCGAGCTACGCAAGGACGCGATGCCGCTCGTCGTGCAAAACCAACTGTTTAAGTACACGCCCTGCCAGCAGACTTTCGGGGTCAACTTCGTCGCGCTGGTCGCGGGGCGACCCAAGACGCTTACCCTGAAGGAAGCGATCGTTCATTACGTCGATCACCGGCATGAGATCGTCGTGCGCCGTACACGTTACGACCTGCGCAAGGCGGAAGAGCGCGCGCACATCCTCGAGGGATTGAAGATCGCGCTCGATCATCTCGACGCCGTCATCACGATCATCCGCAACTCGCCGGACACCGAAACGGCACGTGTCAACCTGATGGCCGGCGTTTTGCCTCAGCAGTTGTCAAAGGAGCAGCTCGAACGACTCGGCCTGCCCACAGACGGCGAGCCACTGTTCTCACTCACGGAAATCCAGGCGAAGGCGATTCTCGAGATGCGTCTCAGCCGCCTCACGGGCCTGGAGAGGCAGAAGGTAGAAGATGAGTACCGCGACCTGCTGCAACAGATCGAGCGCTTCAAGAGCATCCTCGAAAGCAAGCCGCTGCGGATGCAGATCATTAAAGACGAGCTGCGGGAGGTGAAGACGAAGTATGGAGATGCACGTCGTACCGAAATCGACTACGCGGGTGGCGAGGACATCATCACCGAAGATCTCGTTGAAGATGACCAGGTGGTCGTCAACATCAGCTATCAGGGCCTGATCAAGAGGACGAATGTCGACGAGTACCGGAAGCAGGGGCGCGGCGGCACGGGTTCGCGTGGCAGCGGCAAACGTGAGGAGGACTATATCGAGCACCTCTTTGTCTCGTATAACCACGACTACCTCCTTTTCTTCACGGACCACGGCCGGTGTTACTGGCTACGGGTCTATGAGATACCGGAGGGCAGCCGGACGAGCAAGGGTCGGTCGATTCGAAATCTGATCCAGATCGCACCGGACGACCGGGTGCAGGCCGTACTTACGATTTCAAAGGAAGACTTTCGCGATGAGGAGTTCCTCACGTCACACTACGTCTTCATGGCGACACGCAAAGGACTAGTCAAGAAGACGGAGCTGTCGGCGTTTCGGCGGCCGCGTGTCGACGGCATTATCGCGATCTCAATCGTGGAAGGTGACGACCTCATCGAGGCGCACCTCACCGACGGCAACGCCCACATCATACTGGGGGCGTCGAGCGGTCTTGCCATCCGCTTCGACGAGCAGGGGGTTCGGCCGATGGGGCGCAACACACGGGGCGTCAAGGGTATTCGGCTCGGTGCGGATCATGAGGTTGTCGGGATGGTCGTCGTGAAGTCGACCGATCCCGTAAAGGATATTCTGACGGTCAGTGAGAACGGCTACGGGAAGAGGACCGAGATCGACGAGTATCGTCCGCAGGGCCGCGGCGGCAAGGGCATTATCACGCTCAAGACCACGAGCAAGACGGGCGCACTTGTGAGCCTGAAGGGCGTGCTCGAGTCAGACGACCTGATGATCGTCACGCAGAACGGTCTGATGATTCGGATGCACGTGGGCGACATCAGTACGATCGGTCGAAACACGCAGGGCGTGCGCCTCATCAAGATGAAGACAGGCGATTCGATCGCCGACGTGACTCGCGTGGTCGTTGACGACGACGAAGAGGTAGAGACAAGCAGTGCGCTTTCCGTCGACGGCACACCGCCGCCGCAGGACATCGAGCCCTCGACGAACGGGGTGGGCTAAACCGGCCGATCAGGGATCAGCCATGGTCGCTGATCAGAATCCCGACGTATGTTTCACACCGCAGGGGTTCCATTAAGCCGCCGTGTATTGCTCTCCCCACAACCGAACCGCGGTCTGCCCTACGGTAATTTGAGCCTCCTCTGGCTATCAAACCTTTCCCCGCAAAGTGGAAGGTGTCAATTATGCGAGCAACTATTACCCACGCACTGTTAGGATACCTGCTGCTCGCCCTTGCGCTCGTACCCTGCGCGATGCCGGCGGCAGCACAGCTCGCGCCCCCCGACGCAATCGGACTGATGGGCCGGGGCATCAACCTCGGCAATACGCTCGAGCCACCCTTCGAGGGGAGCTGGAATAACGGGCCGGCGCAGGAATACTATTTCGACGACTACAAGGCCGCGGGATTCGCTACCGTGCGCATTCCCGTGCGATGGGACGAGCACACCGCTGACACAACGCCGTTCACCGTCGATGCTTCATGGCTGAATCGCGTCGAGCAGATTGTCGACTGGGGGCTGGCGCGGGATCTGTTCATCATCATCAATGGACATCACGAAGACTGGCTCAAGCAGAACTATGCCAGCGCGACTCTGAGGGCGCGCTACGACAGCATCTGGAGCCAGGTGGCCACGCGCTTTAGGGACAAATCCGAAAAACTCTTCTTCGAGGTCATCAACGAGCCGTTCGGCATGACGCGACAGGAAGTTGATAACCTGAATGCGCGCGCGATCGGAATCATCCGACGCACAAATCCGACACGAATCGTCATCTTCTCCGGCAACGAGTACTCGAACAGCCCGCAGCTTCTGGCCGCGGCAATCCCAAACGACCCGTATCTCATGGGGTACTTTCACTCGTACGATCCGTGGAGCTTTGCCGGGCTTAAGCAGGGAACGTGGGGAGCGAGTGCGGATCGCAGCGCGCTAGCGGCGAAGTTTCAGTCGGTCGCGGACTGGTCGGCCGCGAACAGTATCCCTGTAATGATCAGCGAGTTTGGCGCGATTCACGGTGGCGACTTCAACTCACGGATGCGCCACTACGCCGCGTACGTCGAAGAGTCGCTGATGAAAGGATTTGCTTTTCAAGCCTGGGACGACGGCGGCGACTTTCGGATCTATCTACGTGACGAGCGCGATTGGAACGAAACCAAGGATATCCTGATTCACACGTACCCGGACGGACCGACCGGGCTCGCGACGAGCGTGCAGGGCGACTCGGTTCTGACGCTCTCGTGGACAAACCGCTCCGTGTCGAGTTCGTCGATAACCGTCGAGCGCAAGAGTCCGGGCGGCGGGTTCGAACAGATCGCGCAGGTGTCGGGAGGTGCCGTGCAGTTCGCCGACAGTACCGTGTCTGGCGGACAGACGTATCTTTATCGCTTGATAGCGAACTCAATGTCGGAGCCGGCGAAGTTCTCGTATCCGATCGAGGTGCGCGTAGCGCCAACGCGGCGATCCAACTTTCACGGTGCACTGTTTCCGATTCCTGGCACAATCGAGGCAGAGGATTATGACATTGGTGGGGAGGGGCTGACCTACCACGACACGGACGCGACCAACATACCGGGAGCGTATCGACCGAACGAAGGCGTTGACATCGAAGCGCGCAATGAGGGAGGCTTCCAGGTGGCGTACATCGAATCGGGCGAGTGGCTGGAGTACACGGTCGATGTCGCGGAAGAAGCCGAGTATCGGATCACGGCCTTCGTCGCTTCTCTGAACGGCGGCGGCCGTTTTCGTTGTGAGTTCGGCACACGGTTTACACGCGCGGTCACGGTGCCGAGTAC
>JBFHWK010000047.1:0-16001 GCA_041589075.1 Rhodothermales bacterium
AAGCGAATGAATGACATATCTATTGAATACTTCGTGGTTCATAACTGAGAGTGGACGTGCGTCAACAATATGGCGGCAACGTGCCGAAAGGGTAGACGGTATCCCGCGACGACAAGGTCGAGAGCGTAGTCCACTTCAAACTGTAGCCTTCGGCTGCGACCGCCCAGATTCGTCCGGAGGGTCTACCAATTCGCGGACAAAGAGAAGCGAGGGAAGACGATGACGGCGCGGCGTGTGACCCGAGCGTACCTCCGTCCCATGGCTCACATCGAACGACAAAATGTGCTTGTCAAGTCCGGGTACTGCGACCGCCGCCTGGGACTCTCCGTGACATGCTTTTATGGACGGGCGTCGCTCATGAGCCGCATGACCCGAATGATGGTCGCAACGGCACATCTCGTGCGTGCAGTGTGTTTGTCCGTGAAGCAGCGCGTTAACTGCCGGCACGAGAGGAAGCACCGGAAGCAGTAGGAGATAGATCACTCCGACTGCAACGGTGGGGCTCTGGCACGCGTGGATAGACCGGTTGCCCATGAGTCAGGCAGACCTCGATGCGAGCGGACTCTACGTACTCAGATGCGTCAGGCGCGAACATGTTACAACCCGCTCGTCGAGCCCCGCAAGTCAACGGCGCCGCTGCCGGGTGTCGATCCGCATGATGGGCCGGGTGGGGGAGCGGCGCGCCACTTCGTGAAATCCCGCCTTCAGAAACGCAGACGGGAGTCCCGTCCATGCGAACGCGGGTGGGATAGGACCCTTCGTGGGTTCAACTGGATAACCTTCGACAACACGCGCACCGTGGCCGGCTGCAAAGTCAACGGCTGCTTTTAGAATTGCCGTGGACACGCCCCCGCGACGATGAGACCGCTCGACAAACAGACAGGAAACGGACCAGACGGGCTGCTCATCTATGGGCTTCAGGACCCGCGAGCGACTTAGAAAACTATACTGTTCGCGCGGCGCCACCGCGCACCAGGCTATCGCCTTGCCGCCGGCGTAACCCAGAACGCCCGGTGGTACCGTGCGGCCCACAAGCCGCTTCAACCTCCGCTTGTGTTTCGCCCCTTTTCCGGATTCGTAGTCGGTGCGCGAGAGCCGCCACGCCATGCACCAGCAGCCCCCGCACGCACCGCGATCCCCGAAAAGCTCTTCCAGATCCGCCCAGCGCTCCGTGGTCGCCGGTCGTGTGATCAGCGCCGATGTCCGGCTAGCCATGAGTCCTCACTATGCACCGTCGTGCGCGCGCGCCATGCCTGCCCGACAAGAACGCCGAGCATACACGAGGCGAGCAGCGCCACCGAAAATGTGCTCCAATATGCGAAGCCGGCAGCATGTCCGTGAACGAAATACTCGTACGCCATGAGAGGTACAAGTATTATCGGTATGATCGAGAAACAGACTACCCATACAACCGCCTTATTGGGCACCAACCGCGTGAGCAATGCTGTCGCACCGATGGCAACACCAACGGTCAGTACCGTCAACGAGACGGAAGCCGTCATCCCCGAAAGAAACCCTACGTTCACGAGCATATACAACATGAACGCTGCCAGCAGAAACTGAAGCACACCGAGACCGGCCACCAGCAGCGGCGACAACTTTCGGGCTTCTATTTGTTGATTCTGCATGGTGACGCTGCGAGCAGACCGCGGTGGCGAACTACCAACTCGCGGCCATCGCTCGGGAAGTTCTAATCATCGCCATCGTCTTCAGCGGCGGCCAGAAGCCGCTGCGGCGCGGGAGGTTCGAGTTGACTCTGCAGAAGCTCTACCTTCTCCTGCAATGGCTGCGTCGCTTCCTCCACCGTAGCGGCAATCAAGCGTTTCAGTTCACTGGACGTGAGACTCGGTCCCGCGGCGGCGTTACGTTTTCGCTCTATCGCCCCCACGATGATCTTGGTGAGCGCGACGATACCGCCCATCCCGACGACCATCGACATAACGATCACAATAGCAAGTTCCACCGGCATCAACTCGTCCAGTTTGTTTACATCCGCAGGCTACGACAGAGTGGAGATACGGTACGGCAAGGGCATTGTTGCCGCAAGCAGATCAGAGGTTAACCGGTTAGAAATCCGCGTCAGAGACATTCTCGATCAAACGATGAAAGAAGGCCACCGCTGCAGCCAGGCCCTCGATTCGTACTCGCTCGTCGACCCCGTGAATTCGCGCGAGATCCGTATCACGAAGCGTGACCGGAATGAATCGAAAGACGTTCGGTGTGAAGCGGCTGAAGTATCTCGAATCCGTTGCTCCCGGGACAAGATACGGGGCGATGATGACCTCGGACGACGGTGTCGTTTCGCGAAGCGTTCTCGCGAGAATGCGGAACGCCGGCCCGTCGGTGTCTGCTACTGGCGAGGGCTCAAAGTAGACGTTAATTGGCCTGATGTCGACGAGCGTGTCGGCGACCACACGGCGGACCCGGTCTTCGACGCTCCGTGTCGTCTCTCCAGGCATAATCCGGAAATTGACTACGGCCGCTGCGGTTCCAGGCAGCGCGTTTTCCTTGACGCCGGCCTGCAGCATGGTCGGGGCCGTGGTCGTTCGCACCATGCTGGCGGTCGCTGCCTCTTTCAGCATCATGCGCTTTACAAGAGGCCGAAACAGCCACATGTTCGCGGCGGCCACGCGATACAACAGCGGGCCGTTCGGACCGATGCGGCGAAACATTGCCTCCGTAGGACCGTCCAGCCGTGCCGGAAACGGATCCGCTTCAAGGCGAGTGATGGCGCGGCTGAGCCGACCGATCGCCGTCGTCGCCGGTGGCGCCGAAGAGTGACCTCCCTCCGCGGCTGACGTAAGGCGCAGACTCAAGTAGCCCTTCTCGGCGACACCGATCAAGGCAACCGGATGCGAGACGTCTGCAACTACTCCCTCGGCAACCACGCCGCCCTCGTCGATCACAAACGCCGGCCCGTCCGGGCGGCGACTGGCAAGCACCTCTGCGATTTTTGCGGCACCGTTCGGCCCTCCGACTTCCTCGTCGTGCCCGAACACGAGGTGAATCGTTCGGCGAGGCCGAAACCCACGCCGCACCAGCAACTCCACGGCCTCGAGAATTGCGATAACGCCGATCTTGTCGTCGAGCGCACCGCGGCCCCAGACGTGTCCCGCATCAACCGCACCCTCGAACGGTGGGTGCGTCCAGGAAGCCAGATCCTCGTCGTCACCGGCGGGGACGACGTCAAGATGCGACATGAATATCGCGGGCCGAAGCGCCGCATCGCTGCCCTCCCACGAGTAAAGGAGACTCAGCGCGGACACGGTCTCACGTGTTAACGCCACATGAGTTCGCGGGTAGGTCTCGGCAAGAAACCGGTGAATGCTGAGAAAGGCGTTCGTATCCGGCACGGCTTCCTGCGTAGAAACTGTTCGGAACGTTATCGCCTTCGAGAGATTGCGAACAGCGGCGGCGGTGTCAACCGGGACAGCAATGCGCTCAAACGCCGCCGGCGCTCCTTCGTCCACCAACAGCGTCCTTGCGACGACCACGACCAGGAGCAGACCTGACAGGGCGCCGAGCAAGATGACGAGACGTTTCACAAACCCACGCGCCGGACGCGCCATTCGGAAGAGCTAATCTCGGCTGCCGAACGTGTCGCAGGCATTCGGGTCACCGGTCTGATACCCGCGTTTGAACCAGGCTACGCGCTGTGCCGAAGACCCGTGCGTAAACGCCTCCGGCTGCACGCGTCGGCCCGCCATCTTCTGCAGGCGATCATCGCCGATGGACGCGGCTGCGTTTAGCCCCTCCTCGATGTCACCTTCCTCCAGTAGCGTGCCGTCGGCGTTTGCGCGGTTCGCCCACACGCCTGCATAGCAGTCCGCTTGGAGCTCCATCCGAACCGACAACGCTTTCGCCTGCGTGCCTCCGTATTGACGCTGCATGCTTCGCACCTGTCGCTCCGTCCCGAGCAGCGACTGGATGTGATGACCCACTTCGTGGGCGATGACATACGCGAACGCGAAGTCACCGGAGGCACCGAAGCGCCGTAAGTCACCGAGAAAGCTGAGGTCCAGGTACACCTGATTATCGCCGGGACAATAGAACGGGCCTGTCGCGGAAGAGCTGAAACCGCACGCCGATTGTACGGCGTCACTGAATAGTACCAGTCGGGGCGGCCGATAGCGCTGACCCGCGGCGGAAAAAGCCTGGCCCCATACGTCCTCCGTCGTTGCCAGTACCACCGACACGAAATCAGCAAGCTCGTCTGACTGCCCGCCTGCCGGCGGCGAAGGCGGCGCCGGCTGCCGCTGCGTCTGCTGCGCACCACCCAGCATCGAGATCAACGAACCGGCGTCCTCGCCGAGAAAGAGAAACGCGAGGAGTGCGACGACGATGAAACCACCCCCGACTTTTGTCGACCTTCGGCCCGCACGACCCACGCTACGTCCGCGTCGGTCCTCGATATTCGTACTCCGTCGTCTTGAGCGCCAGCGCATCGTCACCCGCGAATGATGTCCGTTTCGATCAAAACTTACAGAGCGCCGAGATATGAATCGACTGGCCGGCTCAGACCGGCCATACGCGCCGAGAACGCCGAATCCCGGCCACTACACCGTCCGGCCCATCGATTTCCTCCGGCGCCTGCAGAGCGTACTCGGTCGCGATACCGAGATTCAGCTGCCGGCGCCAGAGCAGCCCCTTGCACGAATCGGCCTTTCGGACAAGCATCTTCAGATACTCGGCTGAGGGAACGTGCTCGGGCCTGGTTAGCCAATAGGTCATCGGGTGTGTGCCGATCAGCGTGGATGATCCGGCCTCGAGCTGATACACGCCGCCGTAAGCTTCCGCAACCCTTACCGCGGTTTCGTCATGCGAGACGCGGTGTCTGCTGTCGACCGCTACGTCATTAAGTACACCAAGCGAGGTGAAGTCGCGCACGACGTACCAGTCCTCATACACCTCGCCGTCCCCTTTCATCCAGGGCTGGCTGTCGTAGACGCCGACGGCCGAGCCCAGAAAGGCCTGACGCGCGTGGTCGAGTAACGTGCGATGAAAGTCGGCCAGCGCTCGATCGTAGTCGGAGGCCTCGACATCGATCTTGCGACGGTGCCAGAGAATGAATGCGAGGGGCTTGCGCACAGACTCACCGGGCGTGGTTCAACAAACAGGCTGCCACATCCCGAAATCTAACGTACACCGACCAAAATGTGTTGAGCCACAGTGTTAAATCGAGATCTCCGCGTGCAGCAGGTCGTCGTCAGGAGAGATCGTGAACCCGAGCTTCGTGCAAACGGATTTCATGCCCTCGTTGTCCGGCAGCATATACGCAAAGACACGCGAGAGACCCTCGGCACGCGCAACGTCGAGGAGCCGAGACAGAAGCTCGGTCCCAATTCCACGGCGATGGAACTGATCTACGACGAGCATTGCGAACTCGGCATCGTTGGTGCCTGGATGCTTACTCAGTCGTCCGACGGCGAGAATATCCGACGCGCCGCCTGGAGACTCACGTTCCGCTACAAGCGCCATCTCCCGATCGTAATCGATAAAACAGATCCGTGTCAGGCGCGAGTGGGCCACACGTTGGCTTAGCTTGAGCGTCTGCATGTAACGTTGGTACACGCTCTGATCCGACAGCTTCTCGTGAAATTGGCGGATCGCCGGCTCATCCTCAGGGCGAATAGGTCGAATGACGAACTCGGTTCCGTCGGGCGCCGTCCACTCACCCACGTACTGGGTCGGGTAGGGACGAATGGCGGGCCGCGGCGGGGACGTGACCTCGGCTTTATGCAATACGATGCGCGCGTCAAGTGCCACGATCCGATCCGGCGAAGCAAGCAGCGGATTGATGTCGATCTCCTTGATCCACCCCTGCTCAACGACGAGTATGCTGAAACGGACCATCAGATCCTCCAGAGCATCGAGGTCGACCGCCTGTCTTCCACGGACCCCGCGCAACGCTCGATATATTTTTGTCTCTTCCATCAACCGCCGCGCCAGCGTAGTGTTGAGAGGCGGCAGCCCGAGTGACCGATCCTTGAAAACCTCGACAAGCGTTCCGCCCGAACCGAACAACAGAACCGGGCCGAACTGGGCGTCTATGCTGCTTCCCACAATCAGCTCGTAACCGTCGAGTTTTTCCATCGGCTGAACGGTTACTCCCTGGAAGTGGCGCTCAATCGCCGCGCCGTTCGTGCCGATGTGTCGCGCAACGCCGTCGCGAATCGAGGAGTAAGCCTCTCGGACGGCATCAGCGTTTCGAAGATTGAGCTGTACGCCGCCGACGTCCGTCTTGTGCGTAATCGTTTCCGAGTTCAGCTTCACGACAGCCGGATAGCCGATCTCCTCCGCTACAGCCACCGCTTCATCCGCAGTGGTGGCGTGACGCGTGTCGACGACAGGGATGCCGTACGCGGCCATCACCTGCTTCGACTCCAATTCCGTAAGCAGCGTGCGCCCGGATTGACGAACGGACTCGATTATTCCCGCAGCCCACGCGTGAGACGCCATGCTTTCCGACGTCTCCACCGGAAGCTGTGGCGTCTCGTACAGGCTCTCGAGGTGATTGCTGTACCGCCACATATGCGTAAATATGCGGGCAGCGGTGTCCGGATAGCGAAAGGTGGGGATGTCCGCCTGGTTGAGGATGCGCTCTCCCGCCGACACGTCGACACCGCCCATCCAACTGCTGAGCACGGGCTTGCCGAAGCCACGTGCGTATCGACGCAACTCGTCTGCAATTTGAGTCGGATCGGTCATGGCCTGCGGCGATAGTATCACGAGCGCTCCGTCACAGCTCGGATCATTGATGACGATCTCCATGGCTTTGGCGTAGCGTTCCCGATCGGCATCTCCGAGGATGTCGACAGGATTGCCATGACTCCAGTGTGGTGGCAGGATCTCGTCAAGGCTTCCCATGGTCTCTTTCGAGAGCGTGGCCAGCTCTCCGCCGTTTGTGATCAGCGCGTCCGTGGCGAGGACGCCCGGTCCGCCTGCGTTAGTGACGATCCCGAGACGGCGGCCCTTTGGCCGGGGCTGCTTTGCCAGCACTTCCGCCATGTTGAACAGATCGGAGATGTTGTCGACGCGAAGCACGCCTACGCGCCTGAACGCTGCGGCCAGCACTTCGTCGCTCCCCGTGAGCGAGCCCGTGTGAGAAGCAGCGGCCGCAGCGGCAGCTTGCGTACGGCCCGGCTTTATCACGATGATCGGCTTTGCGAGCGCGACTTCACGCGCCGCAGACATGAACGAGCGCGCGTCACCGATCGACTCCATGTAGATGACGATACTGCTCGTTCGAGAGTCGCGACCGAGATAGTAGATGAGATCGCCCCAGCCCACGTCCAGCATAGACCCCACCGATACGAAGGCGCTGAAGCCAACGTTCTCTTCAAAGCTCCAGTCGAGAATCGAGGTGCACAGAGCACCCGATTGACTGATGAAGCCTACCGAGCCGGGCAGCGCCATCCGGCTCGCGAACGTCGCATTCAACCCGCTCAGCGGATTCATGACACCGACGCAGTTTGGTCCGATGATGCGCATCCGTCCTCGACGTGCCTCCGCGAGGATCTCCTCCTCGAGCTTCACGCCGTCAGGTCCGATCTCCTTGAAGCCGGCGGAAATAATTATCGCTCCGGCAACACCGGCCTCCACACATTCCTTGACAACGCCCGGCACCGTTCGCGCCGGCGTCACAATAACGGCAAGGTCAACCTTGTCCGGTACATCGGCGATCGACGGATAGGCCTTGATGCCGAGCACCCCCGAGCGCTTCGGATTCACCGGGTAGACCGTCCCGCCGAACGAGTTGCTGATCAGATTCCAGAGAATCGTCCGACCCACGCTGCCCTTGCGTTCCGTGGCGCCAATGACGGCAACGGATTCGGGAGCGAAGATGGCGTCGAGGGCCTTGGATCCGTGGCGGTAAACGTCGTGTGCGCTCGCTGTGTGTTTCATTATCTATCGCGAAAGAATGAAGTTCTTACGAGGGCCTGAACCACCCGAGTCATGATGTGGGGTGTCTGCGACGGTGGTCAGGGTTGGGAATACACTAAAATTAGGGATGAAGACCCGTTGTTTCTGTGGGGGTTTCCTGCAGCAGCCGGAGGCGATGTCGGGGACTTCCGTTGACTCCACCTGAAACTCTCGGGCCGGATACGTCGACCGCGCCAGGATCCTACTGGCCGGGCGGCGGCTGGTAAAGTGCACAAACCGCACCGGCGGGATCGCGGATCACGCAGTAGCGCCCACCGCCCACGCCCCGTGGAGCCACGACCACTTCGCCGCCCAGATCGATACAGCGCGCCACGCTTTCTTCCACGTCGGCGACGACGATGTAGATCATCCATTGAGGCGGCAGAGCGGCGTTCGCCCCGCGCGCATGACAGACGCCCGCCGCCGGCTCCCCGTCCCCCGCAACCATATTGAAATCGGAGTAACCTCCCATGTCGACGTCTTCCGTCTTCCAGCCCACGACGGCTTCGTAGAAATCCCTCAGGGTAACTGCGTCGTCGACGGTAAGGTCAACCCAACCGATCTTGCCCTGCGTCATTGCAATCCCATGCTTGGCGTGTAGGTCACTTCAGAAATGTGAACCTACTGGACACCGGGCCTAATGTCCATCCGTCGATCAACTTGATTTTGATCGTCCGCTGGATCACGCCTGTCCGGCCACGAGATTCTCGAGCCGTTTCAGCCGCTCGACGAGATGCTCTTGTTGACGGGACTGATGTTCGATGGCCGCGCGAAGAACATCGATTGTCTGGTTCAGTTTGTCGGCCGTGGCGTCAATCTTCTCGTCGCCGTGCTCAATCAACATGCGGCTTTCGGCTCCCAGTGCATGTTCGATTTTGTGGAAAAGACCGCGGGTCGTTTCTTCGAGCTTCGCGTCGATCGCCTTGAGTTCCTTCTTGTACTCGTAGTTGACGAGGAAGTAGACGGCCGCGACGACGGCCAGCAGCAGCGCTGCGAGATAGAGCGGTTCAGTAAACATTGTTCAAAAGGGGTGGTACCATGTACGGGCTGCCGGAGGGCTCGTACTAATGGACCCGGCGAACCGTGAGTGTACGCCTTCCCTCTCTGTGACACAAGCGGGGTTTGACGATTTCATTGGACCGATAACCCCTTGTGGGACATGCCTTATACGGCCATTACCACCCCTGACGGGCGCGCAGTGACGTGATATGGGCGACGTGGTGACGACCGTGCCACGCGTACATCTGAACCAGGTATTCGACGTGTCCGGGGCCCGATTCGGGGTGCACGTACGGCCGCTTCAATTCGTCGGGTCCGAGTGATTTCAGCAGCCGCACCCATCGTGCGTGCAGCGCTGCAATAAGGTCGAGCGAAACCTGTATCGGAGTCTCACGGACGTCGGCCAGTTCCGCCCAACGCGCCTCATCGTACGCCTTCAGCGTCGGGTTACCCTCCGTGAGCGCAAGTTTGATCCGGACGACAGCATTCACGTGGCTGTCGGCCACATGGTGAACGACCTGCCGCATCGTCCAGCCGTTCGGACGGTAGGGCGTAGCAAGTTGGTCCTCAGATAGGCCACGGACTGCCTGCGACAGCTCTTCCGGGAGCGAAGCGATGGCGTCGATGCAATTTTCGATCGTACGCTCCGAGGGCGGACTTTCCGGTTTGAATCTTCCAACCGGGTATCGCAGCTGTTCAAGTTGCGTCATCTTCGTCTAAGAGTATTAGTCATCGTGCTGAATCGAGACGTGGTCGTCGGCTGAGAATCCCAGTCGGTCACGAAGGCGTGTTATCCGGTCGTTCCCGTCAGCCGGCAGAATCCCGCCCGCTTCTATCGAAGCCTCATAGAGCCAAAGAGCTCGAAGGCCACTTGCATGACCGACGACCTCGGCGTCTCCTTCGTCCAGCATCTCGAATTCCTGAAACAGAAGGTCGGCGACGGCTACCGCTTTGTACGAGGAGAACCCCGCCTCGGTCGAGCACAACTCAATCACTTCCGGCCGAGACATCTCGCGAATACGTTCAATACCGACACCCGCAACATCAAAAGCTGACCGCAGTTCAGCCAGCGCTTCATCGTGCTGACCCGACTGCCTGAGGAAGATCACGCGCGCGAGTACTTGTGCCAGTTGGTGAATCTGCCGGAGAATGAAGTCCTGCTGAAACGGCAAGGGGGCACCTCACTTGTGCGGTAGAGACGACGCGAACGCCAAGCCTTTTTCAACCCACTGCGCCAGAGACTCATCCGATTTCAGGGCCGCCACGCCAACATAAACCATTCCCTTCAGGGGCCGGCCGGTGAAGTCCATTTCACGTGCGTGTGGCTGCGCGAGCGCCTCCTCGTAGTTGTCCGGTCCAACGCGGACCATCAATTCGTCACCGACGACTCCACAGCACATGTTGCCGAAAACCAGAAAGCAAAGGCCCCCAAACATCTTCTTCTCAGACAGGCCGGGAGTCATGGCAATGGCCGTCCGGACGCGCGCCGCAAGTGTTTCATCGTATGCCATATCATAGGCGAACGTGTGGGAGGGACCCTCGTAGCGTAACTACGAATCTTCATCGTTTAAAGCGAGTCGCCGACTCGTGCCGGAAACTCCAATTGGTGTGCTCAGAAAAACAAGGTTCATCGTAGAAACTGAAACTGTACAGAGTCACCTTCGTGCCCTCGATTGACTGTCCTTAGGACCGGGGACACAAAGATGCCTGAACCTGAGAAAAGGGATTTCACGGCTGCTCTGGGGCGGAACACGTGACTTGGACACGCGTGAGAGCCCTGTTTTCAGTCAAGCATTTTCCGATTGCCCTCCAAGCTGTCCGCTCGAAGGCGCAGAACGCCGGCGAGCGGATGGCTTTTTTCGTAGGGGGGTTTGACGAAGTGCCGTTTCGAGATCTCAAAATGAACATCTACGTAGGCAATCTGCCACACGCAACCACCGAGGATGAACTAAGGACCGCATTTGAGGAGTTCGGTTCTGTCAGCTCAGCGGTTATCATCAAGGACCGGTATACCGGGAAATCACGCGGCTTTGGATTTGTCGAAATGCCGCAGAAGGAGGAGGCAGAGTCTGCCATCAACAGTCTTAACGGCGAGGACTTCGGTGGTCGGACGCTGACCGTCAACGAAGCTCGTCCTCGTGAGGAGCGCCCCCGTCGAGGGGGCGGCTATGGAGGAGGTGGGGGTGGCCGTCGGTCTTACTGAGAAGACCGTAAACTTAGGTTGAAAGGCTCGGCCCGACAGGGTCGGGCCTTTCGTTTGGGATGGGACCAAGTCGGTTCCAGGTTGGCATGAGGAGTTGCCGGGGGACGATAAGAAGAGCGAGCGTATGGGGGGTTGTCTTTGCGCTATCACTCGCAACAAGTTCGCTCATTAGTGTCGCCAAGGATTATGGGGACCTTGAGGGTCCGGCACCTCCGCTCATAATTTCGCTGCCTTTCCTTCTCCTGGCACTTGGAACCTGGCGAAGGAGCATCGCAGCCGCGATTCTGCAGTGCGCGCTGTGTGCCATGTACGTGACCGTCGCATTTGCCGCGGCATATGCCATGACACAGATACCGCACACCGCGTCCACCGTGCTCCTGTGGGCGCTGCCCGGCATAACTGCTGCGGTCGCGTCCGTCACAGCCGGACTCGCCATTCCGGTAATCCATCGACTGGAGCGTTTCGCGCGCGACTGATCGCCGGCAAGCTCCTGGACTACCGATCCATTACGGGCAGGTACGCGCGCCAGGGACCCACGTCCTCCGCATATCTCTTGGCCATCACGCGGGCTATCTGTGCGAGATGGGACAGGTCGTGTGCGGTCCACGTGGCCAGCAGTTGACCGAGGGTGACCGAGCCGAGCTCCGGGTGCAGACCGGGAAGTGCAAGCTTCTGATCATCGATTCCGAGCTCGCGAAGCTGCGCCAGGTTCTCCGCGCGCAGATCCGCGAAATCATCGAGCATGACTTCGATGTCCATCTCGAAGTCGGTGCTTCTCATACCGAACCGATCGAAGGGCTTGAACGGTACGTCGGAGCGGCCATCGAGGATGTGCTTTGCCCGAACCATCCAGTCGGTCCGTTCTCCGAGGATAAGGTGCCCCAACACGTCGCGCGGACTGAACGTGTCGGCACCCTCGTCCGCGTCCAGCCATGCATCGGGCAAGGCGGAAAGCCATTCGCGCAATATGCGCGGCGTTCGCTCGAGGATCTGTACCGCCTCGACAAGCCAGAACTCGTTCCTCGTGCCACTCATGCAGACCCCGGTAGTGGTATGGTCCCGGGCCCGTTAACACTGACGTCGAGGTCGGTCAGCAGGCCATCTCTGAGATCGTAGATCCAGCCATGAACGACGAGTTCCTGGCCTCGCTGCCATGCCGAGCGGACCACATGGCTATCGCAGACTGAGGCTACCTGTGCCATCACGTTCAACTCGCAAAGACGCTGCCACCGCAGCGTATCGTCTGTGATTGCGCTAAGCTCGTTGTCATGTGCCCGTCGCACGCGGCGGATGTGCGCCACCCACTCTTCCAGCGGAGGATTCACCGGATCGCCAAGAGCAGCCTGCACCCCGCCACAGCCATAGTGCCCACAGACAATGACGTGCGGGACGCGTAAATAGTCCACTGCAAACTGCAGCACCGACAACAGATTCAGGTCGTCGGCTGCAACCACGTTCGCGACGTTGCGATGAACAAAGAGCTCTCCCGGTTCGAGGCCGACGATTTCGTTGGCCGGCACGCGGCTGTCGGCGCAGCCGATCCACAGGTAGCGGGGTGCTTGCGAGTTCGCCTGTCGCTCAAAGAAAGACGGATCCTCCGACCGTCGCTCCTGCGACCACCGCCTGTTATTGGCGAAGAGTTGTGGCAGATATCGCATTCGATCTCCTCACCCTACGTCCACGGCCAATGGACGTAGGCTAGCGGACTTTCGGCTTCTCTCGGCGAATGGCGACCACGGACCCGATCATGCAGACAAGATACACCGGCCCAAGGTAGGTGAACGTCCCGAAGTCATCGACCATCACCACGGTCGTTACGATTGCAATCAACCACAATATCAGGACCACAAATTCCGTCTTCATTGCAACATCTGACTACTGGGCGCAGCCGGTAAATGATCGCTGCCCTTCGCTGAACAATAATATTTCGAACCTATAAACCGAGCCCCGTCAACATGTAAGGGCGTTGGAAACATACGACATTTTGACGACATCGGTCCCGCTCGACGACCAGGTTCGCTCCGTCAGTCGACCGATTTCTCCGCAAGCGTCTTCAAAAAAATGTGAAGGGCGACAAGCTCATCGTCCGTCATGTGACGGAAATACTTGCTGGGCATCGCCTCGGCAAGCTTGCGCCCTCCCGGCGCAACGCCCTCACGCATTGCGGCGACGAACATCTCCAGTGACCACGCACCCGCGGGGGCAAGATCGGGTCCGGCCGGTTCGTCGGGGCCGTGTGGCTCCATACCACGGAGATCGGCACCGTGGCAAACGACGCACGTAATCGAAGCCAGATAGCGACCGTACTGCTCTGTCCGTCCTACGGGTGGAGCGTCCTCGCCCCGCGGCAGCGCCGAGACGGCAGCAGCGATGTCAATCGCACCGGCACCGGCCAGCACCGTACCGAGCGGCCGGAGCTCCGACGCCGGCAGGTTGTGGTCGACTGGTGCCATGGACTTCAGGAAGGCGATGAGGTCACGCACCTGGCCATCGGTGAGCTTGTGATACGACTTAGACGGCATTACCGGGAGCACCGCGCGACCATTCCGCTTGATGCCGAACCGAATCGCCCGGTCCCAATCAATCACGGAATAATCCGCAGTACCGCCGGCACCGGGCGTCAAGTTGGGTGCGACAACAAAGAACGGTGGCGCATCGATCATGACCGTGCCCGCGAGGTTGTCACCATGACATGAGCGGCAGCCGTAGATGTCGGCAAGACGCGAGCCCTCGGCAATGCTCGCCGAATCGCCGGGCACATCCTCGACCATACCGGTCGCCTCGTAGGTTCGATCGAGTTTCGACGATCCGATATAGTAGACCACCGTCACGCCCAGAAGGACAAGGGTCACCAGAATCAAAAGGATGATTCCGATCCATCTCAACACACGTTGCATGCTTGCGTGCCTCTAATTGGGTCACAAAAATGACCGCCTGCCCGACGACGTCACGCGCTACCCGGACGGGTTGAACGGCGCGCCTTCGCCCGCCTCGCAATACCGCTTGAGGCTGTTGAGATAGTAGCCCCAGTTAAAGTTGTACTGTCCGTAGTCTTCGTCGCTCAGCTCCACCGCGTACTCCTGCACGAACGTCAGATCGGTCTCACCATCTACGGCTCGCAAGTCGAATCGAAACGTGTTGTCCGCCCATTTATCATGACCGTCCACGCATTTCCACCCGACGCCCGCCGCCTCGTCGAGTGCCGTTATCTGCATGACGGGGTTGAAGCCCTCCAGGAAGTGAAAGCGCACATGCCCGCCCACCTGTTGCTCCGCCTGGACGCGCCGCGTCCACCAGTTCGAGAGACCTTCGTCGGTCGTCAGGGCCCGATAGACCACGGACGGTTCTGCGTGCACGCGGAAGAAATGAAGAATGGTTTTCATGGCGGCCTCGGTATCTATCCTGAAGAAGAGAACACTTGCAAGGACCCGTATGTCGTTTCAAGATCTGATACGGCGTGTGCAACAGCAACAGTAGTTGCTCCGACATCGGCCGCGCGTCACCCACACACCTTACGTGCCGTCCCGGTGCTCCCAATCCCAGAACCAGTAGGCGAGCCCTTTCCACGGTCCCCACACCTCGAAAGCGGACAGTACCTCCTTCTCACCCACCTCCTCGCCGTCATGCCATTCCAGCGACACCAGTTTGCGCGCCCACGAATCGACGGGCAAGAAGTCGTAACGGCCGAGAAGCATCAGCAAAGTCGCGGCCGCGTATGGCCCGACACCGCGAATGTCGAGGAGACGCTTGCGCAACTCCGACGTCGGCAGCTCGTACGTGCGCAGCGACTCGAGATCGAGATCTCCATGTACCACCCGCCGGCACAGTTCGTAGATGTAAGGGCCTCGATATCCAAGACCGCAACGCTCCGTTAACTTCTTCACACCTCCCCGGAGCATAGACTCCGGCTCGGGAAAGCTGCGCTTATCCGACGAACCCGGCAGGTCATCTCCGTACCTGCTCACCAGCGCTTCGACCATCCGTTTGGTGCCCGTCCACGTCGTGTTCGTGGTCAGGATGGTTTTGGTGACGTCCTCGAACAACGTCGGCGACCGCAGAAGACGTCCTTTCCTCTTGCGCCGCACATGTTTGAGACGCGGTTCCGACGCAGCCACCCTATAGAAATCGTCGAAGCGAAGATCGAGTCCGATCATCCAGGACACGATCGATTTCACCTCGCCCCCCTCCGTTCGATTCAGGCGAGACGAGGCCTCGACAAGGATCTCTTTCTTCGACGACGTGACGCGGATCTCGACGACATTGCCGCTGGAAAGCCTCGACACATACGTGAAACCCCGATGGCCGCGCAGCGCTTCGAACGGAGCCAGACTCACCCACCCGTGTGACGCAACGACAGCGTGCAGCGAAAAGGGCGAATCAGGACTTATGATCGACTTCCACATGTGCAGGGCGTGCGGGCTTTGACAAACAAGCGACGCGTGACTAACCTCGTTTGCGCTCGTACGGCAATCCACCGGACCAACACCCCTCGAACCTATGAAATCGGCGTCACGGCTGCACGAACTTGCCTCGACGGGACGGCCGGGCATCCGCCTGGCACAGCGCTTCTATTTGCCGTGACGGCGTCGCGCCTCGAAAGGGCAGCGAGCATCGCACTGTTCAGAGCAGTGTTTGGACCGTTCGTTGCAACGTACTGGCGGCCCAAACTTGTGGGTTCGGTACGTGGGATTTTTGGAACCGATCCCTGTTTCATCTACGGCAACCACTGCAATCGATGGGATCCGTTCATCCTGAACTCCTTCTCACCGTGGAGCCGCCCTACCGCGGGTGTGATGACCCAGGAGTTCTTCCGTAAACCCTTCCTGTCATGGGCGCTCCGGAGCCTGGATCTGCAGCCGACGCGGAAGCGCATTGC
>JBFHWK010000048.1:0-15354 GCA_041589075.1 Rhodothermales bacterium
CGCTTTACCTGCACGAGCTCGCGCGGCCCGGCGCGCCCGGTGGAGACGCGAGCGCCCAGTCTCTCCAGGTCGCCTACGGCGGCCAGCGCCTTTCGCAGATCCTTGCGCAAGCCGTTGTCATCGACGAAGCGAGCAACGGCCGTCAGGCGACGTTCAATGGCTTCCAGACGAACGAGTGGCCGTACGAGCCAACGTCGCAGCCGCCTGCTGCCCATCGGTGTGACCGTCCGATCCAATATGGAGAAGAGACTGCCGTCACCGGAATCGTCCTGCATCGATGTAACCAGCTCCAGATTGCGTCGCGTCTGAGGATCGAGCAACATGTGTTCCCCAGTCGCGTGCGGCAAAATGCGCCTGACATAGGGAACAGATCCCTTTTGCGTCTCGGAGAGATAATGAAGTGCTGCGCCTGCCGCAATAACGCTCGCGTCCATTCCCTCGATACCGAATCCCTTGAGCGAGTGGGTGCCAAAGTGCTGCACGAGCGTTTCATAGGCATAGTCAAACGAGAATATCCAGTCGTCGAGCTTGGTTATAACGGCATCGCCCAGGCGCAGTTGATTAGGTCCGCCATTTTGATGTGCCGGTACGAGCACCTCGGCGGGCTGAAATGTCTGCAGCAATTCCTCGAAGTCGTCGCGGGCAGTCTCGGCAACGCCGAATTCACCAGTCGACGCATCGAGGTACGCAAAACCTACAGTGTCGTCGTCAGCCGGACCGGCTGCATAGATGGCCGCCAGGTAGTTGGATTTCTTCGGATCAAGCAGTTGGTCACGGAAGGAGATCCCCGGTGTTACGACTTCGACTACGTCTCGACGTACGATCTTTTTGGTCTTCGAAGGTTCTTCCAATTGCTCACAGATTGCCACACGCTCACCAGCCCTCACGAGGCGCGGCAAGTAACTGTCCAGAGCATGATGCGGGAAGCCTGCCAGCGGCACGTCGGCTGCTTTGCCATTCGCCCGCTTCGTCAGGGTGATGCCCAAGATCTTGCTGACCTTTACGGCGTCGTCATCGAAAGTCTCATAGAAATCCCCCATCCGGAATAGAAGGAGTGCCCCCGGATGCCGGTCCTTGATGCGGTAGTACTGCCGCATAAGTGGGGTCTGCCCGCGTCCGCCCGATCCGCGCTCGACCTCCCGATCCTCATTCAGTTCCGCTTCAACGTTCATTCCGGCATTGACTACCTAGTCCCCGATTCATCCACTCAGCCGGGCAAATCCGGCTGATCTTTGGGACGGACACCCGCCAGGACCGTTCCCAGTCATGTTGTTTGGGCCGCTCTTGAACTTTGAGACTACCGAACGATAACATGGTTAGGAAAGCGCCATGAACCCGTGGATCGAAATATATGACAATGAGCAGGTGCAGTGGCACCTGCGCCAGCGTGTACGGACGCTGAGTGGCATCGTAGCGGCCTACGCATCAATGGCGGTTGTGCTGTGCGCCATAAGTGCCGTGGATCTGCTCACGAACGTGCTGTTTCCGGTAGGTGCGGCGATCGTTTGCATGGGATTGGCTGCGTGGAACGGAACGCGTATCCTGGGTTTGCGCAATCAAGTGTGGTGCGTGAAGTTATCGCCCCACATGATTCGGGGTTACGATTACCGCAGAACCCCCACGACGATTTCCTGGTCCAACGTCGTGGCCGTCGACGTGACAGGGGGCCATGTCCGTATTGAGACCGGGGCGGGACAACCACTCGAGATTCCGAGTCTCTTTCCCGACTTCGCATACGTGAGCCACCGAATTATCGACCTTGCCGAGCTCCACCGGGTCCCGGTTCACGTAGACGGTCAGGCCCTCGCTGATACGGACCTCTTCTCATTGCTCCCCGAACTCAGGCATTTCTTCGCGGCACCGATAGCCGCCGGATCATCCGCCTAGGCTGCGCGGCGATTCCCCCTGGTCGCGCTAACCAGGAATTGTCCCACTCCCGGTGAGGTCCGGCATATCCGCACGCCCAACTCGCTGATTCCATTGCTCATAAAGCCGTGGTGCAACAGGCGTCCCAACCACATACGGTGCGAAAAACGCGCGTACCAAGCGCGTTTGTATAGCGACTTCAGACGATCTGCTTCCAGCCTGCCTCCCAGGAAGGCCTCGACAAGCGGTGCAAGGAGCGCTGCGCCCTGGATAGCCATCGCCATGCCGTCGCCGCACATTGGAGCGATCATACCAGCAGCGTCGCCGACCATGAAGACATCGCGGACGACGATGGTTTGCGAACGAAATGAGAGCTGGCTGGCGGCATGAAACTCGAGATCGCCCGTTCGGATACTATTGAGTCGCTCCTTGAGATAGTTGTTCTTTCGCAGCAGCGACTCGAGCATCAGACCCGGTTTGCCACCGGCCGCGCGAAGTGCGGACGCGCGAGCGATCCAGCACACGTTGATGGTGTCGGGCGCCACGAGCAGCAAACCGCAGTAGCCGTTGTCGAAACCGTGCAGTTCCACGACGCCGTCGTCCATCGAACCTACCACGTGCGACTTGAACGCAACCAGCGGATCTCGGGTCTTGCGAATGGTTTGAGTGCCCAACACGCGTGCCAATGTGCTCGATCGGCCGAAGGCGCCGACTACAACTCGCGACCGCCACTCTTGCGAGGCGGTCGCCACACGAAAGCCCTCGCTCAAAGAACCCGCGATCGACTGCACGCCGTCTCCGGTTAGTGGCTGGGCGCCCGAGCAAGCCGCCTCGTCGAGCAGCATCGTATCAAGCCGGTTTCGAGCGATCGCGATCGCGCCGTTGGTCAACGGATGCCCGAAAGTAGTACCGGACCGTGTCGTCACGAGTAGGCGGCCCACGGGACGTGCTCCGGCCGTACGCAGCCTTAGATCAAGGCCCTGCGCGTACAGGGTGGCCACGCCCTCACCCGAGAGAAATTCGCCACAAAGTTTTGTTCGAGGGAAGGTGTCTCTGTCAACAATACGAACTCGCCGTCCGCTTCGAGCGAGCAGGAGTGCCGCCGTGCTTCCGCCGGGCCCGGCACCGACGATTGTTACGTCCACGTCGTCACTCATATCAGGTCCGTTAATATCCAGCGGAAGGCCCAGTTCCACGTAATGCGCGCTTTGGTGATGCCGGCTTCAGCCGCAAGACTCTGGAGTTCCGCCGCCCTGAATGCTCTCAGCACAGATACGGGGCCGTCGTGACGCACGACGTACGAAAAGCGCAGTAACCGCGTCACGGCAACGAGTCCGACATATGCGGCCGGCGATCGATGGATGTCGTTAATCAGTACGCCGTAGCGGGCAATGCGACGCATGTCGCGCAATGCGGCGACCGCCTCGCCGTTCGACAGGTGGTGAAAGAAGAGTGCGGCCGTGCACACATCAAATTCCCCCGAATCGAAAGGCAGGTCCAGCGCGTCTGCGGCGACAAATGTGATTCGCTCCGCTGCTTTTCGCCCCAGATCTTTCACGGCATGCTCTTCGGCGGCGTGAATTGCTTCGTTGCTGATGTCGATTGCCGTGACCCGTACGTCGAGGTTCCGTGATTCCCCCCACGCTACGAAGCGAACGGGGTAATCCCCGGCACCGGTTCCGACATCGAGAATCGAAAGCTTCTTCAAACCATTTCGGCGGACAAATCGCTGCAGCGTCCTGGTGCTCGCGCTATGCCCTCCGAGGAATCGGTTCAGTGCCCGCAATTCGGCTAATGCTTTTCGAAGCTGTGCCGGAGCGATGGCCGGGTCATCCATGATTTCGGGGCCGCCGTGGCGACCACGAAAGTTGGGCATTCGAAAGCTATCGGACACGCTGCAGGTTTGCCTTTGCCGACGAGTTCTTTTCAGAAGAAACGGCGCGCTTTCTGGCACACCACGAAACACGTCGACATGATCTTACGCCGGACATCACGTCCTTTGTCGGGCCACGCGATCTGGCGTTTCTTGCAGCCAAGTTCACGAAGTCAACGTTAGATGGCAACACTTCGCTACACGTATTGCGCGGCACTAATCGCCGTCGCCGTTATCGCGAGATCTCCGGCGCATGCGCAGCCATACATCTCCGAAATCCGAATAGACCAGCCCGGCACTGATCGCGACGAGTACTTCGAGGTGTTGGGGGATCCGTTCTCGTCGCTGGCGGACCTTACCTACATTGTCATCGGTGACAATTCGACAGGCAGCGGTGTCATCGAATCCGTGACGTCGTTAAACGATCACGTTATTCCCGACGATGGTTACTTCCTAGCCACGGAATCGTCGTTCAGCTTGAACGGACAGCCCGACGCAACCGCAACGCTCGCTTTCGAAAACGGTGACAACGTCACCCACGTACTCGTGAGAGGTTTTGCGGGTTCGATAGGCGACGACCTGGATCTAGACAATGATGGTATCCTGGAGTCGGAACCCTGGTCACAGGTGGTTGACTGCGTGGCGCTCATCGACGACGAGAACGGCGGCGACACAACGTACTGCCAGACACGAATTGGACCAGACACAACCGGCGTTCCATGGCATGCCTACCTGGACGGAGGATGGAAGATAGGACCTGGAGATCCCGCTGTCGGAGTAGACACACCCGGCAAAGCTGCCGCAATACTGCCGGTTGAGCTATTGAGCTTTAAGGCCATTTTTGATGGCAACGCGATCATCTTGAGATGGACCACAGCGGCCGAACATTTGAATGCCGGGTTCGTGGTCGAACAGGTGCTCGACGAGTCTGTCCGTGACATCGCATTTGTCGCTTCCGCGGGACAGCCGGCAGACTACATGTGGAACGATCC
Organism: Rhodothermales bacterium; assembly: GCA_041589075.1. Classification (GTDB taxonomy): domain Bacteria; phylum Bacteroidota; class Rhodothermia; order Rhodothermales; family JABDKH01; genus JBFHWK01. The sequence continues at coordinate 4,732 of JBFHWK010000048.1, forward strand.
CGCTCCGCCACCGGGATTGCACATTTATCGCTTGCGGCAGCTTGACGTCGACGGCGCCAATCGGGTCATAGCCATGACGTCCGTTGAGGTAACGTATCCGGATCTCGGTGTGCTCGCGCCCATTTATCCAAATCCGATGCTGAGTAGCGCCACATTTCAGGCAAGCACGAGCGTTTCCCAGTTCGCGAGGATTGGCCTCTTCGATGCCCGCGGACGGCAACTTCGAGAGCTTTTTGCTGGACGGATTCCTGCGGGACACAGGATTCGGGGCCTCATTCGCAACGCCGGCCTTGCACCCGGCGTATATTACGTGCGCTTTGCCGGCGAGCGGGATGACGAGGCACGAAGCCTGGTCGTACTGAAATAGGATCACCTACTCACGCCGCAATGAGTCGGCTACGGCCTACGAGCCCGCGGTGTATGGTTTCAAGGAACCACCGATCGTGTAAACAGCCACGGTCGTGCCATAGACACGAGCTCATCGCGGCGTGAAGTGATCCTGCACCATATGCGGTGCAGCAAAAGGTTATGCGATGCGTCCGTGCCGGACAGGGATTTCGAGCCTAACGGTCTTTCCGGGGCCGCGTACGGCTCACTGGGCGAAGCAAGCCGCCGCTTATGTGTTACCTCCGAATCCCCCTCAGCTACTCTCGGGCGGATTCATATAGGACTCCCGAACCGACCGGAATGCTGATTGTTTTGACCACTCCGGGAAATCTGAACCGACTGCAAGTTCGTAGCCCACCCTCAGCAGAAGCTGGAGATCTTCTACAAAGCCGGACAGATCCCAGGTATCGTCGTACTCGTCGCTGGGCCGGTGATAATGGACCGACGTCCATTCGTCGGACTGTTTCTTGCCCCACTCAGGGCCATACTCCACGCTGTCATGACCGTTGTCCACGTACAGTGCCGGGACGCCCGCTTTCGCGAAGCTGAAATGATCGCTTCGGAAAAAGTACCCTTTCTCGGGCTCCGACTCAGCGCGTGCCGTGCGACCCTGTGCTCGTGCAGCCGCTTTGACGTATTCGTCAAGCTCGGAATTTCCCATGCCCACGACCGTTACGTCTTTGGTGCGTCCCCAGATGCCTGAAGCATCTATGTTGATCGCCCCAACGGTTTTCTCTAGCGGATACAAGGGATCACTGGCGTAGTACGCTGAACCGAGTAATCCTTGCTCCTCCGCGGTGACGGCGAGGAACATGATAGAGCGGTCCATGCCTCCCGCCACACGTGTAAACGCCTGCGCCAGCTCGATGAGGGCGGCAGTGCCCATGGCATTGTCGCGGGCACCATTGTAGATCTGGTCGCCGTCCAGCGACTCGTCACGGCCGAGGTGGTCCCAGTGAGCCACAAAGATCACGACTTCATCCGGCCGCGTCGTGCCGGGCAGCACGGCAGCCACGTTGTTGGACCTCGAACGCCGTATCTCGTTCTGAATAGCGACCGAGGCGCTCAACCCGAGCGGCAGCGCTCGAAACTCTCGCGATACGGCCGTTTTTTTGTCAGCCTCATAGTCCCTGCCGGCCATGGTGAAGATGCTTCGGGCAGCTTCGTGGGTTATCCAACCCTCGACCGCGGAGCGCGACAGATTGTTGTCCTGCCGTTTCAGGTAGGACTGCGGACCCGTCCAGCCATTCTCGACGACCGACCACGGATATCCCGCAGGAGCGGTTTCATGGACGATAATGGCCGCGGCGGCACCTTGCCGTGCGGCTTCTTCGAATTTGTAGGTCCACCGCCCGTAGTACGTCATCGCATTGCCGCGGAAGAGCGACTCGTCCTGCGTCGCAAATCCAGGATCATTCACCAGCATGATGACCGTCTTTCCCGTCACATCGACGTTTGCGTAGTCGTCCCACTCGTACTCCGGTGCCACGATGCCATAACCGACAAATACGACGTCCGACTGATCGAGTTGAACGGCATCGACGACGCGTCGCGTGCCTCCGGCAAACGAAGATCCATATTTGTACGTGATGGCTCGACCCCGACCGGCAATAACAAGGTCGGCGTTGGGATTGGCCGTGATTTCGACCAGAGGCACCTCCTGCAAAAAGGAGTCACCGTTACCCGGTTTAAGGCCGATGCGTTGAAACTGTGAAACAAGGTACCGCTCCGTCTTTTCGCCCCCGGGTGTTCCCGGAAAACGCCCTTCGTATTCATCCGAGGCCAGCGTCTTGATGTGCTTGATCAGGTCGTCGGCTGTTATGCTGGAGAGCGCATTGTCCATGTTCGCACCACCGCACCCGGCAATAGTCGCTGCCAGAGCGATCAGCGCGATGCTCTGCATCGTCCAGAACTTCATCTACCACCTCGTATCTTCTTGACGTTAACGCGGCCAGTACACTGCCGGAACCGTTTCCGAAACGCGAGCACGACGCAGGCGCAAAAGGTAAACACCCGCGGCCGAATGTCGACCGGCCGCATCCAGCCCGGTCCATGTTGCCTGAGCCTCACCGCGAGGCAGCCAACCATTCATCAGGTTGACTACCAGCCGTCCTGCCGCATCGTAAACATCCAGCTGAACCGCTCCGGGCTCCTCAACAAAAAAGGAAAATGTGGTCGCATCGCGGAACGGGTTGGGGAAAACCGTGACCGGTGTCAGAGCTTCGCCTAGTGGCTCAGACGTGTTAGATCCCGACGTAAGCACGAGCTTGTGAATTCGACCGTCGAATCCACAGATATACAGCTCGTTGTCCTCATCCACGCCGAAAGATGAGATGCCGATCGACGTGTCGAACAACTGTTCGTTGGAGAAGTCATTGCCGTCCCGCGACAGTGCCCAGATGCGGCCCGACAGATAGTCAGCGTACACATAGGCGCCGAACAGGCCCGGCAGTGCGGAGCCGCGATAGACATAACCGCCTGTTATGGATCCGTTGCCGCTCCCGTGTCCGTAGACATGAACGGGGGCCACGAAGCCTGTCGAGTTGCACCCGCTCGACCCGAAACACTCGTTTCCTTCCATCACATTCCAGCCGTAGTTGCCGCCAGATTCGACGATGTCAATCTCCTCGAATCGGTTTTGCCCGACATCGGCCGTCCACAAAGTCCCCGTCTGAACGTCGAAGCTTAGACGCCACGGATTCCTCAGGCCATAAGCGAAGATCTCCTCACGATAACCTTGCTGGTTACCGACGAACGGATTGTCGGGCGGGATTCCATACTCGAGGCCATCGTCGGGGCTGTCGACATCAATCCGCAGAATCGTACCCAACAGTGTCGTCCGGTTCTGACCATGCCCTTGTGGATCGCCTCCCGATCCTCCGTCTCCGACTGCGATGTACAGCATTCCGTCCGGACCAAACTGCACCTGCCCGCCATTGTGGTTGCCGTACGGCTGCGCAAAACTGAGCAGTACCGTTTCAGACGCAGGGTCACCCTCATCGGCATTGCCACTCTTTACGGAGAAGCGGGATATGACCGTCCGATTGGGTCGCGAAGCGGTGTAGTTCACATAGAAGAAGCCATTGGTCGCGTAGTCGGGATGAAAGGCAAGGCCGAGCAACCCTTCCTCGTTTTCACTGTCGTCAACAGGGCCACGAATATCAAGGAAGGTCGACGCGGAATTGACCGCTGGATCGTTGTCGAATACCAGAATTCGCCCCGCCTGTTCGACCACGAAGAGACGGTTTGTGCCGTCACCGGCGTGTTGCAGATCGACCGGGCGCTGAAAGCTAAGGTTGGGAAACGCGACGCCCAACGAGTATTGAGCCCGCGTATCCGGCGAGTTACAGCCGAAGACAGTAACGGCCGACAGAATCAAAGGGAGGATCGGTGGTTTCATATGCTACTACGACGAGCTGAACTTACAAATGACCGCGTTCCGAACTCAGTATGAAACGCAACGGAATCGACACGCGGTCGCGCCACGCCTCCTCAGAGTGAGTGTCCCCCGGGAAGCGTTGGGTCATGAAATCTACATCGCGCCGATATCCCTTGCGATGAAAAAGCAGATCCACCTCGTGTTGAATCTTCTCGTAGGCGCCAATCTGGGCTTCGTTTCCGTGGTCGAAATACACCCGGTGACCCGGGACGGCCGGGATGTTCTTACGCAAGTACGCCGTAATCGGTTTTCCGATGATCGTCCAACTACTCGACATGCAGACGGCGTTGCCGAAGACCTCAGGGTACTCGCACATCCCGTACAACGATATCAGCCCACCCATTGACGAGCCGAGCAGTGTGGTGGCGGAGGGTTGTGGATCCGTCCGGAACGTCTTGTCGATTTCCGGCTTCAGCTCCTCGACGAGAAATCGTAGGTACTGGTCCGAAATTGGCTGCTTACCATAGCGCTCCTGAAAGTGGGTCCGCACTTTGGGCTTCGCCTCTGACAGCGGCTTCGCCGGCATATACTCGGGGACGCGATCGGCCGTGTTCCAGACGGCGACCACGATGGCGGCGAATCTCTCGTCTTCACCTGCCATCCGCTCAACCGCATCGTGAATCTGCCAGTCTATTCCCACAAATGCCGTCGAGGGGTCAAACAGGTTTTGGCCGTCGTGACCATAGACGACCGGAAATAATCGCGACGAGTCCTCATAGCCCGGCGGCAGCCACACGTCGACCTGTCGAGGCCTGACAAACCGGGACGCGAAAGTATCGTAGCGCCGAAATCGATCTGAAACCGTTGCCGGTGAGGTCGCTGTATCGCCGTGCAAAGGTGGGGTCGTTGCATTCAGATGAAGGGAGTCCTAATGTACGGTACGCGCGTTTTTAGACCACAATCAGTAGGCCAGGCAATCGTACGAACATGAATCAAGGGACTAAGACGATCCTCTGCCTGGCCTGCTATTTCAAGGGCGGGCCGTTCCTGGAGCGCTGTAAGGAGCGAGGATGGAACGTTCTGCTGGTGACGTCCGAAAGCTTACGAAATGAGGCGTGGCCCCGGGGGGCAGTCGACGAGTTCTTTTATATGAAAGATGCGGGCGGCTCATGGAAGCTCGACGACTTGCTGCTTGGTGTGGGCCACATCGCCCAGTCCGTAAAGATTGATCGAGTTGTGGCTCTCGACGACTACGATCTCGAAAAAGCCGCGATGCTCCGCGAGCAACTGAGGATACCCGGTATGGGCGAAACACGAATGCGCTTCTTCCGCGACAAACTGGCGATGCGATTTAAGGCCTCCGAGTCCGGTGTGAGGGTGCCCCCGTTCATCGCTGCGATCAACAACGGCGACATTGACGCCTATCTGAGGAGCGTCTCGCCGCCCTGGGTGTTGAAACCGCGTATGCAGGCTTCCGCTACGGGCATTCGTAAGATTACAACCGACGCCGATGCGTGGGACGCGATCAATGGACTGGGTGACAAACGGATCCACTATCTGCTGGAGCAGTTCATCCCGGGCGACATATTCCACGTCGATTCAATCGTCTTCAACGACGCCGTGATATTCGCACGCGTCAGCCGATACCGACAGACTCCGATGAAGATCGCGCATGAAGGCGGAATCTTCGCGACACACACGGTCGATTTTGAATCACCGGATCATGCCGCCCTCTTGCGTGAGAACGATGAGCTGTTGCGCGCGCTTGGCCATCGATATGGCGTCGCCCATTCTGAGTTTATCAAAGCGGCGTCTGGTGAGTTTTTCTTTTTGGAAACAGCCGCGCGCGTGGGCGGAGCGCACATCGTCGAGATGATCGAAGCGGCTAGCGGCGTCAACCTCTGGCGAGAGTGGGCTAGTATCGAGACTCTTGGAGATGGTGATTCATACGATCTGCCCGGTGCTCGCACCGATCATGCAGGACTCGTCGTGTGCCTCGCGCGGCAGGAGCGACCCGACCTGTCAGCGTACAACAACCCGGAGGTCGTGTGGAAGATGAACAGGGACCATCATGCCGGACTGATTGTTGCGTCACCGAGCATTGCGCGCGTGAAGGAATTGATTGATGAAATCGCCGATAGATTCCAGCGTGATTTTATGGCGGTCGCGCCACTGCCGGACAGGCCATCCGCCTAGCAAGCGAGCTCCGGTCACGTCGGTATCGGATAACCGTGTTCCCTTACCCAGCGTCCATGCAGCTTGCGTAGACGTTGCGTAATCCCCTCGCCGGCATTGTCGACGATCGCGCGACCGTCAACTTCGAGAACCGGTGTCAGTTCACCCATTGTTCCCGTCGTAAACACTTCATCGGCAGTGTAGACCTCTGTGAGTGAGATATTCTTCTCGGTCACAGGTATTCCGTTGCTGTCTGCAAGTCGAATGACCAGAGCGCGCGTGATCCCCGGAAGACACGAATCCGCGTGTGGTGTTGCCAACCGGCCACGCTTGACGACAAAGATATTCGTAGCGTTCGTCTCCGAAACAAATCCGTCGAGGTCAAGCATGATGGCGTCTTCTGCGCCGGCGACGTTCGCTTCAATCTTTGCCAGAATGTTATTAAGAATGTTGTTGTGGTGGATCTTCGAATCGAGGGTTTGTGGGCTGTTGCGGCGGACTGACGCGGTAACGAGACGAATTCCGTCACGCGGATAAACAGGTTTCTTCCACTCGGCCAGTACGATGAGTGTACAGCCGTACTGGTTGTTTCGCGGGTCCATTCCCGAAGTGACCTTTTTGCCACGCGTCAACGTCAGGCGTACATGAGCCTCATCGCGCATGCCATTCGCCTTAAGGGTCTCGAATACGGCCGCCTTCACGTCCTCGCGGCCGGGAACGCGCTCAAAGCATAAGGCGTGTGCCGAATTGAACAGGCGGTCGAGGTGCTCTTCAAACTCCGCGATGCGACCGTCGTAGACCCTGAGCCCCTCCCAGACCGCGTCGCCTCCCTGAACTACGCTGTCAAAGACTGAGACGGCGGCCTGCTCGCGTGGCCAGAGTCGGTCTCCAACGTAGACCACGATGTCTGCATTTCGTGGATCCGGAAGTCTTGCATCCGGCTGCGCAGAGGAGTCTGCAATTGTGGAGTCAGTTGCGCTCATGGAAATACGAATTCTGGGCTACCACACGACGGAGGTGTTGTGCGGGCGCGAACCGATCGCCGACTTCGGAGGAAAGGTTCTGCAAAGTCGAAAGAACGTTACTCGGTTTGACCACGTCGATATAACGAAACGGGCCTCCGATAAACGGCGGAAACCCGATCCCAAAGACAGCACCGACATCGCCGTCACGAGCACTGCGAATGACAGACTCTTCAAGGCAACGGACGGCCTCGTTCACCAAAGGCAGAACTAGGCGATCTCTTAACAGACTGTCCTTCAATGTGTTGGATGTGCTCGTTTCCACCAATTCGTAAACATCAGAATCGACCTCCTTTCTTTTCCCGTCGTCCGTGTATCGGTAGAAACCACGGCCCGCCTTCTTGCCTCGACGGTCCTTGTCGAGCATCCTTTCAATGAGCGTCGGTGCTCCCATGCGAAAGCCGAAGGCTTCCTGAAGCACCGTGGCGACTTTTGCCGCGACGTCCAAACCTACTTCATCCATCAACGCGAATGGGCCGAGCGGAAAACCAAATTCCGTGGCCGCGCGGTCGATGCGATCGATTCGCACACCTTCCTGTAAGAGGCGTCCCGCCTCATTCAGATACGGCGCCAGAATCCGGTTTACATAGAAGCCCGGTCCGTCGCGCACGACGATGACGGTCTTGCCCTGACGCTTCCCGAACTGCACGGCCGTTGCAACAGTAACGGGACTCGTCACATCGGTGACCACGATTTCCAACAGGGGCATTCGTTCGACCGGCGAGAAATAATGCATCCCGACTATGTTTTCAGGCCTTTGTGCTTCGGCCGCGATCTGCGAGACGGGAATTGACGACGTGTTCGTTGCGAAGATCAGACCCTCGCGCCCGCTATCTTCCACCTCGGCCACGATCCGACGCTTGAGGTCGAGATCCTCGAAAACCGCTTCAATAACGAGGTCGACGTTTTTGAAGCCTGAATAGTCCAGGGTCGTCGTGATCCGTGATAACTGCTTCTGCCCGACTCGCGCGTCGAGACGGGAGCGCTTGACGGATCGCTCGATGCGTTGGTTCACGTACTTGAGACCCTTCGCAAGGCTCTCCTCGTCCCGATCCTTTAGGCGCACCTCCGCCTCCGCCTTGGAGCAAGTGACATAGGCGATTCCGGCACCCATCAGTCCGGCACCGAGAATTCCGACACGCCTGATGGTTTTGGGGCGAGCGGCCGGGTCGCTGACGCCGGTCTCACCCTTCAGCTCTGTCGAGTCAAGAAACAGACCCATAAGCGCGGCCGCCTCAGTGGTCATCGCAAGCTCACCGAAACGTTGCGATTCCAGCAACAGGCCCTTCTCAATCCCATCGCTCAACCCGGCCTCCACGCAATCAATGATGGCAGGAGGAGCAGGATAATGGCCCCCGGTGGCCTTCTGGGCATTTCTCCGCGCCATGGAGAATACGATCTTCCGCCCTACCGGATTGCCTTCGAGCGCCACGTCCACGACACCTCGACGGCGCGTCCTTCGTGAGTGCCTCTGGCTCAGGCGGCGGACCAGTTCGACGGCTGACGTTCGCAGAATCGTGCGGGGTACCACCTCGCCGACAAGACCAATCTTTTTCGCACGTCGCGGCCGAACGTGTCGGCCTGTAAGCATCATGTCGAGTGCGACCTGCAAACCCACCAGCCGCGGTAGGCGCTGCGTTCCACCCGACCCCGGCAGGACGCCGAGTCTAACCTCGGGCGTTCCCATCACGGTAGACGGTTCGTCAGTACAGACACGGCCATGGCAGGCGAGGGCCATCTCGAGGCCCCCGCCGAGGCAGGCGCCATTGATCGCTGCCACAACCGGAACGCGGCACGTTTCGATCCTGCCAAACAGCTGCTGGCCCTCTCGAGAAAGCGCGGAGGCTTCCTCCGCAGTGGTACAGGCAAGCAGCATTCGGATGTCCGCCCCGGCGACGAACGAATCCTCCTTCGCGCTCTCAAAGATCAGTCCGTTAATTCGACGATCGTCCTCGACAAGATCCAGTAGCCGCGAGGCGTCCGCGATGTACTCGGCCCGCAACACGTTCTGCTTTTCACCTGCGACGTCAATGAGCACCAGGCCGATTCCGTCGTCTACGAGTGTGAGCGCAAACGGACCGAACTGTTGTGTCTCGAAAGTTGCAGTTTTCATTTGCTATGCTGACTCAAGAACGACCGCGGCGCCGATGCCACCGGCAGCGCATGCTGTTGCCAGGCCCACGCCCCCGCCCCACCGTCGCAACTGCTTTAGCAACTGAATGATCAGTCGACCACCGGTAGCCGCAAACGGATGGCCGTAAGCAATTGAGCCTCCCTGTATGTTGAATCGGTCCCAGTCCACCTCACCTATGGGTTGATCCCGCCCCAGCTTCTCTCTCGCAAACGACCGAGACGGCCAGTTTTTGAGATTCGCAAGCGCCTGCGAAGCGAAGGCCTCATGCATCTCGATGAGGTCGATGTCCGCGAGCTGCATGCCGGCACGGTCGAGTGCCAGCGGCGTAGCGTATGACGGTCCCATCAACGCATCGTTATAGGGATCGATGGACACGAATGCGTACGAACGAATGTATCCAAGGGCCGAAAGGCCGAGCTCGCGCCTCTTTCGATCGCTCATCAGCAACATTGTCGAGGCTCCATCGGTGAGCGGTGTAGAGTTCGCCGCTGTTACCGTACCGTGACGACGGTCGAACGCAGGCTTGAGGCGCGCCATCTTCTCTAGAGTCGTATCCTCGCGCACGTTGTTGTCGCGACGTATGAACTCATCGAACGGCGGAACGAACACGGGCATCACCTCATGGTCTAGATATTTGTCGTTCCATGCCTGCGCGGCAAGCCGATGAGATCTCAGTGCAAACTCGTCCTGCTCTTCGCGGGTGACACCATGGTTCTTAGCCATCTGCTCAGCGATCTCACCCATGGTCATGTCGGTAGTGAAATCTTTGACGGCGGGCGGCACCGGCAGCAGGTCGGATGGTCGAAGCCGGAGGTAGAGTCGGAGGCGTTCCAAGAACGATCTCGCCCTGGAGGCCCTGATGAGTGTCTTCGAGAATTTCTTTGAAACCTGAATAGGCAGCACCGACGTTGAGTCTGCGCCTCCGCAAAGCCCGGCGTCGATCTCGCCTGCGGCGATAGCCTGCGCCAGCGAGATCGTCGTCTGAAAGCTTGACGCGCATGCACGCGAGATGCTGAAGGCGTCGGCTTCCGGAGGCAGGCCGGCAGCCAGTCCGACTTCGCGAGCGATGTTCGGTGCCTCCGGCAGGATGCCTACCGCGCCGTACACGATCCGTTCAATCTCGGTGCGCGGCACCGATACGCGCGCAAGGAGCTCGCGTGTCACGATGGCGCCCAACTCAACGGCGTTCAAATCCCTAAAGGCCGTTGCCTGACGTGCGAACGGCGTCCTCAGCCCATCCACAACCGCCACCCTATCCTCGCCCTTGCCGCTGAAAAGATCCATTCTCAAAAAATCGAGATGCGCCGGCCAAAATAAGAAAGGCTCACGGGCAATCCCATGAGCCTTCTGAGCGGAATACCGGGCTCGAACCGGCGACCTCAACCTTGGCAAGGTTGCGCTCTACCAACTGAGCTAATTCCGCGTTCAAATCAATGATACGACGCCGTCGAAGCCGGTGTCAAATCTGGGCCGCGATAGCCCGAATCTACTACCGGACGTGGTTTTAGGAGTTCCCAACGAACCCG